>CAZNXX010000006.1:0-42783 GCA_964577095.1 uncultured bacterium | reverse complement strand
TCATCGCGTTCGCCTTGTTCTGGTGCTGGGACCGTTCGTTCTGGCACTGCGTCACAATGCCGGTCGGGATGTGGGTGATCCGGACCGCGGAACTGGTCTTGTTGACATGCTGGCCGCCCGCGCCCGAGGACCGGTAGGTGTCGATCCGGAGTTCCGAGGGATCGATGGTGACCGTGATGGACTCGTCGATTTCCGGGTAGACGAAAACGGACGCAAAGGAAGTGTGCCGCCGCTTGTTCGCGTCGAACGGAGAAATGCGGACAAGCCGGTGAACGCCGGCCTCGGCTTTCAGGTAGCCGTAGGCGTTCACGCCTTTGATGCCGATGGAGGCGCTTTTCAGACCGGCCTCGTCCCCGTCCTGGTAGTCCATGACGTCGGACTGGAATTGACGGCGCTCGGCAAAGCGGAGATACATCCGGAACAGCATTTCCGCCCAGTCCTGCGATTCTGTGCCGCCGGCGCCCGGATGGATGGTGAGGATGGCGTTGCGTCCGTCATCTTCTCCGCCGAGCATGCGCCGCAGTTCCAGGTCGGCCAGCGCTTCGTTGAGACGGATCCGGCCCCGCTCCACCTCCTTGAGGGCCGACGCGTCGTTCTCTTCGGCCGCCAGAGCGAGAAATCCCGAGAGGTCGTCGAACTGCGCGCGGATCGAATCCCACTGGCCGGTCCAGCTTTTCAGTTCAGTGATCTGTCTCAGGATGCCCTGGGCCTTCTCGTTGTCGCTCCAGAAATCAGGCTGCGCGGTGAGCTGTTCGAGCTGAAGCGCCTTTTCTTTCCGGGATGCGATGTCAAAGATGCCTCCATAGATTCTGGATGCGTTCTTCGTCGGATGCGAGCTGGCGCTTGAGTTCTTCGGACATGCGGTTCAGTTCCTCTCGGTTTTCGGGATGGGGGGTCAGGGCACCGTGATGACGCCGGCCAGGGCGGACTCGGCCACCGAGGCCGGACTGGCGAGGTACACTTCGGACAAGGGAGAACCCATCCGTCCCTTGAAATTCCGGTTGGTCGTGGAGATGCAGACTTCATTGTCGGCCAGGATGCCCTGATGCGCGCCCAGGCACGGGCCGCAGCCGGGATTGCAGACCGTGACGCCGGCGGCGAGCAGGGTCTCCAGTATGCCACCGGACGCCATTTCCCTCAGGATGCCGCGGGACGCGGGAATGGCGATACAGCGCACGTCCGGATGGATCCGTTTCCCCGCCATCCGCTCGGCCGCGATTCGAAAGTCATCGATTCTTCCGTTCGTGCAGGATCCCAGAAAAGCCTGGTGGATGCGGCGTCCGGCCAATTCGGCGACCGGCTTCACGTTGTCCACCCGGTGGGGACAGGCGATTTGAGGGACCAGTTCCTCCGCGCGGACCGTGAAACCGGACCGGACGTCCGCGTCCGGATCCGGGGACGGCGCGTCCGGCACCGTGCCTGCCGCGGATCCGAGAAAAGCGGCGGTGGTCCGGTCATAAGCGACAAACGCGCATTTCGCCCCCATTTCCATGGAAAGGTTGCAGAGGGTGAAGCGTTCGGAAACACTCATGGCGTCGACGGTGCCGCCGCTGAATTCGACACTGCGGTAATCGGCCCCGTCGCTTCCGAGCCGGCCGATCAGAGAAAGAATCAGATCCTTCGCGTAAACGTTGCCCGGGAGCCTCCCATCGACGCGGATTCGTATGGTTTCAGGGACCCGGAGCCAGGTCTTTCCGGTCGCCCAGACCGCGGCCATCTCCGTGGCGCCGATGCCGGTGGACAGGGCGCAGACACAGCCGTAGGAAGTGGTATGCGAATCCGTCCCCAGGATCAGCTGCCCGGGAAGGGCGTGCCCTCTTTCCAGCATGATCTGATGACAGATCCCTTCACCGATGTCGTAGAACCGGCGTATGCCCTGCTGTTTCACGAATTCACGGATCGTCTTGTGTGCGTTGGCGGTTTTCAGGGATTCCGCCGGGGTCCGATGATCCAGCGGGATGACGATCTTATCAGGATTCCAAACGGATGGAACGCCGATTTCCTCGAATTGCCGGATCACCAGTGCCGCATTGTCGTGGGACATGACCATATCGGGTTCGACGACCACGATTTCGCCGATTTGTACCGATTCTTTTCCGGCTTTTCTCGCAAGTATTTTCTGAACAAGGGTTTGACCCATATCGGTTCCAGTTATGAATGAGTCCTGGAAAAATAAATTTACCGAAAAAGCGCCTTAAAGTCAAGGCAATAACCAATTGAAAATCAAAAAATAAAAGGCCGTCCCGGAATCGCCGGAAACGGCCTCTGTTTTGTCCGTCATTCGCGGATCAGCGCAGAATATCCTCGAGCTGAACCGACCGGTCTGTTTTTTCATCCCGGTACTTGACCAGAATGGGCGTGTATACGGACAATCCTCTCTCCCGGCCCGGGCCGGACTGAATGGGCCTCGTTCCCGGGATGACCACGGCATTCGCGGGAATGGTCAGCGGACCGTCCGCTGTGCGTGACAGAATCCGGTCATGGACGAGATCGTAGACCGGTGTGGAACCGGTGATGACCGTTCCGGCTCCGATCACCGCTCCGGTTCCGACCACGGTTCCTTCATAGATCCCGCAGTTCCCGCCGATGAGCACGTCGTCCTCGATGACGACCGGAAGGGATCCGACGGGTTCCAGCACGCCGCCGATCTGCGATCCGGCGCTGATGTGGACGCGCCGGCCGATCTGAGCGCACGAACCCACCAGCGCGTGCGAGTCGATCATGGTGCCGTCGTCGACATATGCGCCGACGTTCACGTACATCGGCGGCATGCAGGTCACATTCCGTCCGATGTGCGCGCCGTCACGGATGGCCGATCCGCCCGGAACGATGCGCACGCCGTCGCCGATGCCGAAGGTTTTCAGGGGAAACGTATCCTTGTCGTAAAAAACAAAACGGCTGTTCACGGAATAGTCCGTCAGAACGCCGAGCCGGAAACCGAGAAGGATGCCCTCTTTCACCCAGGCGTTTACCGTCCAGCGGCCTTCGGTTTTTTCGGCCGCGCGCACGCGGCCCGCGTTCAATTCGTCCATGAAGGTACGGAACAGAGCGCGATCCTCCGCGGATGGCGCTCCCGACTGCGAGCGGCCGTACGCCTCTTCGATCCGTTGCCTCAGATTCACGCGGATTCCTTTCCAACCGTCCGGGCCAGTCCGAGATCCGAGAGAACCGAATCAATGGAGGCACGGCTCTCGGGCTTGACCGGCACCAGCGGGAGACGGAGCACCTCTTGTATGCGGCCCATCCGCGCGAGCGCCGCCTTGACGGGCGCCGGGCTGGTTTCGATGAAATTGACTCGCATCAGAGGGTACAGACGTTTCTGAATCCGCATCGCCTCGCCGAAGTCTCCCTTCAGGCCGGCCCGGACCAGCGCGACCGATTCGGACGGCATTTCGTTGGAGACCACGGCAATGAGACCATCCCCTCCCAGGGAAAGTATCGGAACGGTGTTGGCGTCGTCCCCGGACAGGAGAAGAAAATCATCCGGTTTCTTCACGGCCAGTTCCGTGATCTGTTCGATGTTTCCGCAGGCTTCCTTGATGCCGGCGATGTTGGGAACGGCCGCGAGACGCACCGCGGTGTCCGGGAGCAGGTTCACGCCCGTGCGGGAGGGGACATTGTAGAGGAAGACAGGCGCTTTCACGGACGCGGCGACTGCCTCGTAATGACGGTAGAGCCCCTCCTGGGTGGGCCTGTTGTAATACGGCGTGACCGAGAGAACGGCATCCGCGCCGGCCTCCTCGATGACGGCCCTGGCCGTTTCGGCGACGCGGCGCGTGTTGTTGCCGCCGGCTCCGGCCATCACCGGTACGCGTCCGGCCGCGGTTTGCACCGTGATCCGGACGACGGCCAGATGCTCCTCAGGGCTCAGAACGGCGCTCTCGCCCGTACTGCCGCAGGGGACCAGAAAATCGATGCCCTCCGCGATCTGCCATTCCACGAGAAGCCGCAGGGCGTCCTCGTCGAGCGACCCGTCGTTCCGGAATGGCGTGACGAGCGCGGTGCCGCATCCCCGGAATCTGTCAGCGAGCGCATTCCCTTTCGCGCGGGAATCGGATTTGCGGTGTTCGGTCATGAGATCCTCTCTGCAAGCATCTGGTCCAGAACTTCGGTAAAATGATGGAATCCGGATCGGCCGCGGATCCATTCCGCCGCCAGAAGCGCGCCCGCAGCCAGGCCTTCACGTCCGCGGGCGGTGTGCGTCAGCGTCACCGTGTCGGCGGCCGAGTCGAAGCTCACGGCGTGCAGTCCCGGTATGTATCCCGCGCGCACGCTGGTGATCGGCACATCGCGATCCGGGCAGGAACGCGACAGGAGACCTCGCAATTCGAGGGCGGTGCCGGACGGGGCGTCCTTCTTGAATCGATGATGCGCCTCCTCGATGAAGGGGTCGTACTGACTGAAGGCGGAGAACAATTCGCCAGCGCGTTCAACGACGCGGTAAAAAAGGTTGACGCCCAGGGAAAAATTGGCCGCGTGAACGAACCCGATCCCGGACTTCAGGACTTCCGCCTCCGCCTCTTTCAGAAAACCGGACCACCCGGTCGTTCCCTCCACCATCGGCAGACCGAGTTCCGATGCGGCCCGGATATTGCCGGGCACGGCCTCGGCCGACGAGAAGTCGATCAGGACTTCGGCGCCTGCCAGCGCCTCCCGGCATTCCGCGTCCGTCCTGAGCGGACGGGCGTCCCAGAACCGGGCGATGACCGAGTGACCGCGCTCCGCCGCGAGCCGTTCAAGCGTTCCGCCCATCCGTCCAGTTCCGATGATTCCGATTCTCATGCCGGTGCCTCGTCTAGAGTGATCTCGAACAGCCCGGAATCCGGATCCGAGAAAAAATGCCGGTGCAGGCGCCTGACCCGGTCCTCGGCCGCATCGGACCGGACGATCAGAACGCAGGAAACCGGCGATACGCCGCAGAAGAAACCTTCGTCGGCCGGATCCAGCGCGCCGCCGACCCATTCATTCAGTGCCCCCCGGTACGCATCCAGGCCGGCGCCGACCAGGGCGACAGCGGCCCGTTGTGTCCGGATAACCGGCCGGCCGAGCCGGCTCAGGGATTCCAGGAAGGAATCCGCGCCGGGTCCCGGCGAAAAAGTCAGCGACAGGTCGTGTCCGGCCGCGGCCGCGAGTCCCAGTTCGATGTCGGCTTTCTCCGCTTCGAGGACCGCCCGGGACAGGAGGGTCCAGCCCGGGGATTCGCCTGAGGACAGGCGGACCCAGGTCACCGGCGACCGGAAGGAAATGGATTTGATCCGGTTCCGTCCGGCCGTCTCTTCATCCGAAACGATCGTGCCCGCCGCGTCGGGCCGGGCGGTATGCGCGATCCGGATCGGGATGCCGCAACGGACCGCCGGATCGACTGCTTTCGGATGCAGGACGCGGGCGCCCCAGAATGTGAGTTCGGCCGCCTCCCGGTACGAGACGGACTTGACGGTCAGGACATCCCGCACGCGTTCCGGATCGGCGGTCATGATGCCCGGAACGTCCTTCCATATCTGTATCTCGGAAACGCCGGCCGCGGCGCCGGTCAGGGCTGCGGTATAGTCGGATCCCTCGAATCCGAGCGTCGTGGTGAGCCCGCGCCGCGTGGAGCCGATGTATCCCTGTAGAACCGGGACGCGCCCTGTTTCGACTGATCGGAGGACCGCTTCGCTAATTCGGCCGGACGACTCCTCCTCCAGGCAGCGCGCGCGGGTGAAACGGTCGTCCGTCAGAACCAGCCGCCTCGAATCGAGCCAGTCGGCGTCAATGCCGATACTCCTCAGCGCCCCGCACATCAGAAGCGATGAGAGCAGTTCCCCGTAGGACAGCACCTTGTCCTGGGACTGCGGGGACAGTTCCCCCAGTACCGCGATTCCCCCCAGCAGTCGCTCCAGTTCCTCGAAGCAGTCCTGAAACCGGGCGGCTTCCTGCGACGCGGTCCAGTCCGTCACGAGCTCCCGGCCCGCGGTGTCATGATTCCGCCGAATTTCCGAGAGCGCGTCCATGGCCGGACCGCGTTTTCCCGAAGCCGACGCTTCGGCCGATTCCAGGAGACGCCGCGTCGTCTTTCCCATGGCCGAAACCACCAGCAGGGGCCGGAGCTTCAGCCGGTCCGATACGATGCGGAGGACGTTTCGGACCGCGGCCGCGTCTTTCAGCGTGGCGCCGCCGAATTTCATGACGATCACAGCCGGGCTTCTCCGGATTCCTTGAGGCGCGCGACCAGCCGCATGTAGAGGGAAACGGCTTCTTCCAGTTCGCTTTTGGCGACGGACTCGTGCGGCGCGTGCGCGTCCAGAATGGATCCCGGCCCCATGAGGAGTGGGCGGCCCCAGCGGCTCAAAAGCGGAATATCGGTCGTGTAGGAAACGACCGTGGTCTCGAAACCCTCCACCGCCTGCAGAAAGACGGGTTCACAGGAAAACAGGGTTTCCATCCCGACGCCGTTCCCCAGGGCCAGCCGGACGCGCGTTTCCGTTTCGGAAGCCGGGCCGACGCAACGCATCATCGCTTCCGCCTCCGCGCGGTCCGGGACGATATTCGCCGCGGTCCCCCCGGACAGCGTGCCGATGTTCAGGGATTCCGAACCGAGCACGTCATGGGTCTGAAGGGGCATTCTCCGGAGGCAGTTCAATGCGTTCAGCAGTTTTTCGATCGCGGATTCGCCACGCTCCGGATAGGCCGAATGGGCAGGCCTTCCGGCCGCGGATAGGCGGAAACGGAGCGCGCCCTTGGAGCCGAGCGCCAGCCTGTTTTCAGTCGGTTCGCCGTTGATCAGGAAGCGGCACCGGTTCGGCAGCGCATTGGCGGCACGGGCGCCGTCGCTTCCCTTTTCCTCCCCTGCGACGAAAAGCAGGCCCGCGTCGCGCACGCCTTCGCGGGCAAGCGTCAGGACGGCCTGTATCATTGCCGCCATCGCGCCCTTGGCGTCGCATGCGCCCCGGCCGTAGATCCGCCGGTCATCCTCCGAGGGGCCGATGAAGGGTGGAACCGTGTCGAGATGGGTGGACAGAACCACCGAGGGCTCTTCGAAAACAGCCAGGAGGTTCGAGCGTCCGCCGCCGATCGGCTGCAGCGTCACGGCCATGTCTGCGGCCTCGAGGAAATCCTTCAGAAAACGGACAAGCCCGGCCTCGTTCCCGGTGATGGAATCGATTGCGACCAGACGCCGTGTCAGTTCCGGTAAATCCATGTTTCTCCGTTCGATCGGGCTGCCAGAAGACCGTTTTCTGTGTGTGATTTTCTGGAGTGATTGTAGAACGGGCTTCCGGCTGCTCCGACGGGTCTGATTCCCCGGTCCAGCGATGCGGGGCGGCGGGGTCATTCATTCCGGCACAACCGGACCTCGATAAAGTACGTAAAACCCGCTGAAAAGTCAAGGTGCGGTTCAGCCGTTTTGGGCCATAAAAAACAATTGCTTTTTTGCTATTTTTTCATCATTATGTGTGAACCAGACTCAAGCAGCGGAATATCGTCAAAAACCTGGATGATGGACGCCGCCCGCTTCGCGGGACCAAGCTATTATATGCTTTTGGGTTGAAGGCAAGCGGCGGGGAATCCAACTCGTCGGAGCGGCCAGAAGCCCAATCTCCGATCATCCAGAAAAACTGGAACCAGAAGGACCATGCTTCTGGCCGCCCGATTGAACCGGTCATGAGAAAAAAGCTCGTTCTGGAAATTCTGCCGCAACCCGACGACACCACCTGCGGGCCCACCAGTCTTCACGCGGTTTACCGGTACTTCGGCGAGGTGCTTCCCCTCGATCGCGTCATCTCCGAGGTCCGTCCGCTCGAGGACGGCGGCACCATGGCGGTGTATCTCGCGCACCATGCCCTGGACCGCGGATACAAGGCCACCATCTACACGTACAATCTCCAGATTTTCGATCCGACGTGGTTCGACGCCGGAGAGCGGAGCCTGCGCGAAAAACTGCTGCTTCAGGCGAAGGAGCACCCGCAGGACCGGGTCCGCGACGCCAGCCGGGCCTACCTGGATTTTCTGCGCAAGGGCGGACGGATCCGTTTCGAGGACGGCACGGCGCAGATCATCCGCAGAACGCTCAGCCGTTCCATCCCCATCCTCACCGGACTTCTGTCCACCTATCTGTATCGGTCCAGCCGCGAGACGTCGGAGGGCCAGCGCCTGGTGCCGGACGACATCCGGGGCGAACCCACCGGTCATTTCGTCGTTCTGACCGGATACGACCAGAGACTGCGCAAGGTGCAGATTGCGGATCCCCTGCGTCAGAATCCCTACTCCTCCGATCAGGCCTATGCCGTCGACCTGCAGCGACTCATCGGGGCCATTCTGCTGGGAATCCTGACGTATGACGCCAACCTGCTGGTCATCGAGCCCCACTAACCCGGAGCGCAACCCGACCGAGATATGCCGATCCTGATCGTCGTCACCGCACCCAAAGAATGGCCGCTGAACATCCCCGGCGTCGAACTTGTCTCCGCCAAATCCTATCTGCTGGAGGAGCGCTACGGTGAGATGCGCGGCGCCAAGGTGTTCAACCTCTGCCGGGATTACCGGTACCAGAGCCTCGGCTATTACGTTTCCCTGATCTCCACGGCCCGGGGCCACACGCCGCTGCCCAGCGTTATGACCATCCAGGACATGAAGTCCCAGCGGATCATCCGGTACGTGTCGGACGAGCTGGATGACATCATCCAGAAAAGCCTGGAACCTCTGCAGACACGGCGTTTCACGCTCAGCGTCTACTTCGGCAAGAATATCGCGAAGAAATACAGCCGGCTGTCCCAGCACCTGTTCAATCTCTTTCCGTCGCCCCTGCTGCGGGCCCATTTTGTGTACAACAATAAATGGCTGCTGCAGAGCATCGACCCCATTTCCGCGAGTGAAATCCCGCAGGAGCAGCTTTCCTTTGTCCTGGAGGTGGCCTCCGAATATTTTTCGGGACGCCGGTTCTCCGTCCCCAAGCGGCTGCCCCCGCGCTACGACATCGCCATCCTCCACAATCCGGAGGAAGTGAACGGTCCGTCCGACGCGAAGGCGATCCAGAAATTCATCCGCGCGGCGGAGGCCCTCGACATGTCCGCGGAGCTCATCACCAAGGAGGACCAGGGCCGCCTTCTGGAATACGACGCGCTTTTTATCCGCGAGACCACGTCGGTCAACCATTACACTTACCGCCTCGCACGCCGGGCCGCGGCGGAGGGGCTCGTGGTCATCGACGACCCCCTCTCCATCCTGCGCTGCTCGAACAAGGTGTACCTGGCGGAGCTTCTGGAGCACCACAAGATTCCCGCGCCCAAGACCCTGATCGTGCACCGGGACAACATTGATTCCGTCATCGCCGAGCTCGGACTCCCCGTCATCCTCAAGCAGCCCGACAGCACCTACTCGCAGGGCGTCATCAAGATCGAAGACCGCGACGGTTTCAACGCCGAAGTGGAGCGCCTGCTCGACAAGTCGGAGCTGATCATCGCGCAGGAATTCACGCCCACGGAATTCGACTGGCGCGTGGGCATTCTCGACCACAAGCCGATTTACGTCTGCAAATACTTCATGATGGGCCGTCACTGGCAGATCATCAAAAAAACCAGCACGGGACGCTTTCTCGAAGGCCGCTGGGAGACAATTCCCGTGGAGATCGCGCCCAAGAAACTGATCCGGACCGCGCTCTGGGCGGCCGACCTGATCGGCGACGGCCTTTACGGCGTGGACCTCAAGGAAATCGACGGGAATTTCACGGTGATCGAGGTCAACGACAATCCCACGATCGAGACGGGGGTCGAGGACGACATCCTCAAGGACGACCTCTACACGCGCATCATGGATGTGTTCCTGCGCCGCATCGAGCGCCTGAAGGAAAGGAATTTCAGGGAATGAGCCGGAAACCGCTCGGCCTTTTCGGCGGTTTCGGAGTCGAGCTCGAATACATGATCGTCCGCGGCAGGGACGGTTCGGTTTTTCCGGTTTCAGACCGCGTGCTCACCCGGTTCAACGGATCCCTGTCCTCCGAAATCCGAAGAGGTCCTCTCGACTGGTCAAATGAACTCGCGCTGCATGTCATCGAGCTCAAGACGCACGGACCCGCGCCCAGGCTCGAATCACTGCCTGCCCTATTTCAGTCGGACGTCTCCGCCATCAACACCTTTCTGGAATCGGAGGGCGGCCGCCTGCTCCCGACGGCCATGCATCCCTGCATGGACCCGTCCCGCGAGACGCGGCTCTGGCCGCATGAATACAACGAAGTGTACGAGTCCTACAACCGTATCTTCGGCTGCAGCGGCCATGGATGGGCCAATCTCCAGAGCATGCACCTGAATCTGCCTTTCGCGGACGACCGCGAATTCGGACGTCTGCACGCGGCCATCCGCCTGATCCTCCCGCTCCTGCCCGCTCTGGCGGCGAGTTCCCCGATCGTCGAAGGCCGACCCACGGGACTGCTCGACAGCCGGATCGACTTTTACCGGAAGAACCAGGCCCGTGTCCCTTCTCTCGCGGGCGCGATCATCCCGGAGCCCGTGTACACGGAAGCGGATTACCGGCGCGAAATTCTGGAACGGCTCTACCGGGACATCGCCCCTCTGGATGAAACCCGCTGTCTGCAGCACGAATGGCTGAACTCGCGCGGCGCCATCGCCCGTTTCGAGCGCCATGCGATCGAGATCCGGCTGATCGACGTTCAGGAATGTCCCCTGGCCGACCTGACCGTCGCGGCCGCGGTGGTCGGCGCGCTCCGTCTGCTGGATTCCCGGGCCGACGCGGAAACGAACCCGCGTCGGTGCTTTCCCACGGACGCGCTCTCGGACCTGCTGATGCGGACGATCCGGGACGGGGAAAACGCGACGGTTCCCGACCCAGCCTACCAGAAAGCGCTCGGGCTCCGTCCGGATGCGTCTGCGACCGCGGGCGCGATCTGGCGCCGGCTGGCGGAGCGCATGTCCGGCGATCTGCTCGACCCCGTCTGGCACGCGCCGCTGAAGACGATTCTCGACCGGGGTCCGCTGGCCCGCCGGATGCTCCGTGCCCTGAACGATGACTTCTCCCGGCCCGGCCTGACCGCGCTCTGCAACAGGCTGGCGGACTGCCTCGCCGAAGGAATGCTGCTGGATGCCTGACCGCGTGTCTCTCGTGTTCACCTGCGAGCATGGCTCTCCTTTCCTCCCGGCCGCTTTCCGCCGGGAATTCCGCGACGCGCTGAAACGGATGCCGGAACACCGGCGGTTCGACCGCGGCGCGGCCGCACTGGCCGAACACCTCGCCTCCCGTTTCCACGCCCCGCTGGTCCGCTCCCGTTTTTCCCGTCTGCTCGTTGATCTCAACCGGTCCGCGGGCCATCGCGGCCTGTTCTCCGAACTGTCGAAACAACTTCCCGAAAACCGCAGAAGAACCGTTCTCGCCGTGGTGTACCGCCCCTTTCGCGGCTCCGTCGAGAGTCTCGTGGACCGTCTGCTCCGCCGGGGAGGCGCGGTGATCCATGTTTCCGTTCACACGTTCACCCCGGTGCTGGACGGCACGCGACGTCCAACGGACATCGGGCTTCTGTTCGACCCTTCCCGTTCCTTCGAAAAACGACTGTGCCTTTCATGGCGCCGGCGGTTGAAGGAGGAGTGCCCGGGCCTCGCGGTTCATTTCAACCGGCCTTATCTCGGGCGTTCGGACGGATTCACGAGGAGTCTGAGACAAGGGAGGGCGGACAGCCGGTACGCGGGAATTGAAATCGAGGTGAACCAGATCTTTTTCGCGGCCGGGAAAGCCGCGGAGGCGCGCCGCATCCGGTCCGCAGTCGGCCGCAGCCTCGCAGCCGCGGTATCGGACTGGTCCGGCGACTCCTCGTCCGGCTCAACCCGGACAAGCGATTGACCGGTCCGGTGCGGCGGAGAAACCGCGAAGCATCACCGTGCGTGAATCCGGCTGAACGATTCCCCGCACCGGACTGCGGACGCGCGGTCTTTCATCCTTCCTGCTTCAGCCGATCCAGCAGATGGCTCATGTCTTCCGGCAGTTCCGAATCAAAACGAATCCTTTCACCCGTGGCCGGATGCTGGAACCCCAGGGTTTTCGCGTGCAGAGCCTGGCGCAAGATCCCGGCCAGCATTTCTTCCGCCGAAACGGCATCGCCCCGGCTCAGTCCCTTCAGGGTTCTCCCCCCGTATTCCGGATCTCCGAACACCGGGTGTCCGAGATGGGCCATGTGCACGCGGATTTGATGCGTGCGGCCGGTTTCGAGCCTGAGACTGACATGGCTGAGGAAACGGAACCGCTCGAGCGTCCGGTGATGGGTGACGGCGCGCTTGCCCCGGGACGCGACCGCGATGCGCCGCCTGTCGCGGACGCTCCTGTTCAGCAGGGTTTCCACCGTGCCGGAGGGTTTCGGAAGGTTCCCCCAGAGAATGGCGCGGTATTCCCGTTCCACGCTCTTTTTTTCGAATTGAAGCGCCAGCGCCGCGTGTGCCGTTTCATTTTTGGCCACGACGAGCAGGCCGGATGTGCCTTTGTCCAGCCGGTGCACAATGCCGCTCCGATCGGGTCCGGAGCCTCCCGCAAGCTCGGACGTGTATCCGAGCAGCGCGTTCACCAGCGTTCCGGAAAAATGCCCGCAGGCCGGATGAACCACCATGCCGGCGGGCTTGTTCACCACCATCAGATGGCCGTCCTCGTAGACGATGTCCAGCGGTATGAGTTCGGGCTGAAGCGCCTGTGGAGCGGGCTTGGGAACCGTAACCACGATGACATCGGCCGGAAGAACGGGCCGGTTCGGCTTGACGGAAACGCCGTTCACCGTGACCCGGTTTTCGCGGATGAGTTTCTGTACTCGGTTTCTGGAGAGTTCGGGGATTTCCCGAGTGAGGTAGGAATCGAGCCGTTCCCGGGTTTTCCGGCCGGGGACGGTGATCTCGAAACGCCTTTCGGTCATGTGGCCGGCGGAGGCTCCGCTCCGGCTCCCGCGCCGTCCCGCCCGCCGCGGCGCTGGGCCTTCTCGTCACGGGCCATCAGCGCGAACAGGATGCCCGCCCCGACCACCACCGCGGAGTCGGCCACGTTGAACACCGGCCAGCGCACGGAACGGAACCCGGCATCGATGAAATCGACCACGCTCCCGGCCGTGAGCCGGTCGATCAAATTACCGGCCGCGCCGCCCAGGATGAGCCCCACTCCGGACCGGTTCCAGGCGGAGGTACGCCGGATTTTCCAGAAATAAAAGGCGACTCCGACGCAGGCCGCGATCGAGAAAGCGTTGAACAAAGCCCCGTTGGCGATGTGAATACCGAAGGCGATACCGTCGTTCCGCACGAAAGTCAGCCGGAGCGCGTCCCCCAGGACGGGAACGGATTCCCCCGGCGTCATGGCCCGTTCGACCAGGCGCTTGGTCGCCTGATCGAGGAGCAGAACCCCGGCGGACAACAGGATCGGAAGCCCCTTCTTCAAATGACCTCCTCCTCGGCTTCGGCGTCCGAAGGCGTATTTTCCTCGCTGGCTTTGCACTGGATGCAGAGTCTGGCGTGCGGAACGGCCTCCAGCCGCTCCTCGCTGATCGGCTTCTGACAGGAATGGCAGAGCCCGTAGGTGCCGTTTTCCACCCGTTCGAGCGCCATGTCGATATGATACAGGAGCCGGCCGTCCCGCTGGGCGTAGAAGAAGCTCTTCTCCCGCTCCATGGTATCGGTTCCCTGATCAGCCATGTGAAAGGAATACGCCGAATGGTCGCCCGTGGCCTCCTTCAAGGTCGTCTGCATCTCGGAGTCCTTGATGATCGTGAGCTGCTGCATGAGGTCCTTCCGCTTCTCGAGCAGGAGGTTCTTGAAAAAAGCCGTTCGTTTCGCATCCATGACCGTAACTCCTGAATCTGTTAGCGAGCGCATTCCCCCGGCTTCGCTGGACCAACCTATTTGATTTTTCATGATTGAAGGCCGACCAAGCCGGACCAAGCTGTCATTTATCTGATCATTCAAGGCCCGCCGCGCGGGAGCCGACGGATTCAATTTTCAAATGGCGAAGGCCCCCGTTTCGCGGGGAGCTTCAATGATGCGGGAGTCGACGGGCTCAGCCCGTTCTTTCCATGACAACCGTGACCGTTTCCCCGTCCAGGGGGACTTCACGGCCGCTGCCGGCCTGACCGACGCCGCGCGTAAAATGATCCGCCAGCAGCTCGTTACGGATAGAGTCTTTGCGGGATTCAAACATGGCGGACAGACGGTCGGACGATTCATAGAAAAGCCGGACGCGGTCCGTCACCTTGAACCCGAGTTCCTTGCGCAGGTTCTGCGCATGATGGACGAATTCCCGGGCGATGCCCATCTCCGTCAATTCGGGCGTCAGCCGCGTGTCAAGGCCGACGGTCATGACCTCGCCGGACTGGATGGCAAAATCCTCGGCCGGACGATTCGTCAGCTCGACATCCTCCAGACTGATTTCCCCCCGGGTTCCGTCGGAAAGCGTCAGCGGGAGGCGTCCTGTTTCTTCCAGCCGGGCGATTTCTCCGGTGTCCAGGGAGCGGATCCGTTCGGCGGCGGCATTGGATTTCGGCCCGAATTTCGGGCCGAGTTTCCGGAAAACCGGACCGGCTTGGCGGCGCATGAGCGCGGCAGGGTCGCCGGTGACGTCCAGGCGCAGGACGTTCACTTCCTCAAGGATGAGGCTTTCGAAGCGTTTCAGCGCCTCGACCGCCGACGGGTCGGTCGCGTGCACGACTGCGCGGGCCAGGGGTTGACGGACGCGCAGGCCCGATTCGTTACGCGCGGCACGGCAGAGGGACACGGCTTCCTGGGCGGCCTTCATCTGCCGTTCCAGCGTTTCGTCCCGGGTGTCGAATCCGACCGCTGCCGGATCGGGGTATCCGGCGAGGTGCACGCTTTCATAGGGCTCGACCCGGCCCTGGTTCAGGTTCCGGTACATCTCCTCGACGAAAAACGGGGAGAAGGGGGCGATCAGCCTGGCCAGGGTCATCAGGGTTTCGTACAGGGTCTGATAGGCGGAACGCTTGTCGTCGTTCAGCTCCGCCTTCCAGAAACGGCGCCGGTTGCGTCGCACATACCAATTCGACAGATCGTCGATGACAAAGTTCTGAATCGCTTTGGCGGCCTTGCAGGAGTCGTAGCGTTCAAGAACCAGGCTGACCTCCCGGACGAGGGCGTTGCGCATGGAGAGCAGCCACCGGTCGATCTCGGGACGGGATTCAACGGGGATCGGATCGTCCCCGGGCTCCCATCCGTCGATGTTGGCGTACATGACGAAAAAGCTGTAGGTGTTGACCAGCGTCCCGAAAAACTTGCGCATGACCTCCCGGACGCCGTCCGCGTCGAACCGCGTGGGAACCCAGGGCGGGCTGACGGTGAACAGGTACCAGCGCAGGGGATCCGCGCCCATCTCGTTCAGGATCCCGAACGGGTCCACGGCATTGCCGCGCGTCTTCGACATTTTCTGGCCGTTCTTGTCGAGGATCAGCTCGATGGATACGCAATCGCGGTACGCGGACCGGTCCGAGATCAGGGTGCTGATGACGAGGAGCGAATAAAACCAGCCGCGCGTCTGGTCGATGCCCTCCGCGATGAAATCAGCCGGAAAGTTCTTCTCGAAACGTCCGTCGGCCGCGAAGGGGTGATGAAACTGGGCGTAGGGCATGGCGCCCGAGTCGAACCAGCAGTCGATGACCTCGGACGTCCGCCGCCGGGTGCCGCCGCAGTCCGGGCACGGAAAAGTCACTGCGTCGATGTGGGGCTTGTGCAGGTCGGAAGGTTCCGCGCCACCGGAGAGCGATTTCAGTTCGGCCCGGCTCTCGACTGCCTGAACCTTTCCGCAGGAGTCGCAGATCCACAGGTTGAGCGGGGTTCCCCAGTACCGGTCCCGCGAAATGGCCCAGTCGATGTTGTTTTCGAGCCATTGGCCGAACCGGCCCTCCCCCACGTCCCGCGGGAACCAGCGGATCCGGCGGTTGTTCTCGATGAGCTTGTCCTTGAACGCCGTCGTTTTCAGATACCATGATTTCTTGGCGTAGTAGAGCAGCGGCGAATCGCACCGCCAGCAGTGCGGGTACGCGTGGGTGAATTTCTCCTGCCGGTAGAATAGGCCGCTCTGCCGGAGCGCGTCAATGAGCGCCTGTTCGACATCGGGATCCTTGACGCCCCTTCCCTTCCATCTCGGCACGCGTTCGTTGAACAAGCCTTTCTCGTCGACGGTATGCACCGCGGGCAGTCCGATGCGCAATCCGAGCTGGTAATCATCCTCGCCGTACATGACCGCCGTGTGCACCACGCCCGTGCCGTCCTCGGTGTTCACGAAGTCCGCGGCCGCGACCCGGTAGGCGGGGTGCGCCTCGTCCTCGAGGTTCACATCGTCGAAAAGCGGGTGGTATCGCCAGCCGACCATCTCCTTGCCCTTGAGACGCCTGCGGATTCGGGCTTCGCCCTTCAGCATGGACAGGCGGGCCTCGGCCAGGTAGTAAATTTCCGGACCCGCGGGTGTGTCCTGTTCCGCTTCGACGTAAACGATTTCCTCTCCTACGGCCAGCGCCACGTTGCCCGGGAGGGTCCAGGGTGTCGTCGTCCAGGCGAGGACAAACCGGTTCCCACCCTCGGTCAGACGAAACTTGACGGTCACCGACCGTTCGGTCACGTCGCGGTAGCCCAGGGAGGTTTCATGGCTGGACAGCGCAGTCTCGCACCTGGGGCAGTAG
This sequence comes from uncultured bacterium, assembly GCA_964577095.1. Taxonomy (GTDB): domain Bacteria; phylum Zhuqueibacterota; class QNDG01; order QNDG01; family DTFT01; genus JAFGAX01. Next base: position 26,153 of record CAZNXX010000006.1, on the reverse strand, counting down.
GTCAGGATCTTGAATCCCTGGTACAGGAGGCCCTTCTTCCAGAACTGCGCCAGCAGCCACCAGACGGTCTCGATGTAGTCATTTTCATAGGTGATGTAGGGATGTTCGAGGTCCACCCAGAAACCGATCCGGCGGGTCAACTCGTTCCACTCGCCCACATACCGGAAAACGGAATCACGGCATTTCCGGTTGAACCGGTCGACTCCGTACGCCTCGATCTGCTCCTTGTGCTGGATGCCGAGTTCCTTTTCCACCTCGATCTCGACGGGAAGCCCGTGCGTGTCCCAGCCCGCTTTCCGAAGCACCCGGTAACCCTGCATGGTGCGGAGACGGCACACAAAATCCTTGATGCTTCTGGAGATGACATGATGGATGCCAGGCCTTCCGTTGGCCGTGGGCGGGCCTTCGTAGAAAATGAACGGGCGGTCTTCGGGTCGCTCCCGGACCGATTTCTCGAATATCTGGCGACTCTCCCAGAAGGCTAGGATTTCCTTCTCCATCTTCGGAAAATCGACGGAACTGGGCGCTTCACGGAACGGCAAGACAGGATGTCCTTTCATGGCTGATGGACCGGTGGATACGCTCCGGACTGAGGCCGGAATCGGGGCGCGTCAGGCCAGGTAACGGCCGATGATGCAATCCAGTTTCTCCCGCGTGGCCGGGGGGATCAGATCCGGCCTCGTGACGAGGGCGTTTCGCATCGCATCCCCGCAGGAACAGGCTCTCCCGTCCGAAATGTGCGACAGGGCCCGGAACACGATACGCCGCACGGCTTCAGCGTTCTTCTGCATGGCGGCGAGCACGCGTTCCGAGCTCACCAGGTTCCGGTCTTCGTCGCCGACCCAGCTGTCGTAATCCGTCACCATGGCCACCGGGGCGTAGCAGATTTCCGCTTCCCTGCACAGTTTCGCCTCGGCCACACCGGTCATGCCGACCACGTCGAAACCCCAGGACTTGTACAGGAGCGATTCCGCCCGGGTCGAGAAGGCCGGTCCTTCGATGTTCAGGTAAATCCCGCCCGAGTGCAGACGCGAGCCGAATCCCTCCTCCTGGCCCGCCTCGAACAGAATGCGTCTCAGTTCCCCGCACACGGGCCGGTCGAAGGCGACGTGCGCGACGAGACCGTCGCCGAAAAAGGTGGAGGGACGGTCGCGTATCGTGCGGTCGAAGTACTGATCGACCAGCACGAAATCGCCGGGCTTGATCTCCTTGCGGAAGGATCCGACCGCCGAGACCGAAAGAATGCAATCCACGCCCAGTTTCTTGAACGCCCAGACATTGGCCCGGTAGTTGATTTCGCCGGGAAGCAGGCGATGGCCCGTTCCGTGCCGGGACAGAAACAGGACTTCCCGTCCGCCGATCTCGAAGAGCTCAAACGTTTCGGAAGGGTCTCCGAAAGGCGTTTTCAGTCGGATCCTATCCTTCGGAGGGCCTCCCCCCAGATCATAAATACCGCTTCCGCCGATAATCCCGATTCGCTTCAACTGTTCTGTCCTTTCACGCTTCTCTCGATTCTGAAGACCCGGCATCTCGACGGATCGATCCGGCGGTTCTGTCAAACCGTTCCGTTGCAGCCGTTTTCCGGTTCTCAACGGTCCGGTGGTTTCCGGCCTTCGCTCTCGATTTCACGAAGCAGTTCCTCCCGCTGCCGCCTCGCCTCCTCCCGCATGCGCCGTTCCTCCTCGATCCGGTTCCGGATCTCCTCCGGACCGGCGGCCGAACTGTCCGGCCGATTCTCGACGTTTCTCCGCCTGAGCCGGATAGTTTCGATGGCGGCCTGCCGATCCTTCAGCCGTCCGGCTTTCAGGAAAAACGCGGTTCCGAGTCCGGTGCCGAGGGCAGCCGTGGCGGCCAGCACCGCGCCTCCGTTCGCCGAAGAATGGCCGAGCAGCGAACCCGCGAAAAAGCTGAATCCCAGGCTCAGGGAGCCTCCGCCGATGCCGTAGACCGCGGCCCTCCTGCCGGTCTGTACGGAGCGGATTTCCTCCTCCGAGATGCCTCTTCCGAATTCGTCCGAAACCGGCGGCTTGCGCAGGATCAAGGCGATCCGGTCCCTCGGAACCGCCACGGAACCGCCGTCCGGACGGTTGAGAATGATCTGAACCGGGTCGGCCTTGATCACCGTGCCCTCCACCGTCCGGTCCGAGTCCAGACGCACGGACACACGGTTGGTCTTCTCCACCTTCTCGTAAGGCACCACGGCCATCTGCGAACAGCCGCAGATCCAGACGGTTGAGAGGAGTATCCACGGGATGACTTTTCGCATCAGGGCTCCCTTCAGGGTTTCACCGGCTGATTGTCCATCCGGTCGGACGGCCGCGGCCGGGTTGTCTCTTCCGAGGTCCTGGGGTAACCCGTGTCGTCCATTTCCAGTACCTTGATCAGTTCGATCTGCGAATCGAGCATGTGTTTCAGCCGCTTGGCGAAGGAGTCCTTCTGCGCGCGCAGTATGGAGAGGTCGTTCCGCATCCGATCCAGCTTTTCACGGGCGTCATCCAGGGTTTTTTCGGCTTTCAGCTCGGCCTCGCGCAGGATGATCTGCGCTTCGCGTTTCGCGTTCTCGCGCGCCTGGCTGACGTTTTCCTGCGCGTTCATCAGGGTTTCCTGGAGGGTTTTCTCAACCTGCTGGTAATCGCGCAGCTGAACCTTGAGTTTCGTGGCCTCTTCATGCAGCCGGTTTTTCTCGTTGATCAGGCTTTCGTACTCGTCGGAGACCATTTCCAGGAAGGTTTCGACTTCAGCCTGGTCGTATCCGCGCATTTTGGCGGCGAACCGCTGCTTCTTGATTTCCAGAGGCGTGATCTTCACGGATTCTCCTCTCCCCGGGCCGGTTTCATGGTTGAGAGCCGCATGGATTCAGACTTTTAATTTACTTCTTTCACATGGAAAAATCAATGAAAAACTGATCAACCTTCTTGAAAATACAGGAGTTTGAGAGTCTGAAACGTGTTCCCTGAACGGGCCGTCAACAGGTAAAGCCCTGACGGCAACGGTCTGGCTTCGCTGTCTTTCCCATCCCATTGCATGCGGATGCGCCCGGCTGCGGCTCCCGCAGCCGGGAATGTCCGGATGCGCCGGCCCAGACAATCGACGATCTCCAGATCGATGCGGCCCGGGTTCAGGACATCGTATTCCACTGTGGTCTGTGCTGAAAAAGGATTCGGAAACGCGCCGATCAGTCTGAAATCCCCGCCTCCCTGCGCGGGTCCGCCGTTCATCCAGGAGGACAATGCATGAAGCGAATCCGGAGCGCGAAGGGGGGAGAGTCCCCGGCGCGATTCATCATCGGTCGCGCTCAGGGAGAACCGGATCCGCTCCGGATGGTCCGTTTCAGGCAGGACGACGAAGAACCGGCCTGCCGGCTCGCCCTCCGCGGGAACGGCCTGAATGGTTCTCGGCGCCGTGTCACCCGCCATCCACACGGAGGCTTCCGCCGAGAGCGGCGCATTTCCGGTCCTCGTGAAAACACGGAACCGGATCGTCACGGATCCGTCCGATGCATCCGTGACGGATGAAAAATCGCGGAACACCGGCCCGGTCCAGAAAACCGCTTCGTACGCGTCCGCGACACCCCATCCGAGGAGCGTATCCGGATTGTCGGCCTGACTGGCAGACCGCCTGAGGGCCTCGATGACCTCGGCCGGAGTCATGCCCGGATGCGCCTCGAGCATGAGACCGCAGATGCCGGCTACCATGGGGCATGCGTACGAAGTGCCGTTGGACCAGCCGTATCCTCCGCCGGCCGTCGCGTGGTACGCGCTGTTGCCGAAAGCCGCGACGTCGGGCTTGATTCGGCCGTCTGAAGTCGGACCGCAGGAGCTGAAATAGGCGTGTGCCCTCGTGCGGTTGACGGCGCCCACGGCGATGACGCTGTCTCCGTCGGCGGGTGAAGAAATATAATGCCAGGACCGGTCGAATTCATTCCCCGCGGAATTGACCACCACCACGCCGCGTGAAACCGCCATGTCCGCCGCGACCGTGGTGACGCAGGTGTTGCCGTTCATGTCCGCGTAGGTGTATTCCGGTCCGGATGCCTCGTCCGGAAAACGGTCGTATCCGAGCGAACTGGACACGATGTCCACGCCCACGGTGTCGACCAGCCATTCAATGCCGGCCACCCACTTGTCTTCTTCCAGTTTCTTCTCGAACGGGATCCATTCCGTCTTGGCCAGCGCGAAAGCGGCGCCGTAAGCCGGCCCGATCAGTTCTCCGGGCTCATATCCGCCGATGACGGACAGGGTCCCGGTGCCGTGGCCGCCCTGCCGGGGGTCGTCTCCGGTTTCCGGAGCCGTATTGTCATTGCCGTCGTAAAAATCATGCTCGGCTGCGATCTGCAGCCGCTTGAATGCGGGATGCCCCCGAACTTGAAATCCGTCGTCGAGCATGCCGATGATCACGCCTTTCCCGGAGAGGCCGATGGCGTGAAGCTCCGGCACGCGGACCATCTCGGCCTGCTCGAATCCCGGACCGTAATCCATGCCCGAAGATGAAGATCGGGCCAGACGGGTCCCGGGCGGCGTGCGTTCCGGACCTGGCTCACGGCCCGAGACGGCGACCGGCTGGTCGCGGAGCACGAAAGGCAGCCGCCGGATCTGTTCGATCTGTCCGGCATCGGCCCGCACGCTCACCGCGTTAAGCCAGCGGGAATGCGTCCGGATCACGGCGCCGGTCGCAGCCACGGCCTCCAGGTATTCCGGCGCCAGCGGAAGATCCGAAGCGTCCGTAAGGTCACGCTCCGGACGGACAGCCCGTCTTCTGGCCAGGCTGCGTTCCGGGAGCCGGATCGTTTCCCGGTCAGCCCGGGACAAGACCGTTCCCTTGTCACAGAAAAAAATCCACCGGTGCATGCGCCCGTCTTCGGCGCTCCAGGACAAGGCCGGCCACACGAACGCGATCAGCAGCCGGATGACTCTTCCGGAGTTGCGCATGTTCCACGGCTCCCCGATAAAGTTTTCGTCCGACCCGTATTCTCCCCGACCGTCTCCCGGTTCATCGGCGACATTGCGGTTGATGAAAAACCGGCCAGGTGCGGCGGGGCGGGATTCTATTTTCATTTTACGAACAATCATCCAATAAATCAAACGCTTTGTTGTTGACAAGCGCGCCGGGTTCCGTTATATTGAAAACGTCCTGCCACGGGAGCCTCATGAACGGACCGCCGGTTTTCGGATGGATCGCACTCTCGCTGCTGCTTCTCTATTACGCAGTACTGCTCATTCATTTCACGCGGGGATTCAGCCGGCTCCGACGGCCGGAACGGCCCATCCCTCAACCGACGGTGAGCGTCATCGTCCCTGCCCGCAACGAGATCCGCTGCCTGCCAAGGCTTCTCCGCTGCCTGGAACAGCAGAATTACCCCGGCCGGCTGACCCAGATCATACTGGTGGACGATCGGTCCTCGGACGGCACGCACCGGCTCATGGTGCGGTTCGCGGCGGGCCGCCGCAACGTCCGGGTGTTGAGGGTCCGGCGTTCCGACGGCCTGGTTTCTCCCAAGAAGGCCGCTTTGACCCGGGGAATCGCGGCCGCTTCCGGCCGCATCATTCTGACGACCGACGCCGACACGCTTCCCGGACCCTCATGGATCCGTGAAATCGTCCGCTGGTACGACAGCGGCACGGCCGCGGTGATCGGTTATGCGCCTTACCGGATCGATCCGCCCTATGACGGATTTTTTCACCGCCTTCTGGCGCTGGAATACCTGTCCATGGGCGCAGTCGCCGCGTCCACGGCCGGCATGGGCTCTCCCTCCACCTGCAACGGCGCCAATTTTTCCTTCCGCAGGGACGTATTCCGGAAACTGAACGGTTACGGCAAAACAGGACGCTGGCTCTCGGGGGACGACGATCTCTTCATGCAGCGAATCGTCCAGGAGACGGAGTTGTCCGTTCGTTTCGCCGCGGATCCCGCGGCCGCGGTGTTCACCGATCCGCCCGCCGGCTTCCGCGATTTCGTACGGCAGCGCATCCGGTTTAGTTCCAAGCATCTGGCGTACCCAGCGGGCATGATCGCCGTCCTGTCGGGCGTCTATCTCTTCTACGCGTTTCTGCTCGCGGCCACACTCGCCGCTTCCATGAATCCCGATTGGATTCCCGGCCTCCTCGCGGTATGGGCTGTAAAAACTATTTTTGAAATCCGTTTCCTCCGCGCTGGAGCCGCAAACCTTGACGATCGGAAGCTTCTCCGATATTACTTTTCCATGCTGCCATTCCATCTTCTCTACGTGGTTCTGTTTCCGATTCTCGGACAAATCCTGAAGCCGAGATGGAAATAGAAAGACAACCCTGGCCCTTCCGCGCTTCCGGCAGATTATTTTCTGGCACTCTGTTTGCATTTTAAAATTCCGACAATACTACAGGTACGCATACCGCTCGGCATTTTCGATTCCCGGCATAAATTCAATCGCTAGTATTCACGGTGAATCATAAGTCGAATGGACGTTTTTCTAAATCAGCTGTTCAGCGATCGCGGTTCAGCATTTCAAATCGCATCCACTCTTTTCAACAAGGTGAGTTCGTGCCAAAGGCCATGCTACGTCACAATCCGAGATGGGCAATCTCATCCGTCGTCCCAAGAGAAAACCCGTTCCAGAGCGGCGCGTCACGGAGAACCGCGGTCCGATTCCGCGGCACTTTTTCCCGGATACTCTGCATCTCTTTAACGATCGCCTTCCGCCTTTCCTTCGCCCAGGCACCATTCTTCCAATTCGAGCATATCGGGACCCAGGATGGCCTTTCGATGGCCAATGTCATGGCCATCACGGAAGACGGATACGGCATCATGTGGTTCGGAACCGAGGACGGCTTGAATCGCTTCGATGGATATGCGTTCACTGTCTATCGTTCATCGGCTGATGACTCCACCACCCTCTGCAACAATTTTGTAAGCGTCCTCCTGGTGGACCGGAAGAAACGCCTCTGGGTCGGAACGCGGGACGGATTGTGCCGCTACGTCCCGGAACGGGACGCATTCGTCCGCACCCCCGTCGGCGTCAACGATCCGGCCAGGACAAACAACCGGGACATCAAGGCGCTGTTTGAGGACTCCCGCGGAGGGCTGTGGGTCATCGGCGAAATGGGAGCCGACCGTCTCTCCCCCGAAGACGGAACCTTCCGGCATTTCACGAATGATCCCGAAAATCCGGCCAGTCTCAGCAACAATGTCGCGTACGCCGTGACTGAAACCCGCGACGGCACCGTCTGGATCGGCACCGAAAAGGGCCTGAACCGGGTCCATCCGGAAACCGGCCGGTGTGAACGCATGAACCGATCGAACGGACTGAGTTCCGATTACATCCGCACACTGCATCCGGACGGAGGGAACGGCCTCTGGATCGGAACCTACGGCGGCGGACTCGATCATCTGCATCTTCGGTCCCGACGCGTCGTTCACTTTCCGGCGGGTCCGGAGGGCACGCGATCCCTGAGCAACGACCAGGTCAACAGCATTTCCTATCACTGGGACGGGAACCTCTGGGTTGGAACAAATGAAGGCCTGAATTACATACGCATCGACCGGAAACAGCTCGATCATTCCACGGTTTCACGCTACCTTCAGGATCCCGATACCCCCGGATCCCTGTCCGCCAGCCATATCCAGCAGGTCCGGTCCGACAGTCATCATGTCTGGCTGGCCACCCGCTTCGGCGGCATCAACCGGATCGACCGGTACGGCAGCAAATTCCGCAGGTTCTCAAAAACCGCGGTCCGGGGACGGAGCATCAACCATCCGAACGTCAGCTGTTTCGCTGAAGACGATCAGGGGACCATCTACATCGGAACCGATGGGGGGGGTGTCAGCATACTCAACCCCCGAAACGGCCGCTTCGATTACCTTCAGCAGGGCGCAGGCGGGCTGTCCTCCAACAAGGTTCTGGCGCTCCTCTTCGATCCCCCGAACACCCTATGGATCGGCATGTGGGGCGGCGGCCTCGACCGGTACCGGATCGACACCCGCACCCTGCGGCATTATCGGAGCCGTCCCGGGGATCCCCGGTCGCTCTCGAGCGACAACGTCTTTTCGCTCCTGCGCGACAGCCGGGGAAGCGTCTGGGTGGGCACCTGGAGCGGGGGCTTGAACCGTTACGATTCGTCGGTCGACGGTTTCATCCGGTATCCGCATAACGTAGCCGACGGAAATGGCATCAGCGGGCAGACGGTGATGCAGATGCGGGAGGCGCGTGACGGCACGCTCTGGATCGCCACGGAAGGACACGGGTTAAACCGGATGGATCCCCGAAACGGACGTTTCAGTTATTTCCGGTCCGATCCGCAAGACACGGTGTCTCTGAGCGGGGATTTTGTCAACGGAGTGCATGAGGATCGGCTGAACCGGATTTGGGCGACCACGACCAACGGTCTTTGCTGCCTCCTGAAAGACAACCGATTTTTCCGTTTTCACATCCGTCACGGCCTCCCCAGCGAAACCCTGTACGGCATTCTGGAGGATTCGGCCGGCGACCTGTGGATCAGTTCCATCAAGGGGATCAGCCACGTCACGCTCGGCGGACCGGCGGACCGTCCGACGATTCAATGCACGAACTACACTCCCCGCGACGGGCTTCAGGGAGAGCAGTTCGGTCAATGGGCCTATTTCAAGGACCGGTCCGGATCCATGTATTTCGGCGGCGTGAACGGATTCAACCGGTTCCATCCGCGCGACATCCGGATGAATCCGGTGCCGCCGGCCGTTCTGATCAACGATTTCCAGCTCTCGTTCAAGTCATGTTCCTTCCTGGACCCCTCCTCCCCTCTCCTGAAACCCGCCTACCTCACGGACGCGATCCGGGTCAGCCATCGGGAATCCACCCTGACATTCGGCTTCGTCGGCGTCAGCTACACGCGGCCCGAGGACAATCGATACTCCTATAAACTGGAAAATTTCGACCGGGAATGGCTTCAGGTGGGCACCGACCGGAAGGCGACGTACACCAATCTGAATCCGGGACGATACGTCTTCCGCGTCAGGGCATCCAACAACGACGGCATCTGGAACGAGACGGGTGCTTCCATGCGGCTGACGATCACACCGCCGTTCTGGAAACGGATATGGTTTTTCCTGCTGGTCACGATTTCCGGGTTGGCCGGGACCGTGGCCCTTTATAAATGGCGGATCCGGTCCATGGAGACGAACCGCGCGCGCCTCGAGACCGAAATCTCCCAGCGGACGGTCGAAATCCAGGCCAAGACGGCGGAGATCGAGGCATCCTATGCACGGCTGTCCGACACGGGACAGACGCTCGCCTCGCTGTCGGACCAGGTGAACCGGGCGACGGCCCGCATCAACGACACAATGAATCAGGTCAGCCTGGGCGCCGAATCCCAGAACGAAACCGTGGCCCGAGCGCGCCACGAATTATCCGTACTCCTGGCATCCATCGCAGCCGTCACCAGCCAGACGCGTATCAGCACCCGCTTCGCCTCGGAGACGGTCACCGCGGTGAGAAACGGCACGGCCTCGATGTCGAGTTCCCTGGACGCCATGCAGACCATCGAAAAGAACGTGACGGACACCTGGGCACTCATGCGGAACCTGATTTCCCATTCGGAGCGCATCGACGGCATTGTGCAGATCGTCGATGACATCGCTTCGCGGGTCAACGTGCTCGCGTTGAACGCCCTGATCGAAGCCGTGCGCGCCGGGGAGAACGGAAGGGGCTTCATGGTGGTCGCACAGGAGATCCGGGACCTGTCCCGCCGCACGGCGGCCTCCATCCAGGAGGTCACGGATGCGGTCCTGAGGATACAGGGCGACGTGAAAACCATCGAGGGCATCACGCGCGACGGCATCGCGCGCGTGAAGGATTCGGCCCGCGTCACGGACGAAGGCCGCGTCATCCTCGACCGGATCTGCCAGTCCGTCGAGGACGAGAAGAAACGCATCGCGTCGATCGCCGAACGGGTCAACGAAATGCAGAACGCCTCCCATGAAGTGCAGAAGGTCATTGAGAGTGTGGAATCGGTGAGCCGTCAGAACATGGAGAACGTGGGCCAGGTGAAGGAGCGGACGGACGAAGTCAGCCACCGGATCCGGGAACTGGCCTCCCTGGCGCAGACGCTGGCGAGACGCTGACCGCTGAGCCCGGGGATTCGCTTCCCCTTCGCATCAGAACACAAGAGCCGGAAAACGGGATCCCCCGTCTTCCGGCTCATTTTTATCGTGAGCGGAGCCACTGCGTCATCGGGCCGCGGCGCCCGGAGAATCCGCTACCGTCCCTTCGTTTTTTCAAGACCCTTCAGCCAGGCCGTCACTTTTTGCGCCATTGCGTTTCCGTTGAAGCCGAATTTGTCGGCCAGAACCTCGGCCGGCGCGGAGGCGCCGAAACGGTTCATCCCGACAAACAGCAGCGGCGACCCGGTGATGTCGCGCCATCCCATGCCGATTCCCGCCTCGACGACGGCCACCGGCGTTCCATCCTCCGCCAGAACCGAATCGCGGTACGGCTGGAGCTGGTTCTGAAACACGGACACGCAGGGCATGGAGACGACCCGGGCGTCCACGCCCGACTCCGCCAGGCGGGTTCCGCAATCCAGGGCCACGGACACCTCGGATCCGGTTCCGATCAGGACCACATCCGGCCGTTTCCCCTTCTCTTTCACCAGCACATATCCGCCCTTCTGGACATCCGAAATCTCCGCGGTCCGGATCGCGGTCAGCTCCGGGACATTCTGACGCGTGAGGCAGATGGCCGTGGGGCCGTCCTGCTTGCGGATGGCGTACGCATAGGCCATGGCGGTTTCGAGTCCGTCCGCCGGCCGGAAAACCGTGAGCCCGGGGATGGAACGGAGCGCGGCGACATGTTCGATCGGCTGATGCGTGGGCCCGTCCTCTCCGACGAAAATGCTGTCGTGCGTAAAGAGGTAAACCACCTGAATGCCCATGATGGAGGCGAGGCGTATCGAGGGCCTCATGTAATCGGAGAACACGAGGAATGTGGATCCGTACGGGATGAAGCCGCCGTACAGGGCCATGCCGTTGAGAATGCCGCCCATGGCATGCTCCCGGATGCCGAAATGGATGTTGCGGCCTTCGAATCGGCCCGCGGAAACGGAGGCGGAGCCGTCGATCCCGGTCTTGGTCGAGGGAGTCAGGTCCGCGGATCCGCCCACCCAGCCCGGCATGGCTTCCGCGGCCTTCTGGATCACTTTGTATCCGTGAATTCGGGTCGCGGCGGTCTTTCCGGTCAGCCCGGAGATCAGGGTCTTTTCCAGGTCCTTCGGGATCCGGCGGTCCGCCATGTCCTTCCAAAGACCGGCCAGGTCCGGAAACCGGGTCTGCCACTCTCGGAAGCGGGCCTGCCAGGCGTCGTATTCAGGCCTGAGCGAGCGGACACGGGCCTCGAAGAGGTCGCGCACGGGAGAGGGAACGAAGAAGGGCGTCTCCGACTCCCATCCGATATTCCGGCGTGTCGCTGCGACCTCTTCCGGTCCGAGCGGCGCGCCGTGGACCTCGGACGTGTCCTGCTTGCCGGGACTGCCGAATCCGATGCGCGTCCGGGCGAGGATGAGCGAGGGTTTGCCGGTTTCGGCGATTCCCGCCGCGATGGCCGATTCGATGGCGTGGCGGTCATGACCGTCCGTTTTCACCGTATGCCAACCGAGCGCCTCGAAGCGGGCGGCCACATTCTCCGAGAAGGCCAGGTCCGTCCGGCCCTCGATGGTGATGTGATTGTCGTCGTAGAGGTAGACCATGTTCCCCAGACGGAGATGGCCCGCCACCGAGGCCGCCTCAGAGGAAATGCCTTCCATCAGGTCACCGTCGCTGACCACTGCGAAAACGCGGTGACCGACGGGCTCGAATCCTTCCCGGTTGAAACGGCTGGCGGCCATGCGCGAGGCGATGGCCATGCCCACGCCGTTCGCGAATCCCTGCCCCAGCGGACCGGTGGATGTTTCCACTCCGGGCAGGCACCCGTATTCGGGATGGCCCGGCGTCCGGCTCTCCCACTGCCTGAACTGAGCGAGATCATCGAGGGTCACCTCGTAGCCCGACAGATGGAGCATCGCGTAGAGCAGCATGGACCCGTGCCCGGCAGAGAGGATGAACCGGTCCCGGTCGGGCCAGTTCGGGTCCTTCGGATTGAACCGGAGAAACCGGTTCCAAAGGACGAAAACACAGTCGGCCATTCCCATGGGCATCCCGGGATGGCCGGAATTGGCTTTCTGAACGCCGTCGACGGCGAGCATACGGATCGTATCAACGGCCAGTTGTTCGACAGAATCGGGTTTCACCTCTGTTCCTCCGATGATGGTTTTCAGTGAACCGTCCGCTCCGGCGGTTCTTCGATTCCCGTGAATTCGGCGATCTTGACGCGGATTTTCTCCGGGGGCAGGACGAAATCAACGCACCCGGTGGCCGCCGCTTCCTTGGGCATTCCGAAAATGCTGGAAGTCTTCTCGTCCTGAGCGAGCGTGAGGCCGCCGATGCGTTTCATGTGGACGATGCCATCCGCCCCGTCCCGGCCCATCCCCGTCATCACCACCCCCGCGAACGAGGCGCCGAATTCCATGGTGAGCGAGTTCATCGTCACATCCACGGACGGGCAGACGTAATTGACCTTCTGGCCGTGCGCCAGCCGGATCGTCCGGTTGTGCCGGACGACCAGATGCACTTCGCTCGGAGCGATGTACACGGTTCCGTCTTCCAGCGGGTCTCCGTTCTGCGCGATCCGCACCCGCATCCGGGTGCCGGTAGCCAGGCTGTCGGCCAGGGAATCGTTGATGAATTTCGGCATATGCTGGACCACGATCACGCTGGCCTTGAGCCAGGGCATGCCCTGGAACAGTGTTTTCAGCGCGCGGGGCCCTCCGGCGGACGCGCCGATCACGACAATGGTTCTGGGCTGGATGACCCATTCGGACATGGACGATCCTTCGCGGAAACGGTCAGGAACCGGGCGCTTTCAGATACGACAGGTACTCCTCGCAGACCTGAACCAGTCGTTTGGCCTCGAACGGTTTCCGGAGGTAATCCAGGACGTATTCCTTCAGATGCTCCATCTTGATGTCGGGCTCCTCCTGTCCGGTGAGCATGCAGACGAGATTGCCGTCGTACAGTTTCTCGTCCACGACAGCCTGGACGGTGTCCCACCCGTCCATGCCCGGCATCACGATGTCCATGAGAATCAGCCCGCGGAACCCCTCCCGGAGACGCTCGAGGCACTCTGTTCCGCTGGCGGCCGTTGTGACATGGCAACCGGACGCCTCCATGATCCGCTTGACACTGTAACGGACCATTTCCTCGTCGTCCACGATCAGTATATCCTTCATTCAGCCTCCGCTCCCGGCCCGGCTGCGCCGGCTGGCGCCGGCGCCCCGACGGGCGTCCTGAGTGCTTACCGCGTGAGACGCCGTTTGGCTTTCTTCGGAACGCGTCCGAAGACCGGGACAATTTCCACGTGCCGACCTGCGCCTTCTCCGTGGCTTTCGGACCGGATGCCGCCCCGTGTCTTCAGGTATTCATGAACGATGAACCGTTCGAAGGAATCCATGGCGGGCAGGGACCGGGTTTCTCCGGACATCAGCACTTCCTGAACGAGGGTCTCCGCCATGCGCTGAAGTTTCCCGACCGGGACGATGCTCAGCACCACCTCTCCCTGACCGTCCCGGAACGCCCGCACCTTGCACTCGGCCGTTCTCTCGAAATGCCGGTGTATCTGCTTCCGCTGAAACGGATTGAAACCCGAAACGGGGAACGGCTCGATGGAATCGAGAAAATGTTCCATGGCGTTCCGGATCATCTCCTTGACGTTTTCGTCCATGGGTTCCGGGGGCCGTCCGCCGCGGCGGCCGTTTCTTCTGTCCCCTCTTTCATTCTCCACTGCGGGTCCTCTTCTGGATGTGTTTATGAGGAACCGCCCGGCGGGCGGGCGGTTTCGTGAACGTAGATGCCTGCAAAGATCAATGCGCCTCCCAGCCAGCCTCGCGGCGTCAGGAATTCGCCCAGAAAAAACCAGGCGAACACGGCCGCGAAGACGGGTTCGGTGGCGTACAGAACCGCCGCGGCGGTCGACGAGGTGCGGGGCTGGTAACGGGTTTGCCCCCAGAAACCGGCCGCGGTGGCGAAAACGCCCAGGTACACGATGCCGGCCGCGATTCCGGGGCCCACATCGAAACTCGGCCGGCCGAGAAAAGGGACCGCCAGGGTCGCGAGAGCCGCCGTCCAGAAAATCATCATCCAGGCGTACGGCAGGGAGTCATCCGGTCCCACAAAGCACTCGATCAGGACGATCTGAACGGAGAAGGCCACGGCTCCGGCGGCCGTCAGTGCGTCGCCGCGGTTGAAACCGCCCAGGCCGGCTCCGGCGATCAGCGCCACTCCGGCGGACGCCAGCAGGAGTCCCGCGCCTTCCTGAATGCGCAGTCCCCGACCCCGGAACAGCCGGTTCCAGACGGGCACGAGAACCACGCTCAGGGCTGTCAGAAATCCTGAATTCGAAGCCGATGTATACTTCAGTCCGGCGGTCTGACAGAACATGCCGGCGAACATCGCGGCGCCGAGAAAGAACCCCTTTCTCCAGTCGGCTGGAGTGAGCGGCCTCCGTCGTTTCAGAAAAAACGGAAGCAACAGTGCGACTGCGATCCAGAAACGCACCGCCAGGTAAAGGGCCGGATTCAGGTCGCGGACGGAGGCGCGCATGAGAGGGAAACTGGTTCCCCAGATCATGCAGAGTGCCAGAAGAACCAGATCGGCGCGCAGTTTCTCCGAGCGGTCCGTCAAATGGTTTTCCGCGTGTACCGATGGGCGAACCGGTATCCGTTCATGGTGCAGACATCGGCCAGCCGCCGTTTCGGCACATGGACGACTCCGTCCCGGTCCGTCCAGGGACGGACGGAGTCGCCGCATTCCTCGGCGATCGGAAATTCGGACGGGATTCCCAGGCCGATCACGCAGTCGACGTGCAGGTGATGCGGAATTTTCAGCTTGGCCTTGAGGCGTTTCCGGTGCAGATCCTCGATCCGGCAGGCCCCGAGGCCCAGCTCCATGGCGGCCAGGAAGGCGTTCTGAGCCGCAGCGGCCGCGTCCGTCGCACCGCCTCTCCTCTTTTTCATGAGGTCGATCAGAACCACGATGTAGGCGACCGGCCGTTCCCCGGATTTGGGTGCGGACAGGGGCGCGACGGCGTCATTCCATTTCACGCATTCGAACACTTCCGACACACGCCTGGGAAGATTCACGATGACGAATTCGCAGGGCTGCACGTTGCCCGGTGACACCGCCCAACGGGCCGCGTCGGCGATCTGCAGGAGATCTTTTTCCGCCACCGGTTTGGACTTGAAACGCCGGATCGTGCGGCGTTTCTGAATGGCGGCGTACAGCGAAGGCATCGAATCGACCTCGATTGATCGGCACAATTTGATTATTTTAATAAATTTGGATCGAAGAATCAAGCGTTTTATTGACGGTTACGGACATTGGCATCGGCAACGGTCATTTGGGTCTTGACTTTCCGTTTTGAAATTATTAAATTTATGCTATCGAAAACGAGGCAACTCCATGAGTTTTTTCCCGTCCTTTATTCGGTTCGGCTATTTTACCGGTTATTGGCTCCGCAATCCCGGGCGGGATCGCTGAATTTCTGCGTTAAGCTTCGCATCCGGCCCACTTGATCCAAGTGGGCTTTTTGATTTTGGAGGATTGATGAAAGACCGGCTTGATCAGCTTCGAAAACGCATACTGGACATCGACGGGGAACTCGTCCGTCTTCTGGCCGAACGCGCCAGGCTCGCGCTCGAAATCGGACGGATCAAAAGCGACCTCGGAGTTCCCCTGCAGGATCCGGACCGCGAGCGGGAAGTGCTGAAGAACGCGAAGCGCATTCCCCACCATCCGCTTCAGCCGTCCCAGGTCGACGATCTTTTCAACCGGATTCTCGAGATCTGCCGCGACGCGCAGATTCAGGCCGCCCCTGCGGCCGGGAGCGGCCGGTCATGATCGTCGTCATGCGGGAAGACGCATCAGAATCCCAGATTCAGGCCATCTCGGACCGCATCCACGGAATGGGATTCGACATCCACCCGGACCGCGGCGCGAACCGGACCGTTCTCGGCGTGATCGGCGACACGAGCCGTCTCGATCCCCGCTCCCTGGAGATGGAAGAGGGCGTGGCCGAGGTCCTGCGCGTCACCGAGCCCTACAAGCTGGCGAGCCGCGCTTTTCATCCCAACGACACCGTGATCCGCATCGGCGACATCGCCATCGGAGGAGACGAGGTCATCGTCATCGCCGGGCCGTGTGCGGTGGAAAACGCAGAACAGATCCGCGAAACCGCATCACGCGTGCGGCAGGCCGGCGCCCGGATCCTGCGCGGGGGCGCGTTCAAACCCAGGACATCGCCCTACAGCTTTCAGGGCCTGGGCGAGAAGGGGCTTGAACTGCTGCGGGATGCGGCCCGGGAGCAGGACATGCTGTGCGTCTCCGAAGTGATGGAGCCGGCTTTTGTCCGGAGCGTCGCGGACCGCGTGGACATCGTCCAGGTCGGCGCCCGGAACATGCAGAATTTCCCGCTGCTCAAGGAAGTGGGCCGGATCGACAAGCCCGTTCTGCTGAAACGGGGCATGTCCGCCACCATCGAGGAACTGCTGATGGCCGCCGAATACATCATGGCCAGCGGCAATCCCCGTGTCATGCTCTGCGAGCGCGGCATCCGCACCTTCGAAACATACACGCGGAACACCATGGACATTTCCGCCATCCCCGTCGTGAAGAAACGGAGCCATCTCCCCATTCTCGCGGATCCCAGCCATGGAACGGGGCGTCGGGACAAGGTAGCGCCGATGGCGCGCGCGGCCGTGGCCGCCGGCGCGGACGGACTCATCATCGAAGTGCACACGCATCCCGATCAGGCCCTTTCGGACGGCCCGCAGTCCCTCTATCCGGACCGGTTTGCGGCGCTGATGGAGGAGTTGAAGACGATCGCCTGGGCCATCGGCCGGCGCATCGGAGCCGAGTCCGCCAGGGAACCGGAGAAAACGCATTGAAGGGATTCCGCCGCATCACGGTGGTGGGCGTCGGCCTCATCGGCGGTTCGCTGGGACTGGCGCTGAAACGGAAGCTTCCGGAGTCGCGGGTCAGCGGCGTGGACACGCGGGAGGTGATTGATGCCGCATCGGCCGCGGGCGCCCTCGACGCGGGATTCCCCCGGGAACGCCTGCAGGAAGCCGTCTCGGAATCCGATCTGGTCTTTCTCTGCACACCGATCGACGCCATTCTCCGTCTCCTGCCGTCCGTCGCGGAGGCGCTTCCGGCCGGCGGCATGGTCACGGACGCGGGAAGCACAAAGCGCCTGATCGTGGAAACCGCGGACCGGGTTTTCCCGGCCGATCGGTATTTTATCGGCGGGCATCCCATGTCCGGAAGCGAGGGCCGAGGCATCCGCTGGTCCGATCCCCTCCTGTTCGAAAACGCGGCCTGGGTGCTGACGCCCTCCCGGCCGCTTCCGCAGGATCGCATTCAGCCGCTCGGCGACCTGATCGAACGGCTCGGCGCCAAGGTTCTTTTCCTCAGCCCCGTCCTGCATGACCGCGTGGCCGCGGCCGTCAGCCATCTACCCCAGCTCCTCGCGGTCACGTTGATGAACTGGGTGTCGGATCATCAGGAGGAATCCCCCCACTTCCTCAAGCTGGCGGCTGGAGGGTTCCGGGATATGACCCGTATCGCGTCCAGTCCCTACGAGACCTGGAACCCGATTCTGTCCACCAACCGCGGGGAAATTCTCTCGGCTCTGGACGCATTCGCGGGCCGGCTCTCCGACACCCGCAGCCTTCTGGAAGAGGACAAGCTCCGGAAGGCGTTTGAATCCGCGGCCGAAAAACGGCTCTCCATTCCGAGGGACACACGCGGCTTCCTGCGGGCGCATCATGACCTGCGCGTGCGGGTTGAGGACAGGCCCGGCGTGATCGCATCCATTTCCGCGGCACTGGCGGAGCGTAACATCAACATCAAGGACATCGAAATACTGAAAGTGCGGGAAGGCGACGCGGGCACTCTGCGGCTTTCCTTTGAAACACCGGAGGCGCGCACGGAGGCGGCCGCGGCGCTCAGGGAAATCGGGTTTACGTCCGAACCGCTGGACGGGCGATGACCGGCCGCTGATTCCCCCGCTCCGCGGGCTTCGCGGGACCCAGCCATACGGTTTTCTCTGATTGGAGGCCCGCCGTTTCCGGCGGGGATTCATCGGACACCGGCACCAGAAAGGGAGCATGCATCAGATCGTGAGGAAAGCGGGACGCTGGCGCGCCGTCCTGTCCGTTCCCGGAGACAAATCCATGTCGCATCGCGCCCTGCTGTTCGGCGCGCTCGCCGAAGGCCGGTCCCGAATCACGCGGCTTGCGCCCGGCCGGGACGTGGCCAGCACTGCGGCCTGCCTGTCCAGCCTGGGGGTCCGGATCGAACGTGACGGCCCGGACACCGTGGTCGTGGACGGCAAGGGACCGGCCGGGCTTTCCACTCCGCCGCGCGACCTGGACGCGGGCAATTCCGGCACCACGATCAGGCTCCTGTCCGGCATACTCGCAGCCCGGCCGTTCACATCGGTCATCACGGGCGACGATTCACTCAGGCGCAGGCCCATGCGCCGCATCGTGGAGCCGCTGGAACGCATGGGCGGACGCATCGAAACGTCGCCCGAAGGCACTGCGCCGCTGCGAATCCGGGGAACCCGTCTCTCCGGCGCGGATCTGACCCTTCCGGTGGCCAGCGCGCAGTTGAAATCCTGCGTGCTCCTCGCGGGCCTGCTCGCCGAGGGCCGCACTTCGGTGACGGAACCCGCCCTGTCCCGCGATCACACGGAACGCATGCTGGAGGGCATGGGCGTCCGCATCCGCCGCGACGGCCTGCGGCTCGAGCTGGAGGGCCCCCAGAAGCCCCGGTCCTGCGATTTCGACGTTCCCGGCGACATTTCCTCGGCCGCATTCCTCATGGTTGCGGCCGCGCTGATCCCGGAATCGGAATTGACCATTGAAAACATCGGCGTGAATCCGACCCGCACCGGCATTCTCGAAGTCCTTCGGGCCATGGGATGCCCGATCGAGGAGTTGAACCCCCGTACCCTGCAGGGCGAACCCAGGGCGGACCTGCGGATCCGCACAGCCTCTCTCGCCGGCGCGGAGATCCGCGGCGGTCTGATCCCGAAAATCATCGATGAAATCCCCATCCTGGCCGTGGCCGCCTGCAGGGCCCATGGCCGTACCGTGGTGCGCGACGCGGCCGAACTGCGCGTCAAGGAGACCGACCGCATCGCCGCGGTGGCGAAGAACCTGGCCGCCATGGGCGTCCGGCTGGACGTGTTCGAGGACGGTTTCGCGATCGAGGGGCCGCAGCCGCTACACGGCGCGGTCATTGACAGCATGGAGGACCACCGCATCGCCATGGCCTTCACCGTGGCCGGTCTTCTCGCGGAAGGTGAGACGCGGATCGAAGGCACGGAATGCGCCGACATTTCCTATCCCGGTTTCTTCGACCTCCTGTCCGGAATCGACTATGCCTGATCTCAGCCGCACCTTCTGTGTGATCGGTGATCCGATCGGACACTCTCTCTCCCCGTTGATTCACGCCGAGGTTTTCAGGCGGCTCGGCGTCCAGATGGAGTACGAGGCGGTCCGTGTCGCTCCGGACCGGCTTGCCGCATTCGTTGAGGAATCGAGGCGCACCCGCAGGCCGGGCTTCAATGTCACGATTCCGCACAAGCAGGCCGTGATTCCGTTTCTGGACGGCACGCACGGGGACGCGTCCCGGATCGGGGCGGTGAACACCGTCGCCGCGGCCGGCGGAAACCTGACCGGATACAACACCGATGTGAACGGATGCCGGGCCGCTCTCGCAAGGGGCGGATGGGACCCCTCCTCAGGAGGCGTGGTCATGCTCGGCGCAGGCGGCGCGGGCAGGGCCGCAGTCCGCGCGCTGTCTCTGGAAGGCCTGAACCGACTGTCCGTCTTCGAAACCGACATCAGCCGCGCAGAGTCCCTGAAAACCGGCCTGGCCGAACCCCTCGGACTGAAAATGGAGATCCTCTCCGCCGCGGACGATCTGGAGGCCGCAGTCCGCGATTCCGGCCTGCTGATCAATGCCACGCCTGTGGGCATGTGGCCGGCCGTGGACGCTTCGCCCCTGCCGGATCCCGGATGGCTTTCCCGGTCCGGCCTGGTGCTCGACATGGTGCCCAATCCGGTGGAAACACGACTGCTCCGCGAAGCGCGTTTTCGGGGATGCCGGACTGTTCCGGGCGTCGTCATGCTCGTCGCGCAGGCCCTGGCCGCGGACGCAGTCTGGCTCGGCCGTTCCATGCCGGACGGCCTGTTTGACATCTGCCTGACCCTTTGCATCCAACACCTGGAGGCCCATGGCCACGCTCCGGATCCTCACCGCCGGTGAATCGCACGGCCCTGCGCTCGTCGGCATACTCGAAGGCATGCCGGCCGGGCTCGCGCTGAACCGCGAAAAAATCGACGCCCAGATGGCCCGCCGCCAGGCGGGACTCGGCCGAGGCGGCCGCATGAAGATCGAGACGGACCGCGTGGAGATCCTGTCCGGCCTCCGCTTCGGCGTGACGCTCGGAACGCCGATCGCATTGACGGTCGCGAACCGCGACTGGGAAAATTGGAAAGGCCGCATGGACCCCTGGAGCGGCCGCGAGGACGAGCCCGTCCGCATCCCCCGTCCCGGCCACGCGGACCTGGCGGGAGCGGTGAAATACGGCCATACCGACATCCGCAACGTCCTTGAGCGCGCCAGCGCGAGGGAAACAGCCGTGCGGGTCGCGATCGGCGCGGTGCTCCGGCAGTTGCTGGAACCGTTCGGTGTCTGGATCGGAAGCCACGTCATCCGAATTCACGGCGCGGCCGCGGGGACGACATTCCGCGATCTGCTGGAAATGAAGAAACCCGAAGCCGAGATGGAAATCCTGAAACGCGCCGGCCTGGCCGAAACATCGGATGTGCGGTGCGCGGACGCGGACGCGGCCGAGGCCATGCGGGCCGCGGTGCGGGAGGCCGCGGAAATGGGCGACACGGTGGGCGGCGCCTTCGAAGCGGCCGCGTTGAACGTCCCGATCGGACTGGGATCGCATGTCCTGTGGGACCGCCGGCTCGACGGCCGCATCGCCGCGGCCGTGATGAGCATTCCCGCCATCAAATCGGTCGAAATCGGCGTCGGCGCGGACGCGGCCGGCAGGCTGGGATCGGAGGTTCATGACGCGATCGTTCCGGGCGATTCCAGGCCGGCGCGTTCCACGAACCGGGCGGGCGGCATCGAAGGCGGCATCAGCAACGGCCAGCCCATTGTGATCCGGGCCGTCATGAAACCCATTCCCACCCTCAAAAAGCCGCTTCCCTCGGTGCGGCTCGACACGGGAAGCCCGACGGACGCGCACCATGAGCGATCCGATGTCTGCGCGGTGCCGTCCGCTGCCGTGGTCGCGGAAGCCATGCTGGCCATGACCCTGGCCGAGGCCTTTATGGATCGATACGGGGGCGACACATTCGACCAGATGAGGAGGCGCTTCGATGACATCGGGTGACGGCCATGTCTACCTTCTGGGATTCATGGGATCCGGCAAGACACGCGTGGGCCGGATCCTCGCCGATTCCCTCCGCCGGCCTTTCATCGACACGGACGCCCATATCGTCGAGGAAACGGGGCTCTCCATCAACGCCCTCTTCGAACAGAAGGGGGAAGCCGGATTCCGGGAAATCGAGAGGAACGTGATCCGTTGCCTGGCCGACACCCGGGGATGCGTCATTTCGCTGGGCGGCGGGTCGGTGATGCATCCGGAGAACTGGGGAAACATCGTCCGTTCGGGAACCACGGTCGCCCTCTCCTACCCGGCCGAAATTCTGGCCGGCCGCCTCGAACGCAAGAAGGACCGGCCGCTCCTGAACCGCGCCGGAGAAAGCGGGCGCATGGACCTCATCAGGACCCTGATGGCGGAACGGGAGCCGTATTACCGCAGGGCCGATCTCGTGCTTCACCTGAATCGGGAAATCGACCCGGAAGCCGTGGCGGACATGATCCGCAGATACGTGGAGGCGCTCCCATGAGCACCGTGCGGGTTCCGCTCGAGGATCGGAGCTATTCCATCCGGATCGAACCCGGCCTTCTGGGAGAGGCGGGCCGGCTGATCTCCGAACTGGGCATCCGGGGACGCGTCGCGGTTATTTCGGACCGGACGGTTTCAGGGTTGTTCGCCAAAACCCTGATCGGCGCCCTGCAAACCGCCGGCCTCGAAACCTCGCTTCTCACCGTGCCTGACGGCGAGACATCCAAAACCCCGGGTCAGGCGGAAAAACTGTACACGGAACTGATCCGGTTCGGGCTCTCCAGGGACGGCCTGATCGTGGCGCTGGGCGGCGGCGTGGTCGGGGACCTGGCCGGATTCACGGCCGCCACGTTCCTGCGGGGCGTTCCGTTCGTTCAGGTCCCGACGACGCTTCTGGCCCAGGTGGATTCCAGCGTGGGCGGCAAGGTCGGCGTGAATCACAGCCTCGGCAAAAACCTGATCGGCTGTTTCCATCAGCCGGCCCTGGTCATCATGGACCCGCTGACGCTCGACACGCTTCCCATGCGCGAACGATGGTCCGGCGCGGCCGAGATGGTCAAGGCCGCCCTGATCCGGGACGCCGCGTTCTTCGAGCGACTGGAACGCGAGCTGGAAGAATGGATGGTGCTCGGTGACGCCGGCCGCCTGTCGGAGGCACTGGCCGCCTGCTGCCGGATCAAAGCCGAGGTGGTGGGCCTCGATGAGCGCGAATCGGGTCTGAGACGCATTCTCAACTTCGGGCACACCCTCGGGCACGCGCTCGAATCCGCCTCCGGGTACGGCGTTTTCCGGCACGGGGAGGCCGTCGTCTACGGCATGGCCTGGGCGCTGGACCTCTCCCGGACCTTCGGTCTCCTGGGCGAAGCAGTCTACCAGCGTGCGGATGCCGTCCTGCGCCGTTTTCCCCTTCCGCCGATTCCCGAATCGGTGCACGCGGGACGGCTGGTGGAGCATTTCACCCGGGACAAGAAAAACAAATCCGACGGTCTTCATCTCGTTCTGCTGAACGACATCGGCCGGCCGGTCATCCGGCCCGTCCGGGATTTCGATTTCACCGAATCCGTCGACCGGCTGCTGAACCGTCAGATCATCAACCTGTAACAGGGAGCGCGGACACATCATGGAGCGGAAAATCGGGGCAATCCGGATTCTCGTCATCAACGGCCCGAATCTCAATCTGCTCGGGGAACGGGAACCCGCGGTATACGGCCGGAAAACCCTGCCTGAAATCGTGTCGGACATGCGCCTGCACTGCAAGGGGAAACCGGTGCGATTGCGCTTTTTCCAGTCCAATCACGAGGGCGCGATCTTGGATTGCATACACCGGAACCGTCGATGGGCGCACGGCATGGTCATCAATCCCGGAGCCCTCACCCATTACAGCTATTCCCTCAGGGACGCCATCGCCGCGGTCGGCATTCCGGCGGTGGAGGTGCATCTTTCGGATCTCCGGAAACGCGAACCCTTCCGACGGGTTTCCGTCATCCGGCCGGTGTGCATCGGCCAGATCTCCGGGAAGGGTCCGGCCGGATACCTCGAGGGGATCGATCTTCTTCTGAAGAGCGTCTATCGCGCCGGATCCGGCTCCGCATCGCCGTTGAACCGGAACACGCGTCTGTCGGCCACCGCCACGCGGTTGAGAAATCCGCGGAAGTCCGGATAATCAGCCGGTTCCACCCGGACCTCGGACAGATTCACCGCCCGGCAGTACCGCCATTCCCGGGTTGACAGTCTTTCCCACCGCCAGACCGCGCGTCCTACGCCGCACGAATCTTCCCACGCAAACCCGGGCGGATCCGCCTCCCCCAGGCCGCCGGCCTCGGTCAGAAGCACGGTGTCCGCGACAGCCAGCGGATACGGAAGTGAAACAGGCCGGGTCCGGGACGAATCCGCGAACGGCGCGTTCCAGTCATAGATCGCCATCGCCCCGGGCTGAAAGGATCCGTCATCCGGCATGACCGCGGCGGACGAGAAAAAAGCGCGGATGCGCAACGGTCCCTCCGGCGAGTCCAGCGACTCCACGGAAACGGAATCGCAGACCGCGCCGGGAAAACGTCCCAGAATCTGACCCGCCATCCATCTCCATGTCCCGTCCCCTTCCATACGGCCCAACCGGTGCCGCATCTCCCCTGCCGGCGCGCCCGTGAACGTCATGACCACGAATCCCTTTCCTGTCCCGTCCTTCTCCGGCCGCAGATTCCAGACTCGGGTCACACGATGCCCGGAAGGGTCCGGTGCGGGCGTACGGACAAAATGCGCTTTTCCGTCGCCTTTCAGGACCAGCGCCAGAACATTCCGGTCAACCCACGGCAGGTCTCCGAACGGGCAGGTCTTCTCCGTGGCATCCATCCAGATCAGGGCGCTGTCCGGGCCTACGGCAACCGCGACCGCGTGGTTGAACTGCGCCGGTGAGACCAGGGACGTGTCCAGAACGCCGCTGTCGGCCGTGGCTAGCAGGGCCGGGTACACGGTCCAGCCGGCCTCGCGGCCGGCCGCGGCGAGCAGGACCGCCATATCCTTGCAGTCGCCGTACCTGCGCCGAAGCACGGATTCCGCGAAATGCGGCTGATACCCCCCGGTCCCGATCTCGATGGCCACGTACCGGATCCGGTCGCGCACAAACTCGAACATCGCCTTCAGCGTCTCCGTGGAATCCGCGGTCCGCGACCGGACCTGTTCCCGTATGCCTCGGCCGGCCGTCATTCTCTCCCCGAAAAGGGACTCGAGCCACGCGGCCGCGTCGTCCCAGGATTTCATCCCCGCCGGAGAAACGAGCATGCGCATGGGACCCTCATCGGACGGCATGCCCGGTTCCGGCCGGTACGGCGGCACATCGGCGGCGCGCCAGACATGATCGGCTTTCACGCCTTTGGCCGTCGCCTCGACTTCAGGCTGAACATCGATGCCGTAGGACTTCCAGCGGAGGGGCCAGTCCGAGGGACAGCGGACCGTGAACGAAGAGGATCCGACCGGAACATCAGCCTGAAAGTCCCAGCGGTTCCAGAACGTGAAATGACCGACCGCCAGGCTCCATTCAATCTCCACGAAACAGCCCGGCTCCACACCGGGCACCGTGAACCGCTTGGCCCGGGTGTCGGAAAAGAACACAGTTTCCGGATGATGGTTCGTGTCGAACACCTCCGACGGTTCGAGCGTCAGAACGCGTCCGTCCGCGCACACGGCGCGCGCCCGTATGCCGGTGACCTCCGCCTCCGCGTCGTACGGAAGAATCACGTTGGCGAAGCGCAGCCCCCGGCTGTCGAGGATGTGAATGACGGTCCTGCGGGAGTATTCCGAAAACGAATGCGACTCCCTGGGGTAAACGTCCACCCGGGCGTGATCCTCGAGGATCAGGGCGCCGGAGTCCGGGAACCGTTCTCCAAGCGACGCAGCGGCGGTGCGCCAGGCCTCCGGATCCGGATGCTTCGCCCACCGCCGTCCACCGGCGCAGCCGGCGAACAGGAGCAGCGCCAGAACCGCGGCCGCCTGCCTGAAACCGGAACGGAACCGGTTCACGACGCCTTCGCCCGGATGCTTGCCTCCCGCCTCCGCTGCGCCCATTTCACGGCCTCCATGAACCAGAGCGGGAACGAG
Organism: uncultured bacterium; assembly: GCA_964577095.1. Classification (GTDB taxonomy): domain Bacteria; phylum Zhuqueibacterota; class QNDG01; order QNDG01; family DTFT01; genus JAFGAX01. The sequence continues at coordinate 526 of CAZNXX010000006.1, read as the reverse complement.
GACAGGAGGACGATGACGCCCCAGTCGATCAGGGTCAGCGAGGCGGTTTTGAACACGCCCTGAAGGAAGGGAATGGTCACAACCGCGATCTGCAGGCCGAACGAAACGAGCACGGCCAGCACCAGTTTCGGATTGCTGAAAACGCCGATCGTGAACAGGGACTCCCGCTGGTTCCTGCAGTTGAACGCGTGGAAGAGCTGGCTGACCGATAAAACGATGAACGCGGCGGTTCTGGCTCTTTGAATGCCTTCGTTCTCCACGTACATGACAAAGATGAAGGCGGCCAGAGAACAGGCGGCCAGCATGGCGCCCTGGAGCAGAATCCGCACGGCCCGGGACCGCGTCATCACGGGCTCGTCCGAAGGCCGGGGCGGCTGGCGCATGAGATTCCTGTCCGGGGGATCCACGCCGAGGGCCAGCGCCGGCAGTCCGTCCGTCACCAGGTTCATCCAGAGAATGTGAATCGGCAGAAGCGGCACCGGCATGCCGGCAAGGGAGGCCAGAAACATGACGAGGATTTCGCCCG
>CAZNXX010000005.1:21838-43878 GCA_964577095.1 uncultured bacterium | reverse complement strand
CCGGCCGAAAAACCGATTTCCCACTTGCCGAACTGGGTCGCGCCGGCCGGGTTGAAATAAACTGCGCTCCAGTCGTCCGACAGGCCGCGGAATGCGCTGCCCATGGCCGTGGACTTGGCGCCGACGGTTCCAATCTGCGTGCCGTTGCTGGCAAAAACGGATGAAACGAGCGCGAGAAGCATGAGAACACTCAACATGCGACGACTCATGACTGCCTCCTCCTTGTGTGAGATTTCGCTTTGCGGATAAATGACTCCGCTTGACCGTTCTCGAAATCGCGAGAAAGGGGTACCTCCTTCCGGTCTCACCTCCTTTTTCTCCCATGGTTCTTCTTCGGATTCTCCTCAGAAGAATATTTTTGTTAAATTTAAAATAAAATTCGGATTTGTCAACCGGTTTTTCTCAGGGCTCCGGCCGGTCGTTGGAGCGAAAACGGGCCGACCGGAATAAAATCCGCTTGAACCGGCGCGGTTTCGTCCGTAAATTACGTCACAGCCGATCATATTTATTGCTTTCAATTGTTTTTCGACAGAGGGCCAGCCATGAAAAAAACCGCCATCCCGTTGTTATTCATCATTTTGCCGCTTCTCTCTTGTTCGCTCGCTGGAATCGGAGGGAAACCGGATGCGGGCAAGAATAAGCCCGGAACCGGAACCTATGATGAAAATTTCGACCCCTCGACCCTTGATGACGACACGTTCCGGGTGATTCCGCCCGATCAGACTGGTAACAGGGGCGCGGACAGCGAGCCGGTCAAGGTGCCTAAAACAACCCGGAGAACGGACAGCGCTGAAGAGAGCGTTCAGGGTTACCGTGTCCAGCTTGCGGCCACGACGGACGAGAACCGCGCGCGCGACTTGAAAAAGGAAGCGATGCTGAAGCTGAAAGAGAAAATTTACCTGGTTTTCGAATCACCCAATTACAAGGTCCGGGTCGGCGATTGCCGGACTTTCGATGAGGCCAGGCTTCTCAAGCAGGAAGTGATCGCCAGCGGTTTCCCGGACGCCTGGATCGTCAAAACGAACGTGGTCGCGACCGAGGAATCCGGCGGCTGACCGCTTTTCGTCCCTCCGGCTGAACCCGGACGGAATGAAAACCGGCGAAATCAATCAGACTCACCCACCAGTCCTTCCGGTTGTCGGAGAAGGAACGGCGAGTGAGTTTTTTTCTGCGATTTTGTCCTTGAAAAAAATTGAAAAAATGATTATATTTATTTAAGTTACCGGTTCTCCGGTTTCGCGGAAGAAATGATGCGTTCCGGTTTACCGTCTTTCCTGCGCAATCCGGGAGGAGTCGAACCCGCCGGGTGAACCGTCAGAGACCCGCGGGCGTAGCAACCACACGGCGAACACGAATCAGCGACAGGCATCTGACAGCCTGATCGAGGAGGATCCATGTCCGGTCACAATAAGTGGAGCACCATCAAACATAAAAAAGGCAAGCTGGACGCGCAGCGCGGGAAAGTGTTCACCAAGCTCATACGCGAAATCACGACAGCCGCCCGACAGGGCGGGGGCGATGACAAGGCCAATCCCAGGCTGAGAGCCGCCCTGCTTGCCGCCAAGGCGTCCAACATGCCGCAGGACAACATCACCCGGGCCGTTCAGAAGGGGACCGGGGAATTGCCCGGCGTCGTGTACGAGGAAAAGATGTACGAGGGATACGGGCCCGGGGGCGTGGCCATTCTGGTGCATACGCTGACCGACAACCCGAACCGGACCACCTCCGAGGTGCGGCACGCGCTGTCGAAGGGGGGCGGCAACATGGGGGAGAGCGGGTGCGTCTCGTGGATGTTCGAGAACAAGGGCGTGATCTACATCAACCGGCCGGACAGCGAAGAGGACAGGCTCATGGAACTGGCCCTGGACGCCGGCGCGGACGACGTGGCCGCGGACGACGACGGCTTCGAAATCGTCTGCCCCCCGTCCGCGTTTCCGAAGGTCAAGGAAGCGATTGACGGGCAGAAAATACCGGTGGCGTCGGCCGAGATCACCTGGCATCCCAAGACCGTCATCAAGCTCGAGGGCAAACAGGTGGAGCAGATCGTCAAGCTCATGGAAGCGCTCGAGGACCTGGACGACGTGCAGAACGTGTATTCGAACTTCGACGCTGACATGAAGGACATGGAAGGATAGCGGCCGCGTGCGGGTTCTGGGCATCGACCCGGGCACCCGGATCGTAGGCTTCGGAGTCGTCGGCCTGGAGCGGGGAGCCGCGTCCGCGGCCGAGTTCGGAGAGATTCGAGTGCCCCAGACCTGCGCTTTCCCGGAGCGGCTGAAAGTCATCCATGAGGCCGTGCTGGAATTGATCGACCGCGTCCGACCGGACGCGGTTTCCGTGGAAGAGACCTATGTCACCAGCAACGCCAAGACCACGCTCCGGCTGGGGCACGCCCGGGGCGTGATTCTGCTCGCCGCGGCCCTGCGCGGCGTGCCCTCGGCGGAATACGCGCCGGCCGAGATCAAAGCCGCGGTGACCGGCAACGGGGCGGCCGGCAAGACACAGGTGCAGTGGATGGTCTGCCAGCTGATGAAGCTGGAGCCGTCGCGGGTGTCGGAAGACGCGGCGGACGCGCTGGCCGCGGCGTTGTGTCATGCGACCAGAAGCGGCGGGCCCGATTTCGGGGGAAACGTCCGATGATCGCCTTCATCACCGGAAAATTGGCGGCAAAATCGCCCACCTGGGCGGTCGTGGAAACGGCCGGTGTCGGTTTCCATGTATCCATCCCGGTGTCGAGCTTCAACGTGCTCGGGCCGGCGGGATCGGACGTGCGCCTGTTGACCCACCTGCACGTGCGCGAGGACGCCCTTCAGCTCTACGGATTCGCCACTGAGGCGGAACGCCGGCTCTTTCTGCTCCTCATTTCCATTTCCGGCGTCGGCCCCAAACTCGCCCAGGGCATCCTGTCGGGCATATCCGTGGAGGAGTTCGAAGCCGCGGTCCGCGCTCAGGACGCGGCCAGCCTGGTCAAGGTGCCCGGCGTCGGCCGGAAAACGGCGGACCGGCTCGTTCTGGAACTGCGGGACAAGATCGGCGAGGCCCCGGCTGCGGGCTCGGACGCGCCGGCCGGCGCGGCGTCTCCCGTCGAGGAGGAGGCGGTGCTGGCGCTCGTGTCCCTGGGCTACAAGCGCGTTCAGGCTCAGGAAGCCGTCCGCAAGGCCCTGAAGACAAACCGGTCCGCATCGCTCGAGGAAGCACTGAAGGCCGCGTTGCGGACGATGTGACCGGCCTTCAGGCCCGACCAACCGGAGACCCAGACAGGCGACCATGACCGAGACCCGGATCACCGATCCCGTCCCTCTCGAAGGCGAACAAGCCTTCGACCAGACCCTCCGGCCGCTGGCCTTCGCGGAGTTCGTCGGCCAGGAGAAGGTCATCGCGAATCTCCGCGTGTTCATTCGCGCGGCGAACGAGCGGGGCGAGGCGCTGGACCACGTGCTCTTTCACGGGCCGCCGGGGCTCGGCAAGACGACGCTCGCGAACATCATCGCCCAGGAGCTCGGATCGGACATCAAGACCACGACCGGGCCCGCGCTCGAGAAACCCGGCGACCTGGCCGGAATCCTGACGAACCTGAAACCCCGGGACGTCCTGTTCATTGACGAGATCCACCGGCTGAGCACCGTGGTCGAGGAATACCTATACCCGGCCATGGAGGACTTCCGCCTCGATATCGTGATCGACCACGGCCCGCACGCCCGGAGCGTCTGCCTGAACCTGCCCCATTTCACGCTGGTGGGCGCGACCACGCGCGCGGGGCTCATCACGGCCCCGATGCGGGCCCGTTTCGGCGTGGTGAACCGGCTCGACTATTACCGCCCCGCGGAACTCGGCCTGATCCTGCGGCGCACCGCCGGCCTGCTGAAAGTCGAGGCGGATGAGGCCGGGCTCTCCGAAATCGCCGTCCGCTCGCGGGGAACGCCCCGCGTGGCGAACCGCCTGTTCCGCCGCATACGCGATTTCGCCCAGGTGGAGGGGGACGGCGTCATCACGAAGGAAATCGCCGGCCGGTCGCTCGAACGGCTCGATGTCGACGCGCACGGGCTCGACGACATGGACAAGCGCATCCTGTCCGTGATCATCGAAAAATTCGGAGGCGGTCCGGTGGGGATCGGCACGCTCGGCGTGGCCGTGGGCGAGGACGGCGGAACGATCGAGGAGATCTACGAACCCTATCTGATCAAGGAAGGCTTTCTGAAGCGGACCCCCCGGGGCCGCGAAGCCACGGCATCGGCCTACCGGACCCTGGGCCTGACGCCGGGCGCGGCGCCCCAGCAGTCGCTGTTCTAAACCGGTCAACCATCATCATCCCGGAGCACGAGATGAAACTGAGCGATTTCAAGTACACGGTTCCCGAGAAGCTGATTTCCCAGTATCCTCCCAAAAAACGGGGCCAGTCGAGGCTCATGGTGCTCCATCGCGACACCCAGCAGGTCGAGGACAGGCAGTTTTCGGATCTGGCCGAGTACCTGAAGGCCGGCGACTGCCTCGTCGTGAACGAAACCAAGGTGTTTCCGGCCCGGCTGACGGGCATCAAGGACAAGACCAATGCCGAAGTCGAGGTTTTCCTGCTCCGCGAGCTGGAGAAGGACCTGTGGGAGGTCCTGGTCAAGCCGGCCCGGAAGGTCCGCGTGGGCAACAAACTGCATGTCGGCAATCTGCTCACCTGCGAGGTCGTGGACAACACGGTATCCGGCGGCCGTGTGATCCGTTTTCACTGCAAGGGCAATTTCAGCGACATCGTCCAGAAAATCGGAAAGGTCCCGCTGCCGCCCTATATCAAGCGCGAACCCGAGAACGTGGACAAGGAGCGCTACCAGTCCGTCTTCGCCAAAAAAGAAGGGGCGGTCGCGGCGACGACCGCGGCCCTCCATTTCGACAGGAAGATGATCAAGAAGCTGGAGAGCCGGGGCGTGAAAGTGGCGCCCATCCTGCTGCACGTCGGCCTCGGCACGTTCCGGCCTGTGGTGGTGGAGGATCTCACCCGGCACAAGATGGATTCGGAATACTTCGAGATCTCGGATAAATCCGCGGACACCATCAACCGGACGATCAACGCCGGGGGCCGCATCGTCGCGGTGGGGACCACGGTCGTGCGCGTGCTCGAGACCGTGGCCACCTCCGACGGCCACGTGAAGGCCGAGAAGGGCTGGACGGACAAGTTCATCTATCCGCCCCATGAAGTGCGCGTGCCCGGCGCCCTCATCACCAATTTTCACATGCCCAATTCGACGCTCATCATGCTCGTCTGCGCTTTCGGCGGACGGGACTTCATTCTCAAAGCCTACCGCAAGGCCATCCGCGACCGATACCGGTTTTTCTCGTACGGGGACGCCATGCTCATCCTGTAGGGGGGCGTCGTGACGGAAGCCGTCCAGGCGGTGGCCATTCTGGCCGCGGGGGGGAGCGGGAAGCGCATGGGCGGTTCCCTGCCCAAGCAGTTGATACCGCTCGACGGCCGGTCCGCGCTCGTCCGTTCCCTCGAAAAACTCGCAGGCACTCCGGAAGTCCGGCGCATCGTGGCGGCCGTATCGCCCCAGTGCGCGGATGCGGTGAGGGATTGGATCCGCCGCAATCCGTCCGGCCTTCCGGTCACCATCGTCGAAGCCGGTGAGGAGCGCCAGGACACCGTGTACCGAGGTTTGCGGGCCGTGCAGGAGGACGCGGACATCGTGCTGGTGCACGATGCGGTGCGGCCCTTCGTTTCCGTCTCCCGGATACGCCAAACCATCGCGGCCGCGGCCCGGAGCGGAGCGGCCATACTGGCCGTGCGGCCGAAAGCCACGATCAAGCGGGGCGGGGGAGACCGGGTGGAGGAAACCCTGGACCGGCGCCTCCTCTGGGAAGTGCAGACGCCGCAGGCGTTCCGCAAGGGGGTCCTGATCCGCGCATACGATTCGGCCTTGAAGGACGGATTTACCGCCACGGACGATGCAGCCCTGGTCGAGCGCCTGGGCCTGCCGGTTGAAGTGGTCGAGGGGGACGAGACGAACATCAAGATCACGACGCCGTTCGACCGGATCGTCGCCGAGCGGCTCGCGGCGGAGGGTCTCTGAGAATCGGATTCGGATACGACCTGCACGCCTTCACGGAGGGCCGCAGGCTTGTGCTCGGGGGCGTGGAAATCCCCTTCCCGCGCGGCCTGGCCGGCCACTCGGACGCGGACGCCCTGTGCCATGCCGTGGCCGACGCGCTTCTGGGAGCCGCAGCCCTGGGCGACATCGGCGAGCATTTCCCGGACACGGACCCCCGCTGGAAGGACGCGGACAGCCTGGCCCTGCTGGCGGCCGTGCGGGACAAGGTGCGGGACGCGGGATACCGTGTGGTGAACGTGGACGCGACCGTGGTCGCGGAAGCGCCGAAGCTGTCGCCTTTTAAAACCCGCATGGCCGCCGCTCTCGGGGCGGCGCTCGGCGCGCCGGCCGGCGCCGTATCGGTCAAGGCCAAAACCAATGAGGGATTCGACGCGACAGGCCGGGGCGAAGCGATCGCGGTGTGGGCGGTCGCGCTGATCGAGGAAGCCGGGACGTGATCGACCGGATCGGCGAAACGCTATCATCCGTCTCCGCCGGCTGGGCGTACGCGATCCTGTTCGTCAGTTCGTTCGCGGAGAACGTGTTCCCGCCCGCGCCTGGCGACACGGTCACGGTGCTCGGCGCGTTTCTCGCGGGACGGGGCAAGTTGTCCTTTCTGCCCGCTTACCTGTCCACTCTGGCCGGGAGCGTGCTGGGGTTCATGGCATGCTACGCGGCGGGGCGGAAATGGGGGCGGACCTGGTTCACGGGCAGACGGCTGCGTTTTTTCTCGCAGGAGCGCCTGGACCGGGTCGAGGCCTGGTTCGGCCGGTACGGCGACTGGGTGCTCGTATTCAACCGTTTTCTTTCCGGATTCCGCGCCGTGGTTTCGTTCGCAGCGGGCATCGCGGCGATCGACGGACGCAGGGTGTTTCTGTACGCGCTCGCGGGGTGCACGCTTTGGAACGGAATCCTGATGGCCGTGGGCCTCTGGGCCGGCGACCACTGGCGGCTGATCGTGGAGAACTACCACCGGATCGCGTTCGGCGTGCTGCTCGTCGCGCTGGTCGCATGGTGGGGGTGGCGGAGGAAGAAAGTTCAAAGGTAATAGGGATTGTTCCGAGTTCCGGGTTCCGAGTTCCGAGTTTAAAAAGCGGTAAACAGTGAGAGAGATGCCCTCTTTCAACTCGGAACTCGAAACTCAGAACCCGGAACTGAAGAGACCTCCTGACGAAGAAGCGGTATTTCAAGGATTTGAAGAGAAGATGACCACTGAAAGAAAAGTCCGCACCCGTTTCGCGCCGAGCCCGACGGGCCATCTGCACATCGGAAACGCCCGCACCGCGGTGATGAACTGGATTGTCGCGCGCCATCACGGGGGCGATTTCATCCTGCGCGTCGAGGACACGGACCGCGAGCGATCGACACGCGAGAGCGAGGAGTCGATCCTGCGGGACCTGGCCTGGCTCGGGCTGAAATGGGACGAGGGCCCGGATTGCGGCGGGCCGCACGGCCCCTACCGCCAGTCCGCGCGGCTCGATCTCTACCGCGATTTGATGTCCGATCTGGCGCGGTCGGGCCGGGTGTATCCCTGCTACTGCGCGCCGGACGAGCTCGAGGCGAGGCGGCAGGAGCGGCTGGCCCGTGGGGAATCGCCGACCTACGACGGACACTGCCGCGGCCTTTCCGACGCGAAGCGGAAATCACTTGAGTCCGAAGGCCGCGTTCCCGCGATGCGGTTCCGCGTGGAACCGGGCGAAACCCGGTTCCACGACCTCATCAAGGGGCCCATCGGTTTCGCGAACGAAACGATCGGCGACTTCGTTCTCTCCCGCGGCGACGGCATGCCGATGTACAATTTCGCCTGCGTCGCGGACGACCACGGGATGGAGATCACCCACGTCATCCGCGGGAACGACCACGTCTCGAACACGCCGCGGCAGGTGCTGCTCTATCTGGCGCTGGGATGGACGCCGCCGGCTTTCGCGCACATTCCGATGATCCTCGGCGGGGACCGGGAGCGGCTCTCCAAGCGGCACGGCGCCACGTCCGTCGACCAATACCGGGCTGCGGGTTATCTGGCCGAGGCGCTTGTCAACTTTCTCTCCCTGCTGTCCTGGTCCTCGGAATCCGGGGACGAAATTCTCGGCATGGAGCGTCTCGTCCGGGAATTCGATTTCGGCCGCGTGTCCGAATCGCCGGCCGTGTTCAACACGGAGAAACTGGACTGGATGAACGGTCAGTACCTGAGGGCATTGGACCCCGGCCGGTTCTTCGAACTCGCGCTCCCCTTCTTTGGAGACGCCGGAGCGACCGGCGTGCCGGCCGCCGAATTCCGGAAGGTGACGGACCTTCTGCAAAGCGCGGTGGACCGGCTGTCGCAGGTGCCGGAGAAGGCAGCGGTTTTCTTCGCGGAGACCGTTGTTCCGGAAAACGCCGAAGCGGAGGCGATTCTCCGGTCCCCGGAGGCGCGGCGCATCGGCGAAGCCTTTCTCGAACGGACGGCGCCGCTGGTTTCATGGAATGCCGAGCTTTTTCTCGCGGTGGTGAAGGAGATTCAGAAGGGAACCGGAATCAAGGGCAAAAATCTCTGGATGCCGATCCGCGTCATGCTGACCGGGCAGATGCACGGCCCGGAGCTTCCGAAAACTGCAGACATCCTGGGGCGCGAGAAATGCCGCAGATCCGTCCGGGAATCGCTGGAACGGAGCGGGGACGGATGAAGTCCGGATTCGGACGGTTCGCCTTGAGGTTCGTCTTCGGGCTCTCTCTTGGGCGGGCCTTCGCGATGACGCCGGCGGCCTTCCCTGCGGCGGTACGGCCGGCCGAAACCCCAGCTCTGGGACAGGCCCGGGCGCAATTCGAGACGGATTTCCCGGCGCCCCAGGAGCTGGAATCGAGCGTGCGCTTCTGGATCGACGTGTTCACCCGGTACTCGCGCGATCAGATACTCCTGCACGACATGGACGATCCGGGCCGCATTTACGCGATCGTGGACGTCACGGGGCTCTCCCCGGACATCCTCAGCCAGAAAAAGAAGCGGGAGAAAAAGGCCGGGGAGGAGAGGGAGCGGATTTCAGGCGCGCTCAAGCGTCTGGCGGGCCGGGGCGCGGGGGACACGCTCGGGACGGACGAGGAGAAAAGGCTTCTCTCCCTGTTCGGGCCGGTGCCCGCGCCAGAAGTGATCAGACGGTCGGCGGAGCGCATACGGCCGCAATCCGGCCTCAGTGAATCCTTTCTGGACGGCCTTGTCCGGTCCGGCCGGTACCTCAATGAAATCCGCAGGATCTTCAGGGAACGGGGCCTTCCCGAGGCGCTCGTGTACCTGCCTCACGTGGAATCGTCTTTTAACCATCAGGCCGTGTCCAAGGCCGGCGCGGCGGGCGCCTGGCAGTTCACGCGGGATACGGGCCGGCTGTTCATGACCGTGGACGACGCGATCGACGAGCGATTCGATCCCCTGCTGTCCGCGGACGCGGCGGCGCGTCTGCTGAAACGCAATTACGAGGCCACGGGCCGCTGGCCGCTGGCCGTAACCGCGTACAACCACGGGCTGGTTTCCATCCGCAGGGCCATGCGGGAACTGAACACCGACGACCTCATGGAAATCATCCACGCCTATGAGGCCAAGCCTTTCGGATTCGCGTCTAAAAATTTTTACGCGGAATTCCTGGCCGCGGTGCGAGTGGCCTCCGATCCGGGCGCCTATTTCGGCTCCCTCGCCCTCCTTCCCCCGGACCGGTTCGCGGTCGTGGAACTCCCGGTGCCGCTGAAGCTGGACTCGGTCAAGCGGGTTTTCGGCGCGGGCGGCGATACGCTGGCCGCGTTGAACCCGGCGTTCCGCAAGGCCGTGCTCCGCGGGGAGAAGGAGATCCACCGGGGATACGCCCTGCGGCTTCCCGTCTCGACGGATCTGCGCGCGGCGTTTGAAGCCCTCGCCTCCCTCAATTACCTGCCGAGGGGGTCGTGGCGGCCGTGGTGCCGTGAGACCGCGGGAGAGGTCTTCCGTCTCATCGAGCTGGAGAAAGAGGGGGAGCGTCGAAATGGCTTCCAAACACGGTCCTGAGCGCCTGTTCCTGCTGGACGGAACCGCCCTGGCCTACCGGGCGCATTTCGCGTTCATCCGGAACCCGCTGGTCAATTCCAAGGGCATGCACACGAGCGGTTCCTTCGGATTCACCAACACGCTGCTGAAAATCCTGCGCGACGAGAAACCCGACTACATCGCCTGCGCCTTCGACACGGCCGCCCCGACCTTCCGCCACAAGGCGTATCCGGAATACAAGGCCACCCGCGAGAAAATGCCGGATGAACTAACCTCGGAAATGCCGGTGATTCGCGACCTGGTCCGCGTCTTCAACATCCCCATCCTCGAATCCGAGGGCTTCGAAGCGGACGATGTCATGGGAACCATGGCGATGCGGGCGGCGGAACAGGGCCTGGACGTGTACCTGGTGACGTCCGACAAGGACATGACTCAGATTGTCTCGAACCGGATCCGGATGTACAGCCTGAGCAAGGCCGGGGCGGGAGGCGAGGCGGAGATCACCGGTCCGTCCGAGGTCGAGGCCAGATGGGGCGTGAAGCCGGACCGCATCGTCGACCTGTTCGGCCTCATGGGCGACGCCTCGGACAACGTGCCGGGCGTGAAAGGCATCGGGCCCAAGACAGCCGGAGAGCTGATTGCTGAATTCGGGTCCATTGACGGGGTCTACAAGAAGCTGGACACGATCCCCAGGCAGGCCCTGCGGGACAAGCTGGCCGCGGGACGGGAGCAGGCCCTGCTCTCCAGGGATCTGGTCACCCTGCGCACGGACCTGCCGCTCCCCTTCGATCTGAAGGAACTCACCCTCCGGCGTCCGGACCGGGAAAAGGCGATCGCGCTGTTCCGCGACCTGGAATTCACGCGGTTCATCGGAGCCCTGGCCGAGCTCGATCCCGGAAAATCCGGATCCGGTCCGGCCGCTTCGGAGTCCGGACCGCCGGCAGGCCGGGACTACCGGATCGCCCGGACCGAATCTGAGATCGACAACCTGGCGGCCACGCTGGGGTCGATCCCGATGTTCGCGGTGGACCTCGAAACGACCTCCCTGCATCCGATGGACGCGGAAATCGTGGGCTTGTCGTTCTCCTGGAAGGAAGGGGAGGCCTGGTACGTGCCGGTCCGGCTCCCGGGAACCCATTTCAGCGGCGACCTCTTCACATCGGACAAGGGCGCCGATCCGGCTTCGGCGCTCCGCCGGCTGAAACCGGCGCTGGAGAACCCGGCGGTCCGCAAATGCGGTCAGAACATCAAGTACGACATGCTGGTCCTGCGCCGCCACGGCATCGAACTGGCCGGCGTGGATTTCGACACCATGGTGGCGGCCTATGTGATCAACCCCTCGGCCAGGGCTTTCGGAATCGACGCGCTCGCGCTCGAGTATCTCAATCTCGAAAAAATCCCCACCAAATCGCTGATCGGATCGGGCGCCAGGCAGATCTCGATGGCCGAGGTCGAGCTGGAAAAAATCGCCGAATACGCATGCGAGGACGCGGAGACGGCTTTCCGCCTCCGGGGGTTGTTCGAGCCCCGGCTCAAAGCGGCGTCACTGGAATCCCTTTTTCACGACGTGGAAATGCCCCTGGTCGGCGTGCTCGCGGACATGGAGGAGAACGGCGTCTCCCTCGACGCGGACCTGCTCGGCCGGATGTCGCGTGACATGGAAAAGGAGCTGGAATCCATCCGAACTGACATCCTCTCGATGGCCGGCGAGCCGTTCAACCTCAACTCGACCCAACAGCTCGGCCGCATCCTGTTCGAGAAGCTGAAAGTGCACGAGGCCGCGGGATGGAAGAAGCCGAAGAAGACCAAGACCGGATACGCCACGGACGTGAGCGTGCTCGAGGCGCTGTCCGGCCATCCGCTCCCGAAAAAATTGCTCGAATACCGCCAGCTCCAGAAGCTGAAGTCCACCTATGTGGACGCGCTCCCGGCGCTGGTGAACCCGAAGACGGGCCGCGTGCACGCCTCGTTCAACCAGACCGTGGCCGCGACGGGCCGGCTGTCGTCCAGCGATCCCAATCTGCAGAACATTCCGGTCCGGACCGACCTGGGCCGCGAAATCCGGAAGGCGTTCGTTCCCCGGGACCGGTCCTGGAGCATCCTGTCCGCGGACTACAACCAGATCGAATTGCGCATCATGGCGCACCTGTCCGGCGACGAGACGCTCACCGAATCGTTCCGGAGCGGCGAGGACGTGCACCGCAGAACAGCCGCCGAAGTGTTCGGCTTCCCGCCGGAACAGGTCACCGACGAGCAGCGCCGGCAGGCCAAGATGATCAATTTCGGAATCATGTACGGGATGGGCGCGTTCGGACTGGCGACGCGGCTGGGCATCCCGAACGACGAGGCCCAGCGTTTCATCACCGCTTATTTCGCCCGGTACCCGTCGGTCAGCGAGTTCATCACCCGAACGGTCGCGGAGGCGCACCGGAACGGGTTCGTCACAACCATTCTGAACCGGCGCCGCTACCTGCCCGAGCTGAAAAGCGACAACCGGAACCTGAGGGATTTCGCGGAGCGGACCGCGGTCAACACGCCGATACAGGGCGCGGCCGCGGACCTGATCAAAATCGCCATGATCCGCATCGAGAAGCGCCTGAAGGAGGAGGGCTGGAAGGCCCAGATGATCCTGCAGATACACGACGAGCTGGTGTTCGAGGCGCCGGACGCGGAGGTCGCGAAGCTCACCGCCATGGTCCGGCAGGAGATGGAGGGCGCGATCACGCTCTCCGTGCCGGTGAAAACCGACGTGGGCGTCGGGAAAAACTGGCTCGAGGCGCATTGAGGAGAAGGACGGATGACGATCGAAACCGTGAAACTTGACCCTCCGGCGGCATGGTGGTTTTTGCCGCTGATTTTTCTGGCCGCGGCGGGTGCCGCTCAATCCGGGCAGGGGCCGGAGGAAGCGTTCATCGCCTCGGTTGACTCCGGCCTGGCGGGGCTTCAGGACGTTCAAGACCGGGTCCGCGATTTCCATCCGCTTCTCGGCGGACGGCATCCGGTCGCGGTTGTGGAGGACGGGCAGTTTTTCGTGTTCGACGCGGACCCGGCGACCGGGAAGTACCGCTTCGTGAAAAAAGCTCCGGTCGAATCCCGGATGCCGGAGAACGTCATGGCCTCCTTTCCGCTCGCCTGCTATGACTGGCAGCCGTCCTGCGTGGTGACCCGGAGGATTTTCGATTCACCGGGAGGAATCGTGACGATTCTGCACGAATTCGTCCATTGCGGCCAGGCGGAGGGATGCGAACAACCGCTGAAAAAGGGACTGCAAGTGGCGGTCGACGCCATGAAGCGGCAGGATTACGCCTGGGAAATCAATCATGCCTTCCCCTACGGGGATTCCACTTTCGTTGCCGAGTATCAGGGCATGATGAAGGCGTTGCTGGAACAACGGCATGAAACTGTCCGGGAGCACGTCTGCAGGCTGAAGCGCCGCCTGAGCCCTGCGGATTATGAATACATGGTTTGGATCGAGTGGAAGGAAGGCCTGGCCCGCCTGCTGGAGAACCGGATGCAGGCCCGGCTGGGGCTTCCAAAGAATCGTTACGGAGAAAACACGCCGTACAACCGTGTCACGTTTTACTGCGGGGGCGCGGGGCTGATCGAATGGCTGACCGCTGAAAATCCCGGCCTGTTGACGGATGGCCCCCTCCTGTTCCGGAGTATGTTCGATCTCGGGGGAGAATAAAAAGCCCCGGACTCAAGAGCCCGGGGCCTAATGTGCCGAAGGTGGGAGTTGAACCCACACGTCCTTACGGACACTGCGCCCTGAACGCAGCGCGTCTGCCAGTTCCACCACTTCGGCAAGGCCTGTAAAATAAAGATTTCAAGGGGAAATGTCAAGGGGTTTGTCCGTCCGCCACTGAAAAGAACACCACCCGCATCCCCTGGATTCCCGCTTTCGCGGGAATGACAAAATATTGATAATTCATGGATTACGTCGAATGTTGAATGACAATATCAAAATCGTCACCCAGAACCGCAAGGCGAGGCACGATTACACCATCCTCGACTCGTTCGAGGCCGGCCTGGCCTTGCAGGGAACTGAGGTCAAGTCCCTGCGCGCGGGCAGCGCCAATCTCAAGGACTGCTATGCCCGGATCGAGAAAGGAGAGGTCTTCCTGTACAATTTCCACGTCAGCGCCTACGAGAAGGCAGGCCGGTTCAACCACGATCCCCTGCGCGTGAAAAAACTGCTCCTGCACCGCAAGGAAATCCGCAAGCTGACCGGGAAGATACAGGAAAAGGGATTGACATTGGTGGCGCTGAAGGTGTATTTTAAGGGAGGCAAGGCCAAGGTCGAACTCGCAATCGGCCGCGGCAAGAAACTGCACGACCGCCGCGAAGATGTGGCCGAGCGCGACGCCAAGCGGGCTATTGCCAGGGCGATGCGGAAGAAGGGGTGAGGAAGGGCAGGATTCATGACATTTCTCCGCTTCTAATGAGCCAACAATGTATGTCATGCCCGCGATCTTTTAGCGGCCGAAGGTCCAGGGGGGGGTAGGGGAGGGAAAAAAGACCGGATTCCCGTCCGCTGACGCGGATTAAAAAGAAACTTGCGCGGGGATGACATGATGTGCAGATTCGGAAATCATTCATGACACCGGAGACCGAATGACGGGCAATGCCTTTCGTATCCTGAAAGAACGGGGTTTTCTTCACCAGACGACCGATGACGACGGTCTCGACGTCCTGCTCGGCTCGAAGCCCGTGACCTGCTATATCGGGTTCGACGCGACCGCGGATTCCCTGCACATCGGCAGCCTGGTGCCCATCATGGCCCTGGCGCACATGCAGTCGTGCGGCCACCGGCCGATCGCGCTCCTGGGCGGCGGCACGACCATGGTGGGCGATCCCAGCGGCAAGTCGGAAATGCGGCAGATGCTCACCGTCGAGCAGATCCAGGCGTTCGGCCAGAAAATCAAGGGCCAGTTCGCCCGTTACCTCGATTTCACCGACGACCGCGCGCTTCTGCTCAACAACGCGGACTGGCTCCTTCCCCTGAACTATATCGAGTTCCTGCGAGACGTGGGCGTGCATTTCAGCATCAACAAGATGCTCACGGCCGAAAGCGTGAAGCTCCGGCTCGAGACCGGCCTGTCCTTCATCGAATTCAACTACATGCTCCTTCAGGCCTACGACTTCTACGTGCTGGCCCGCGATCACGACTGCCTGCTCCAGATGGGCGGCCAGGACCAGTGGGGCAACATCGTGGCAGGGTCCGACCTGACGCGGCGCAAACTCAACCGCCAGGTGTACGGCATGACCTTCCCGCTCATCACCACGGCGTCGGGCGAGAAATTCGGCAAATCCGCGGGCAACGCCGTCTGGCTCGATGCGGCCCGCACGCCCGTCGTGGACTTCTACCAGTACTTCCGCAACACCGACGACCGGGACGTCGAGCGGTATCTCGGCCTCTTCACGCGGCTTCCCATGGACGAGGTGCGGAGGCTGGCCGGAGAGAACGTCAACCGCGCCAAGGAAATTCTCGCCTACGAGGCGACCCGGCTGTCGCACGGCAGCGAACAGGCCGCAGCCGCATACCGCTCCATGACCTCGCAGTTCGGGTCCGCGGATCCGGATCGGAAGGTAGCCACTTCGTCCGGCATTCTCGGCGTGGAGTCAGGGGAGGCGGACCTGCCGGCCGTGACCCTGCCCGCGGCGCTCCTGGACGGCAAACTCTGGGTGGTGAAGCTGTTCGTGGAGTCCGGCATGTGCGCCTCCAACGGGGAAGCCCGGCGGCTCATCCAGGGCGGCGGCGCCTACGTCAACGATCAGCCGGTTGCCGACCCGGCCCGGGAGTTGTCGTACGCGGACCTGAAAGACGGAGCCCTTGTGCTGTCCGCGGGCAAGAAGCGGCACAAGCGTGTTGTATTCGAGTAATGAAAATGTTGACTCGCGCCCGATAAAATGCTAATTTATTGAGGATCGGACTCTCCCCGTTGGATCAGCTGCCAGGCCTCCGGCGGGGTTCCTTTTAAAGGGTCTGGAATCCGATAAAGAAACGGGGCGGGGGAAAACCCGATGGTCGCCGATTTTCTGTATTCCGTCGACAAGGCCGTATTTTATTTTATCAACCGGACCATTGCGAATCCGGTGCTCGACACCGTGATGCCGTTCATCACGGAAGAGGAGCACTGGATCGCGCCCATTGTCCTGGGCATTCTGGCGCTCGTGATCTTCGGCGGCCGCAGAGGGCGCATCACGGCCGCGCTCGCGGTGGTCATCCTGGTCTTCTCCGACCAGATCGTGAACTTCGTCGTCAAGCCGCTGGTCGGACGCGACCGGCCGTGCTTTGTGCTGGAACACGTGCGGCTTCTGATCTCCCAGCCGCATTCCCGGTCCTTTCCCTCCTCCCATGCCGCGAATACCGCGGCCATGGCCTGCCTGTTCTGGCTCCGTCATCGTCGGTGGGGATGGATCGTGGCGGTTCTCGCGTTCTGCGTCGGCCTCTCGCGCATCGTGGTGGGGGTTCACTATCCTTCCGACGTTGCGGCCGGTTTTCTGGCCGGCGGCATGATCGCCTGGGCGGTCCTGAGAGCCTGGCGCACGGCCGAGGATCTGGCGTCCCGCAGGGGCGTCCGAAAAAACAGAACCCGGAGCCGTTCCGGGAAACCGGTATGAAACGCACTCTCGGCGAAACGGTCTTCGAGCTGGTCGTCCGCGACATCACGGAAATGGAAACCGATGCTATCGTGAACGCCGCGAATTCCCGGCTCGCCCACGGCGGCGGTGTTGCGGCCGCCATCGCCTTGAAGGGCGGGCCGACCATCCAGGAGGAAAGCGACCTCTGGGTGACGATCCGCGGAACGGTGCCCACGGGCTCGTGTGCCATCACGGGAGCCGGCAGGCTGGGGGCCCGGTACGTCATCCACACGGTCGGGCCCCGCATGGGTGAAGGGGACGAGGACATCAAGCTCCGTCTCGCCACGCTGTCCTGCCTGGAGACCGCTGAAAAGCACAACCTCAAGTCGATCGCCTTCCCGGCGGTCAGCGCGGGCGTTTTCGGAGTGCCGATGGAACGCTGCGCCGCGGTCATGCTCGGAACCGTCCTCGAATTCGTCCGTTCGCGCCGGTCCATCGGCCGCGTGGTGTTCTGCCTCATCAACCGCGCCGACTACCAGGTGTTCGAACGGCGTTTCAAGGAGCTCCTCGCGGCATCCGAAGCGGACGCATGAGCGGACACCCGGACACAAGGAGGCCGGATTGAAGGAAGCCCGTCATTACACCCGGATGGAGGGCGGCCGAGTCTCCTGTTTCACCTGCGCCCACCGGTGCGGGATCGCGGAGGGGAAACGGGGCGTCTGCGGCGTCATGGAAAACCGCGGCGGCGCCCTGTTCAGCCTTGTCTACGGCCGCGCCGTTGCGATGCACGCGGACCCCATCGAGAAGAAACCCCTCTTTCACTTTCATCCCGGCGAGCGGGCGTTCTCGGTGGCGACGGTGGGATGCAACATGCGCTGCCTGAACTGCCAGAACTCGGACATCTCTCAGGCGCCGCGGGACGGCGGCGGGATCCGGTTCGAGGGGCGCGACTTCCCGCCCGAAGCGCTCGTCGATGCGGCCCAGGCCTCCGGCAGCCGCATCCTCGCCTACACGTACACGGAACCCGCGGTCTTTTTCGATTACGCGCTCGACACCGCGACTCTGGCCGCCCGGCGGGGTTTTTTCAACGCGTTCGTCACGAACGGGTATTTCAGCGAGGAGTCGATCCGGGCCGCGGCGCCGGTGCTGCATGCAGCGAACGTGGACCTGAAGTCGTTCCGGGACGGGACCTACCGCCGGATCTGCGGGGCCTCGCTCCAGCCGGTGCTGGACGCCATACGGCTGATGCGGTCCCTGGGCGTGTGGGTCGAGGTCACGACCCTGCTCATTCCCGGGCTCAACGACTCGGATGCCGAACTGGCGGACATCGCGGGATTCATCCGGTCCGTGGATCCGGCCATCCCCTGGCACGTGAGCCGTTTTTTCCCCCAGTACCGGATGACGGATCGTCCGCCGACACCCGTTGCATCCGTTCGGAAAGCCCTGGACATCGGGCGCCGCGAGGGCCTGCGGTACAGGTACGCCGGCAACCTGCCCGGGGACTCAGGCGAGTTCACGTTCTGCTGGAAATGCAACACGGTTCTCGTCGAACGGGAGGGTTTTCAGGTGACCGCGAACCGGATCAGGGAGGGTCGGTGCCCGAAGTGCGGGGCGGTCATAGATGGCGTGTGGTAAGGGCACAGCGCGAAGGGCAAAGGGCAAAGAGTGAAACGCGAAGGGAAGGTATGCGTTGCGCTATGCGCTTTACGCGGCGCCCTGTGCTTCTTTCGCTATGCGCCATGCGCTGTGCGCTTTGCCTTCATTTTTAATGCCGGATCATCTGACTTATCTTGAAAGGACGCCTCATGAGCAACGGTCATTTCTCAAAAGCGGGCATGTTTTTTGTCGGGTTTTTCACCGGTCTCCTCGTCCTGTCGTTTGCAGGAATTCTCGCGGCACGATACGTGATGAAAAACCCGCAGGCCGTGATGGCGAAGGTGGCCTACCCGCAGATGGGGAAAATCATCGAGAAAACCGTGGCGACAGCCCCGAAGGAATACATCGGGCAGAAGCAGGATGACATCGCGGTGACGGCCCAGGCTTTTGCCCGTGCGTATTCCGAAAACCGCATCACTCCGGACGACGTTCAACTTCTGGGCGCGCGGGTCTTCGCGGTTCTGTCGGATCAGCAGATCACTCAGGCCGAAATCGACGACCTGCTCCGCACGATGCGGGCGTATGCCGGGGTTCCGGAATCCGTCCTGGAGGCCGCTCCCGTGACGCCGTGAGGCGAAGCGGTCCGTCTTTTCAGGAAAGCGAAAAGGCCCGTTCCTGTATCCGGAACGGGCCTTTTGTACCAATGGCGATGATGCAGACGCCCCCCACTCGACCGCCTGGATCCCCGTCCGCTGACGCGGATCGGGAAGGAGACTAAAAGATCGCGGGGATGACAAATATCGTATTTACTGCATTACCCTGTTGCCAAATCTCTATCCGTGCCAATCCGTCGCCTGCGGCGTCTGCTCGATCCGTGTTCCATTTCCTTTCATCCGTGCCGCCATGGCGTCCGCGCGATCCGCGTTCCATTTACTTCTTCGGTTCAAACACCAGGAAATGCTGATTCGGGATGAAATTCCAGTCATGGATCATCCGGTACCCCCAACGGTCCATGTCGGAGCGGAGCTTTTTCGGGTCGACGCAGTGCCCCATCCTTCCGAAGCTTTTACCGGGCTTGAAATCGACGATCGCGACGCGTCCCGATGGCGACAGGTGATGGCGCAATTTATGAAAAACCGCGGCCGGATCGGGCAGATGGTGGACCACGTCGCGCATGAAAACCAGATCGATTTTCCCCTCGGGCAGGACGAAATCGCCCCGGCGGATGAACACGGGGACGATCTGATGAAGGCCGCGCCGGAAGGACTCCCTGCGGATGGCGTCCAGCCAGGCGATTTTTACGTCCACCGCGTACACCGCGCCGGACGGGCCCACGCGCCTGGCGAATTCGTAGGTGAAGTATCCGCCGCCCGCTCCGATGTCGGCCACGGACTGGCCCGGCCGAAGGTCCAGCCGGTCCACGATCTCCCGGGACCGGCTGGATGGGCGGCCGGCGTACCAGTTCAGAATGCGGGGCAGGAGGGGCATCAGTCCTGCCGTATCCACTTGAGCACTTCGGGCAGAGTCGGACGCTTTCCCACCATGAGAATTCCCACACGGAAAATGCGGGACGAGAGCCAGATCATGCCCGCAATGGTGAGCAGGCAGAGCCCGATACACACGACCACCTGGCCGAGCGGCGCGGCGTTCATGGAGATCCGCAGAAACATGAGCATGGGGCTGAAGAACGGGATCATCGACAGCACCACGGCCGCCGTACCCTCGGGATTGCGAACTACCATCATCATCACGACGAGGGAGAAGATCAGGGGGGCCAGGGCCGGCCATTGCAGCGCCTGCATCTCAGCCTCGGTGTTGCCCATGCTGCCCATGGCCGCGTACGTGGCCGAGTAGAGAAAGTACCCGATCAGGAAGAAGAGCAGAAACGCCGCCAGCGTCCAGAGCGAGACGGAGGGCAGGGAGAAGTCGGCCGCCGCAGCGAACGTCGCGCCGTAGGCGGTCACAGCGAGAATGCACACCGCCCACACCGCCATCTGAATCAGGCCCGCGGCGCCGATGCCGAGTATCTTCCCCGCCATAATCTGGAACGGACGCGCGGAAGACAGCATCACCTCGACCACGCGAGACTGCTTGTCCTCGATCACGCCGCGCATCACGAAGGTGCCGTAAAAAACGAGCACCATGTAGAGCAGGAAAACCATGATGTACGAGAGGTAGAAGGCCGCCTCCCCGCTTTCCTCCTTCGCGCCTCCCTTGACGACCTTGAACGTCGCCGCCGAAACCTCGTGGGTCAGCGCCTCCATGTGCGAGGGATCAAGCCCGCTCCCGGCCAGGCGGATTTGGGACACCGACTTCGTCAGCATTTCGTTGATTGAATAGTTCAGCTCGAAATTGCCGAGGTTCCTGGCGTACAGTTCGAACCCGTTCTTTGTGAAGATGTCGGCGGGCAGGATGAGGAATACATTGATGTGTCCGGTCAGGATTTCGTCGTTCATGCGCCGTTTGAGAGAATCGATCCCGGCGGAATCAGCCTCCACGCTGGTGATCGTGTAAAGGGCGTTTCCCCCGGCGTCCTTCTTGTATTCCTTCGCCCAGCCCTGCATCGGCTCGACCAGGCGGCCGGTGAAATCGGCAACCGCGATCGTCGAAACGGCCTCGGCGCCGTGCTGCATGAGCAGGGTCGGCAGAAGGACGACGAGCAGGAGAAACAGAGGGGATATGAACGTTCCGATGACGAATCCCCGGGTCTTGACGCGCGTAAGCAGTTCGCGCTTGAATATGGTCCATGTTTTGTTCACGCAGCGTCTCCTTCTCCGGCACCGGCTTCGACCGGTCTTACGATCTGGATGAAAATTTCATTGAGCGAGGGTTCCGCGATTTCAAAACGGAGGATGGTAACATCCTGCATGGCCCGCTTCAGCAGGTCCTGGGCGGAGACGCCGGCCGCGGGCTTGATCTCGACATATTTGCCGAAGTCGTCGGATGCTTCGACCCAGCGTTTGTCCCTTAGGAAGGCATTCAGGTCGCCCTCGTACTGCATCTGCACGCGTCCCCTTCCGAAGCGTGCCTTGACCTCGGCCAGCCTCCCCTGCAGCACCGATTTTCCCCGGTTGATCAGGCACAGCGCGTCGCAGAGTTTCTCGACCTGCTCCATCTGGTGCGTCGAAAAAATGATGGTGGTGCCGGCGTCCTTCAGCTCGAGCATGGCATCCTTCAGGACGTTGACATTCACCGGGTCGAGGCCCGAAAAAGGCTCGTCGAGAATCAGAAGGTCCGGGCGGTGAAGAATGGTGCCGATGAACTGGATTTTCTGCTGCATGCCCTTGGACAGGGCTTCAACCTTCTTGTCCGTCCAGTCCTGAAGGTCCAGCTTTTTCATCCAGCGGCGGCCCTCTTCGACGGCTTTCGCCCGGGGCATGCCCTTGATTTCGCCGAAAAAGGCGACGACATCGAGCGTTTTCATCTTCTGGTATAAACCGCGCTCCTCGGGCATATACCCGATCCGGTCGGTTGTGGCGGTCTCGAGCGGTTTCCCGAACAATTCGATGGTTCCGCTGTCCGGCAGAAGGATTCGCATGATCATGCGTATCGTGGTGGTCTTTCCCGCGCCGTTCGGCCCCAAAAGGCCGAATATCTGCCCCTTGGGCACGTCCAGCGACAGGTCCCGGACCGCCTGGACCGTTTCGAAAGACTTACAGACGTTCCGGATGGATAGGTTGTTCAATCGGAATCCTCCTGTTGGCTGAACCTGTAAGATTGCGTATTTCCCGTCCCGTCCCGTCCCGCTGCGCGGGATCAAGCAACAGATACCGGTTATTGAAGACTGCGCGGGATCAAGC
>CAZNXX010000005.1:2316-21738 GCA_964577095.1 uncultured bacterium | reverse complement strand
ACAGATACCGGCTATTGAAGACTGCGCGGGACCGCGGGTCAAGCGAGCACATAATACATCACTCTTTTATCCAGCCCGTTATTTTCAGCCCCGGGACGCACGAATCCCGCCCCCCAATAGAATACGGGGAACGGGAAAGTCTGTTGCGCCAGCCCAACAGAATGTTATTAATGAAGATCCGTAGGGAGAAGAAGTATTTCAATCCTTCGGTTCTGGGCCCGGCCCTCGGGCGTGTCGTTCGTTGCCACCGGCTGATATTGACCCATGCCGACCGCTTCGAGCCGCTTGGGTTCCATGCCGGTCTTTTCCTGAAGAAAACGGACGACATGAGTGGCGCGGGCCGTGGACAGTTCCCAATTGGTCGGAAACACGGTTTTCAGCCGCCCGCCGATCCGGACATTGTCCGTGTGCCCTTCGACACGCACGGCCTTGTCTTTCGTGTTCTTCAGAATGTTGCCGATCCGTTCCAGCACCAGCAGGCCCTCCGGGGATATGTCGACCTCTCCGGACGGAAAGAGAATTTTATCCACGATGCTGAGCTTGAGCTTGTCGGCCATCTGGGTGATCTGGATCTGGTTGTTCCGGATTTCATCCTGCATCTCGGAGATCAGGGAATCCTTGGTCGACTGAACGGTCTGAATCTCGGCCTGCTTGGACTCCACCGTCTTCGAGAGCTCGGTCACCTTCCGATCCAGTTCCTGCTGAACGGCCTGAACCCGCTGTTCGGCGGCCGCGGCCTTCTCGGCCAGCGGCTTGTGCTTCGCCAGGTAAAAATAGGAGTCGAATCCCGCCAGGCCGGTGACGATCAGGCCGAATAGAATGGAGAGTTTTTTAATGTCCATCTTTTCCCTCCGGTTGTGGTTCTGCTCCGCGGAACCGGACGGTTGTCCCTGTGGAGTCTCCGCTGTCCGCAGATCCGGAACGACTCGATTTTATGCCACGGCTTTGCGCAGTTTTTTCTTGTATTCCTTGATGTGATGCCTGAGCGTCTTCAGCTGTTCTTGGTGCTTGGCGGCGATGGCCAGGTCCCGTTCTTTTTTCAGGGAACGGATCTTCGCCTTGAGGCCGCTCCGGTCCAGGCCCCTGACTTCGATATGCTCGTGCATGTGGATTCCGAGAGCGGCGCAGATGGCCTTGATCAGATGATCCTTGTTCATCTGCGTGAAGCCCTTCACCGCCTCGTGCTCGATCCCTCCGGCGATCTCCTTCAGCTGAGCCGCCGTCTTCCCCTTGAGGTCTTTCAGCGTGTAGGACATGCGTCGCCCCTCCAAAGAATTTTTATCCTTCCTTCAGCGCCTCCCGCAGTGCCGCCCGCGCGAGAATCCGGGTCGAATCCAGAACCGGCAGGGGGCTGTCTTCCGGCACGATGAGCAGGGGGATTTCAGTGCACCCGAGAACAGCCGCTTCGCAGCCCTGATCCTGCAGCTTCCCGATGATCCGGTTGAGCAGGGAGCGCGAACGGCCGCGGATGACGCCGTTGATCAGTTCCGCGTAGATCACGCCGTCGATTCTGGCCCGGTCCTTCGGCTCCGGCATCCGGCAGGAGATCCCGAATTTTTCAAGCGTGTCGGGATAGACCGGGCCGTTCATGAGAACCTCCGTGCCGAGCACGCCCAGCCTTGAAAACCCCTGGACATGGGCCGCTTTGGCCACTTCCTCGGCGATGTGCAGCCAGGGGATGGGGGAATCCTTCACCGCGGCATCGTAGGCCTGGTGAATGGTGTTGTCCGGGCAGACGGCGAATTCCGCGCCCGCGGCCGCCAGCCTGCGCGCCGATTCGGATATGAGCCCGGCCACGGCATCCCAGTCCCCGTTCCGGATCGGCCCCATGTAATCCGCGAGGGGGAACGTGTGCATCGAGATTTCGGGATGCCGGTATTCGGCCATGAGGGGCGGCGCCTCTGCGCAAATGGTGCGGTAGCAGAGGGCCGCTCCCTCCGCGCTGCAGGCGACGATGCCGATGTGTCTGGACACGCTCAGCGTCCTCTATTTGACCGTGATTTTCGACTTCGCAAGCTCCGTTGCTGAACGGAAGTCGATCTTGCCGCTGCCGAGCTTGGGCAGTTCCGGAACCACGATGAACTGCTTTGGAAGCGCGATGGGGGTGAGCTTCTGCCCCATCTTCTTCAGGATTTCCTTCTCGTTGACTTCGGCCGTGACCGCCGCCACGATTCGGGCGCCCTTGAGCGAATCGGGCACCTCCACGACGCAGCAGTCGACGCCTTCGGGCAGCAGCTCCTCGAGCACGCTTTCCGTTTTCACGAGAGACACCATCTCCCCGCCGATCTTAACGAACCGTTTCAGCCGGCCCCGGTGCCAGAGAAATCCGTCGGCGTCCATCATTCCCATGTCGCCGGTGTCGTACCAGCCGTCGCGGATGCGCAGGGTTGTCTCCTCAATGTCGTCGTAGTATCCCTTCATCACGCAGACGCCCTTCACGAGAATCTTGCCCTCCGACCCGGGCGGCAGCTCCTGGCCCGTGGCGATGTCGGCGATGCGGACCTGGGCGCTGGGGATGACCTGGCCGATGCTGCCGGGCCGGTTGGCGCCGGGCCGGTTGACCGACACCACCGGGCTCGTTTCGGTGCACCCGTATCCCTCGAACAGTTCGATATTGTGCTTTTTCATGTACTCGTCGCGCAGGGAGTCGGGGGTTTTGTCGGCGCCCGCCACCATGAGGCGCACCGTGGCGAAGTCGCCCGTCTTGGACTCGCGGCCGTAACCCGAGAAGAAGACCGGAGTGGCCGCGATCATGGTCACCTTCTCCTCGCGCATGAGGACGGGCATGCGCTTGTAGTCCAGCGGATTCGCGTAGGTGACGGCGGTCATGCCGATCGTCATCGGGAGCCAGCAATCGACGGTGTAGCCGAACACGTGGAAGAGCGGCAGGCAGGACATAATGACGTCCTTGTCGTTCAGGCCGTAAATCTGCTTCACATCCGCGATGTTCGACGTGATGTTCCGGTGGGTGAGCTGGACGGCCTTGGGATCCTTCTCGCTGCCGCTGGTGAATAGAATCACCACGTTGTCGTTCGGATGAGCGAGCGGAAAGGAGCGGATGATCATGGACGTGGGGAGCTTCGACTTCAGCGCCGCCTTGAGCTTGTCCGCGGTGGTGATGCGGTCCATCACATCCTCGATGCAGATCATGCCGGGCACGAGCCGGCATCCGATCTTTTCGAGAAGCGCGCGGGATGTGAGAATGGTCTTGAATCCGATCTTATTCTGCGCGTATACGCAGTTGTCCGCGGCGCCGGTGGAATAGTTGATCATCACCGGCACCTTGCCGGCCATCAGCGTGCCGATCACGGCCAGAAAACTGCCTGCCGACGTCGGAATCATGATGCCGATGTAGCCTTCCCTGAATTTGCCGATTTTTTTCGACAGGATGAGGGAACCGATCAGCGCCTTGGAATAGGGCACCCGTTTTTCGAGCATCCGGTCCACGATGGCCAGCTTGTCACCCTGACGCTTGGCCGTCCGTACGAACTGATGGTGAAGGATCATGCGCTCCTCCGGTTGTGAAAAAAGGTAGAATGGCCTTTGTAATGAAATACCAAAAAAAATCGTAACAGTCAAGCGGTTTTTTGGCGGTTCCGGCGGGCGGCGCCGTGCACTCCCGTGCCCGATCCTTTCCGCAGAAACGCGCCGGACCGGCATCCGTCCCGGAAACCCCGGGCCGCAGAAAATTCCTGAAATGCAGCTTGCAATTCACGGCCGCATTTCGTATGATGGAGACCGTGGTTCGCCCGATTTCGGAGGGCCGGCGGGTTGAGAAGGAGGGTCTGGTGCCGCATTCGCACATCGGAGAGATCGCTTCGCTCGCAGTCGCCTTTTTCTGGACGGTCACGGCCCTGGCATTCGAGTCTGCGTCGAAGCGGGTGGGCTCCCTGCCCGTGAACTGGATGCGGCTCGTCATGGGGCTTGTATTCCTTTCCGTGTTCACCCGGGTCGAGCGGGGTTTTTTCCTGCCCCTGGACGCGAGCGCCCACGCCTGGTTCTGGCTGTCCCTTTCCGGTTTCGTCGGATTCGTGATCGGCGACCTGTTTCTGTTCCGGTCCTTCGTTCTCATCGGTTCCCGCGTTTCCATGCTGATCATGGCGCTGGCCCCGCCGATGACGGCCCTGCTCGGATGGCTTGTGCTCGGCGAACGGCTGTCGGTCCTATCCTTCGCGGGGATGGCGCTGACGCTGGCGGGAATCGCCCTGGTTGTCATCGATCGGCCGTCGGGCGACACGCCGATGCGTCTGGCCCATCCGGTGGTGGGCATTCTGTTCGCTTTCGGCGGGGCGGTCGGTCAGGCGGCCGGTTTGATTCTCAGCAAGATCGGGATGGCCGACTACAGCCCGTTCGCGGCCACCCAGATCCGCATCATCACGGGCGTGATCGGATTCGCCGTTCTGCTGACAGCCCGCGGCGCGTGGGACCGGACCTTTTCCGCGATGAAAAACCGGAAGGCGCTGGCCCTCACGACCACGGGCGCCTTTTTCGGGCCTTTTCTCGGCGTCTCGTTCTCCCTGTTCGCCGTGCAGCATACGGCGGCGGGCATCGCGGCGACCATCATGGCCACGGTGCCCATTCTCATCATCCCGCCGGCGGTTCTTTTCATGAAGGAGAAGATCACACTCCGCGAAGCGGCGGGAGCGGTGATCGCGATCAGCGGAGTGGCGCTCCTTTTTCTTTAAATTGTGTCCGGAAAATGAGCCGCCGCACAGAAACAACAAAAACGTACCCACGCGATACTGTAGGCACGAAACCGTAGCCATCGTTTTCCCTTCCTGTTGGCCCATCTTTTTTTCATTTAATTCTTCCCGATTGCTTTTCTCTGTATATCGTCGGCTCTCCTCCTTGGCCGGGTCGATGAAATTTATTCAGACGGGATCTCCGGACGGTGCTTCTCCGTTCTCGATTTTTTTGATCCTCATCGGAAAGCGCGTGACTGGTTACGGCTGAA
Organism: uncultured bacterium; assembly: GCA_964577095.1. Lineage (GTDB taxonomy): Bacteria > Zhuqueibacterota > QNDG01 > QNDG01 > DTFT01 > JAFGAX01. The sequence continues at coordinate 16,784 of CAZNXX010000005.1, read as the reverse complement.
TCAAGAGTACAAAATTCCTGAAACCAGGGCATATTTACGAATATGTATCTTATTATACTGATCACAACAAATATGTAGCTTCCGGTGTTCTGTTTTTCTCTCTCTCCTGCCGCGTTATCATATAAAAATCAATACATTATAAAACGATCATTATTCTGGCACTTCGATTGCCTATCCTTGCGATTGAAGACAATCGATTGTTGCGGTAATGAATGCAGTATTAACCATGGAGGACGACATGAAGAAAAAAATCTGGAAAATACCGGGATCCGCGTTATTGCTCGCGCTCCTGTTGTTCAGCGGCACTTCCCTCATGGCGCAGGAGAATGCAGGGGGATTTACGGCTCTGACGGAGTCGGTGCAAAAAGTCGCTGACACCGCCAGTCAGGTCACTCTCGGATTGAACGTGCTGTGGGTTCTCCTGGGGGCGGTCCTTGTCTTTTTCATGCAGGCCGGGTTCGCGCTCGTGGAGACGGGCTTTACCCGCGCGAAAAACGTCGCGCACACCATGATGATGAACATGATGGTGTTCTGCATCGGCGCGCTCGGCTACTGGTTGACCGGTTTCGCCCTGCAGTTCGGCGCCGTCAACTTCACCTGGCCGTCGATCGGGTCCATCGGCGCCTGGGCTCACTCGCCCGTGACGCTCGGTGACTGGACGGGCCTTCTCGACCAGCCGCTGCTTCATTTCGGACAGTTCGGCATTTTGGGCGGAACGGGATTCATGCTCAATGGAATCGGCGCGGGCAGCGCCGGGGTCCTGGCGTTCTTTTTCTTTCAGATGGTGTTCATGGATACTGCGGCCACCATCCCCACGGGATCGATGGCCGAACGCCTCAAGTTCGGCGGATTCGTGCTCATGGGTCTCTGGGTGAGCATGTTCATCTATCCGGTCATCGGAGGATGGGTCTGGGGCGGCGGATGGCTGCAGAATCTCGGCCGCATCGCGGGATGGGGGAACGGGGCCGTGGATTTCGCGGGGTCCGGCGTCGTGCACATGATCGGGGGCACCATCGCGCTGGTCGGAGCCCTCGTGATCGGTCCCCGTATCGGGAGATTCAACAGGGACGGATCGGCGAATGCCATGCCGGGGCACAATATCCCCATGGGCGTTCTCGGCACGATCATCCTGTTTTTCGGCTGGTTCGGATTCAATCCGGCATCCTCTCTTGCGTTCACGGGGGGCGGGATGTCCATGGCGGTCAGCGCGGCCGTGAACACGCTGCTGGCAGGCGCGGCCGGCGGATGCTCCGCCATGTTCACCATGTGGTGGTTCGGGCCGACCCGCAAGCCTGACCCCGGCCTGTCCGTCAACGGGATTCTCGCGGGCCTGGTCGCCATCACAGCGCCTTGCGCTTTCGTGAGCCCGGTCTCGGCCGTGATCATTGGCCTGGTTTCGGGCATCCTCGTCTGCCTGGTGACGTTCGGCATTGAAAAGCTGAAAATCGACGACCCGGTCGGCGCCGTGCCCGTGCACTTCGCCAACGGCTTCTGGGGCCTGCTCGCGGTGGGCATTTTCGCGAACGGCAACCCCGCCTCGGATGGCTGGAACGGCGTGGCCGGTCCGGTCAAGGGCCTGCTTTTCGGCGGGAACACGCAGATACTGTCCCAGCTGGCCGAGATCGCTTCCATCCTGGTCGTCGTCGGCGGCCTGACCTTTCTGTTCTTCAAGGCGCTGGCCGGACTCAAACTGCTGCGTTCCGCTCCTGCCGACGAACTGCTCGGACTGGACATGCCGGAAATGGGCCTCAAGGGATATATCGACGACGACGAGGTCATGCATTCCGGCCGCCTGCACATCCCGTCAATTTCATTCAAGTCCATCGCCGGGAAATAACCGGAAGGGGAGTCGGTCATGATCACCTTTCAAAGAATAGGAGAATGGATCCATGAAAAAAATAGAAGCCATCATACGGGAAGAGGCGGTGACCGCGGTGAAGGACGCCCTGCGCGAAGCCGGCATCGTTGGGTTGAACGTCTCGGAGGTGCGTGGCCATGGAAGACAGGGCGGCATCGACCTGTCATGGCGTGGAACTTCGTATCAGATGGACCTGATCCCGAAGGCGCAGATTAACATTGTGCTCAGCGACCACAACCTGGAAAAGGCCATCGACGTGATCTGCGACGCGGCGCGGACCGGCAAGCAGGGCGACGGGTTGATTTTCGTGTACCCCGTGGAGGACGTGGTCCGGATCCGCACCGGGGAGCGGGGCCGCGAGGCGCTGATGTACCCGGACGACATCGACACGCGCCGCGGGGCGCCCGGGAAGAAGAAGTGAGACGGGATACCGGGCCGTCCGTCCGGGAGGTCGGCCTCCGCGGGCGGCTCGGGACTCCCTCAACGCGGATCCGTTCCGGAGAGGGGCGCGAACGGCTCAGACGCGTCCATCCACCAAAAGAAAGGGCAAAGTCATGCGCACCCTGAAGCTTCTCAACGGAACGGCCGTCCGGGCGTTGCTGGCGGCGATTCTCCTGACCGGCCTTGCCCGGCCCGCAAAAGCCGGGGCCACGGCTTCGACGCAAATCTGGAATCCGTCGACCGACATTCAGAAGTCGGGAACGGTCCATTTCGGAATCGACAATTACTTTTCGATCGCTGACAACAAAAACAATCCCTACATGATCTATCCGGATGTCGGGGTGACGGTCGGAGTCCTGAAATACCTGGAAGTCGGTTTCGACCTGATCGAACCCACAGCGGATCCGTTGTATTTCAATCTTAAGCTGGGGCTTCCTGAAAGCGGGGCCCGTCCGGCGCTGGCCTTGGGGGCGTTCAATTTCGGGACAAAGAAGGATGTGACGGACTGCAATATGGTATACGGTCTGGCAGCCAGGACTTTTCCGACGGTCGGACGCATCTCCCTCGGATATTACACGGGCTTGAACGAAAACCTCTTCCTCGACGAAAACGGGGATAAGCAGGCGGGCGGAGTCATCGCAACCTGGGACAAGACCCTGACCGACAAAATCTGGGCCAGTGTCGATTACGCTTCCGGGCAGAGCTGGTACGGTTCACTTTCCTTCGGCTGTTCATACGCCTTCAGTCCGAACGTCAGCGTTGTTTTCGGATATGTACTGTTCAACAACGACAAGGTGGTTCCGAATCATACGTTCACAACCCAGGTGGACATCAATATATAAGCGTATCCTCCCGGTCCGGTCTGCTCTCCTCTCCGGCGGGCCGGACCGGGGGGTCCCTCCACACTGTCCGGATCTGCCGGACGGTGTGGAGGGGATTGAACGAATTAACTTGCTTCCAGGCATAATACTCTGTATCTTAATCGTTGTTTTCCAAAGGATTGCATATTTAAGTTTATGTTTTGTAGTATCTTAGCATAGATCGAAAAGGCTCCATGGAGACCAATTATTCCCTGAAGTCCCGCCTCAAGCGGATTTTTATCGGTAAAAGCCGGGACGTCCGGGACAAAAATCTTTTCCATAAATTATCCCTGATCGCGTTTTTTGCCTGGGTCGGACTGGGTTCGGACGGGATCAGTTCATCCTGTTACGGCCCTGCCGAAGCATTCGTGGTGCTGGGTTCGCACCACGCACTGGGGCTCATCGTCGCCCTGCTCAGCGTGATCACCATCCTGGTGATCAGCGCGAGTTATTCCCAGATCATCGAGCTGTTTCCAAGCGGTGGGGGCGGGTATCTGGTCGCCACCCGCCTGCTTTCGCCGAAAACCGGCATGCTGTCCGGGTCCGCCCTGCTCATCGACTACGTTCTGACGATTGCCGTATCCGTTTCTTCCGGGGCAGACGCTCTCTTCAGTTTTCTGCCGCCGGCCTGGCATCCCTTTCGGCTCGGGTTCGCGCTGTTCGGCGTGCTGGTTCTCATCCTGATCAACCTGAGGGGTGTCCGGGAGTCGGTTCTTCCGATCGTTCCCGTTTTCCTCGTTTTTATCATCACCCATCTGGGTGTGATTGTCCTCGCCGTGGTCACCCACCTGTTCAAGCTTCCGGAAGTGACAGCCACGGTTTCGGCGGACGTTCGAGCCACGAGCGCCACTCTGGGCGTGACGGGCATGGTGCTCCTGATCCTCCGCTCGTTCAGCATGGGAGCGGGCACGTTCACCGGAATCGAGGCGGTCAGCAACGGCATTCCCATCCTGCGCGAACCCAAGGTTCAGACCGCCAAGAGGACCATGGCCTACATGGCCGGATCCCTGGCCTTCATGGTTCTGGGGCTGATGCTGGCGTACATTCTGTACAAGGTTGAGCATGTGCCCGGCAAGACGCTGAACGCGGTCTTGTTCGAAGCTGTCACACGGGGATGGGGCGCATGGGGACCCCGGTTCGTTCTGCTGACCCTCCTGTCCGAGGCTGTTCTGCTTTTTGTCGCCGCGCAGACGGGCTTTCTCGACGGACCCCGCGTCCTGTCCAACATGGCCGCGGACCGCTGGGTGCCCACCCGTTTCGCGACCCTGTCGGACCGCCTGGTCACCCAGAACGGCATTCTCATCATGGGACTCGCCGCCGTGGCGCTCGTGGTGGCCACGGCCGGCTCGGTGACCCTGCTCGTGGTGCTGTACTCCATCAACGTGTTCATCACCTTTTCCCTGTCCCAACTCGGCATGGTGCGGCATTGGTGGCAATCGCGCCGCGAAGCCGGGGGCTGGGCGGGAAAACTGGCCGTCAACGGCGTCGGTCTTTCCCTGACGCTGTTCATCCTGATTACCGTGGTCGTGCTGAAGTTCAACCAGGGGGGCTGGATCACGCTGCTGGTGACCGGCGGTCTGTTCATCTTCTTCTCCCTGGTCAAACGGCATTACGGCAAGGTGCAGAAAATGCTGAAGCGGCTGGACGGCCTCGTTTCGGTCACGGAATCGTCCCTGCCCTCTCCAGGCGACAAGCCGGCCCGGGGCGCGAAACGGCTGAAGCTGAATCCGAAGGGACGGACGGCCGTGCTGTTCGTCAACGGATTCAACGGACTGGGCCTGCACACCCTGTTCTCCATCCTGAAACAATTCCCCGGTTTTTTCACGAATTTTGTATTCGTGCAGGTCGGTGTCGTGGATGCGGGCAATTTCAAGGGGCAGAAGGATATCCGGGCCATCGACAGGAGGCTCGAAGAGGAAGGCGAAAAATATGTCGGATACATGAAAAAGCACGGTATTTATGCGGAGGGTGTCTATTCGGTGGGCGTGGACGTGGTGGAAGAGATCATCCGCATGGCGAAACGCATCCAGACGGAGTATCCGAGTCCGATGTTTTTCGGGGGACAGCTCGTTTTCTCAAGGGAGTCGGTCCTTCATCGGGCGCTTCACAATTTCACCATTTTTTCGGTGCACCGGCGGCTCCATTTCGAGGGGATACCGGTGATGATCATGCCGATCCGCGTGTATTGATTCCCCTTGCTTGTCGATCCCAAATGTTGTATTTTCTATTTATGTCCGAACCAGCACAATCCCATGAAAAACATCGATTAAGGACGGTGTCGATCTCGTGACGCCACGTCCGACACTTCCCCAGCGTTTGATCCGGTTCATCGTCGGCAAGGAACGCGATCTCAACGACCGCAAGATCTTCCACAAGCTGTCATTGATCGCCTTTTTCGCCTGGGTGGGACTCGGCGCGGACGGCATTTCTTCGTCCTGCTACGGTCCGCAAGAGGCGTTTCTTGTTCTCGGCCGGCACCACGCCCTGTCCATTGTGGTTTCTCTATTCACGGCTCTCACCATTTTCGTCATCAGCGCGAGTTACATCCAGATTATTGAGCTATTCCCCGCGGGCGGCGGCGGGTACATGGTCGCCAACCGTCTGCTCTCACCCGGTATGGGAATGCTGGCGGGGGCGGCGCTCATTATCGATTATGTGCTGACCATCGCGGTGTCCATCTCCAGCGGGTCTGACGCGCTGTTCAGCTTTCTGCCCGTCGCCTGGCATCCCTATAAGCTCTGGATTGCTTGTCTGGGCGTCGTGATCCTGATTCTCATGAATCTGAGGGGCGTCCGGGAATCCGTGCTTCCGATCGTGCCCATTTTCATCACTTTTCTGGTCACCCATGTGTCGGTCATCCTGTATTCCATCATCACTCACGCGCTGAAATTCGGGGAAGTGGCCGGCGCCATATCCGCCGATGTCCGGGAGACGGGCGCTGAGCTCGGACTGGCCGGAATGACGCTGCTCATCCTGCGCTCCTACAGTATGGGCGCCGGCACATTCACGGGTATCGAGGCCGTGAGCAACGGCATGTCCATCCTCCGCGAACCGCGGGTGAAGACGGCCAAGCGCACGATGATCTACATGTCTGTTTCCCTGGCCGTCATGGCGGTCGGATTGATGCTCGCGTATTTTCTCTACCGGCTTCAATGGGAACCGAATAAGACCCTGAACGCCGTTCTGTTCGAAACCATGACGGCCGGCTGGGGCAGTTGGGGACGTGTCTTCGTCCTCGTGACGCTGATCTCGGAAGCGGTTCTTCTGTTTGTGGCGGCCCAAACCGGATTTCTGGGTGGGCCCAGGATACTGTCGAATATGGCGGCGGACCGGTGGGTTCCCACCCGGTTCAACACGCTGTCGGACCGCCTGGTTACCCAGAACGGCGTGCTCATCATGGGGATCGCTTCCATCGTGCTGATTGCGCTGACGCGGGGGTCGGTCCGCATCCTGGTCGTGCTGTATGCGATCAACGTGTTCATCACCTTCTCGCTTTCACAGCTCGGCATGGTCCGGTACTGGTGGCAGGCCCGTTCCCGGGAGAAACGGTGGCGGCGGAAACTCCTGGTCAACTGCATCGGCTTGATTCTGATCCTGTTCATCCTGGTCATGATGATCCTTCTCAAGTTCACGGAAGGGGGCTGGGTCACCCTTCTGGTGATCGGCGGTCTCATGTTTTTTTTCATGAAGGTCAAGGGGCATTACAGGAAAGTCCAGAAAATGCTGAAGCGCCTGGACACCCTGGTGCCCGTGACCGAGCCGTCTTTGCCCCCGGCCGAGAACGGTGAGGGCCGGAAGCGCAAGTCCGTGCGGCGTCATCCCAAGGGCAAGACCGCCGTCATCTTTGTGAACGGATTCAACGGTCTGGGACTCCACACCCTGTTTTCGGTGCTCAAGGGATTCCCCGGCATGTTCAAGAATTTCGTGTTCGTTCAGGTGGGCGTGGTCGACGCGGGAAATTTTTTAGGTGCGGAGGAGATCCGAACGCTGGAGAAGGGGCTGGAGTCCGAAGCGGATCGTTACGTCCGATACATGAAGCGGCACGGATACTATGCCGAAACCGCGACCGCCATCGGCGTGGACGTGGTGGACGAAATGGTCGATCTGGCCGTGAAACTCCAGAAAAAACATCCGGGCGTCGTCTTCTTCGGAGGCCAGCTCGTTTTTTCGAAGGACTCCTTCGCCTACCGCTGGCTGCACAACTACACGATCTTTTCGGTTCAGCGCAAACTGCATTTTGAAGCCATTCCGGTCGTGATCATGCCGATTCGGGTGTACTGATGATAAATGGTGAGTGATGAGTGAAGAATATCGGAATTCAATTATGCGCACCCCTTCATTCATCATTGATCATTCAACAGTTCCTCTGAAGGGGGTCTGATTCATGCTTGCATTTATACTCACCGCGGCGATCGCGCTGTTCATCTCCTTTCTCTGCTCCCTGCTGGAGGCCTGCACCCTCAGCCTGTCCCTGGCGGACGTTGCCGAACTGTCCGAGAAGCGGCCCAAGGCGGGCGCCACATGGAAACTCCTCCGCGAAAACATCCAGAAGCCCATCGCCGTCATCCTGGTCGTCAATACATTCGCGCACACGATCGGCGCGGCTGTTTCCGGAACGCATTTCGCGGAATTGTTCGGCACGAAATGGGTGACGCTGTATTCCATCGTGTTTTCGCTCGTGATGATTCAGTGGACGGAGATACTGCCGAAAACGCTCGGCGTGAAGTACAATACATTTCTGGCGTCCCTGGTCGCGGGCCCCATGCGCTCGCTGGTCTGGATCTTTACGCCTTACCTGAAGCTGGTGCAGTGGATGAACCGGCCGTTCGAAGGAAAGAAGGAGCTGCATGGGGCGGCGGATGCCCTGGACGACATCACCGTTCTGGCCCGTTTCGCCAGCATCCAGAACATGATCAGTCCCACACAGGAGAAGATTGTTTCGAGCAGCATCAAGCTGTCCAAGCGGACGGTCGGGGAGATCATGGTCCGGCGTGAGGACATGAAGGTGCTCTCCACCGACATGTCCCTCACGGACGCGCTGCTCCAGGCCCACATTCACCATCATACCCGTTTCCCCCTCATCGAGGGGGAAGACCCGGCCAAGGTCATCGGATACGTCAATTTCAAGGATATCGTCAACGTACTGAGGCTGAATCCCAAGGATCCGACCCTGCGCGGCATCAGCCGGCCCATCCCTTCCGTCAAGCCGGGCCTGAAGCTGTCCACCATCCTTGCCGAATTGACCAAGGGGTACCAGCACATCGCGGCGGTGCGGGATGACACCGGGCAAGTGATCGGCCTGATCACGCTGGAAGACATCGTGGAGTCCATCGTGGGCAGTCTCAACGATGAATACGATCTTCTGCCCACATTCTGCTATCCCATCACGGAAAACCGGTATGTGGTGGGGGGCGGCATCACGCTGAACGAACTGAGAAAGACCGTCGGGCCGGTTCTGCCGGAATCGGAAACGCTGCTCAATGACTGGCTGATCAAGCAGTGCAAGGACAAGCCGAAGACGGAGGGGAAGCTGAAGCACGGGAGTCTGACCTTCACGGTGCGGAAGATCAGCCGGTCCAAGATACACGAAGTGATACTGGACGTGGAGCCGGAGGGTCGGCCGAAGGACGAACAGGCCGCCTGAGCGGCGATTCCGGTCTGTCCATAGCAGCGGGAATGAGGCAAAACCTCCCGCGGGCTTTGACCGGTCCGCGGGAGGTTTTTGTTCTGGTTCTATCCTGGGACTCGGAATGGACGGTGGGAGCGCGAGACACAAGAAGACCTGAAAAGCCTGCGGCCTTTCAGGTCTTTTCATTTCAGGGATCCGCCTTATTCCCGATAGGACCTTGTTTTCTTCAGTTCCGACCGCTTCTTTTTCGCTTCCAGCCTGCGTTGTTTCGCCCGGCGGGAAGGTTTCGTGGGCCGCCGCGCAACCGGACGGACCAGCGCTTTCCGCACCAGTTCCTCCAGTCTCGCCAGGGCGTCCTTCTTGTTGGCTTCCTGCGTCCTGAAGCGGCGGGCCTGAATCACCAGAACCCCGTCTGACGTCGCGCGTTTTCCCGCGAGCCGGATCAGCCTGTCCCGGACCTCGGCGGGCAAAGACCGGGATCGGCCAGCGTCATAACGCAGCTGCGCCGCGGTCGCGACCTTGTTGACATTCTGGCCGCCCGGGCCGGAGGACCGTATGAAGTCCCAGTCCAGGTCGCGGTCGTCCACGAAGATGTCGTCCGTGATGAAATGGCGCATGTGCGGATGTCCTGTTGCGTTTCCGGTGCGTCCGGCGTCGTTCTCTCAGTATAATTGTTCAGCATGAGAATGTCAAGGCCCAAAGGTTTCCCGCTGTCCGGTTGAGGGTGTCGGGCGGTCCGGGAGCGGGGCAATCGGGAGGAGGTTCGGTGTCTCCCGGATAAAAAAGCCGCTCATGCCTTCTGTCCGGCGTGAGCGGCTTGGGGGTTCCCGAGTCGGGTTCCGCGGCCCTTATTTTCTCTTCCGTTTCGGAGCCGCCGGTTTGCCGGGATAGGCCTTGTCGAATACAATGAATGTGATTGCCATCAGGAAAAGCGAGACCGTGCCCCGGAGAAGCCCTCCGGGTGTGACCCCCAGCTGAAGCGGAACAAGGACGGAGAGAACAGCCAGGATGAAAACGATGACTCCCGCAGCGGCGATGATCAGCGACACGATTCTCATGAACTCCTCCTTCGGGTTAGGCGTGGACGGTTCCCACCCATCCGTCCGCGAGCGCGGGCGGATTCAGGACGATTCGGACTTTCAGAGATTGAGCCTCGACTCCAGAACGGCGCCGGTTTCGGATACGGTTTCCGTTTTCTTCTGGTAATTCCTCAGCTCCCGGTCCAGTATGCCGCGCAGCAGAAAAGGCGCGTACCGGTTCAGATGATAGGTCAGTTTCGACATGAAACCCGGAATAATGACAAATTTCCCTTTCGCCACGCCTCGGAGCAGGTGCAAGGCGGCTTCATCCGCTGAAATGGGCTTGATGCGGCCGGCCAGGATGCGGGTCTCTTCGGGCTTGATCCGGTTCTCCTCCTCGAGCAGGGGGGTATCCGTGTCGGGCGGGTAATAGACCGAGATCCGAATGCCGTACCGGAGCAGGTCCTGGCGGATGCTCTCGGAGAAACCCACCACCGCGAATTTGCTGGCCGCGTACGCGCTGTACCCGAAAAGACCCATGAAACCGAGCACGGACGAGACATTGGCGATGCGGCCGCCCCGTCTGCGGATCAGATAAGGCAGGAAGGCGCGCGTGCAGTTGACCGTGCCCATGTAATTGACGGCCATCAGTCTGTCCCAGACGGAGTCCGGAATCCGGTCGATGTACCCCGGCCATGAGGCGCCGGCATTGTTGATGAGCACGTCCATGCCGTCCAGCGCGGACACGGCTTTCGCGGCAGTGGCGTGGCATTGCTTGGCTTCGGTGACATCCAGGGGGAGGGCCAGCAGTCTCTGGCCGGGCCTGACGACGCGGCCGCGGATCTCCGCGAGAGCCGATTCCAGGCGGTCCAAGCCCCGGGACGCGATGCAGACGTCCGCGCCCAAGGAGGTCAACCGGAGGGCCGTGGCCTTGCCGATGCCGCTCGAACCGCCGGTGATGAAGACTTTTTTGCCGTTGAACCATTCCATTTTCTATTATAATATCATATTCAATTTTTACGTCATTGTCAAGTATTTTTCAGTTTTGTCACAATTGATCCATAAAAAAAGCCGGCTCCGAAGGAGCCGGCTTGACCAAATTCGGATCCGGGTTCAGCGAAGAAACAGCATTTTACCCGTCCGAGTGCCATTGACGGTCTCCAGCCTGTAGAAGTACAGGCCGCTCGGAACCGGCCGGCCGTTCCCGTCTGTGGCGTCCCACACGGCCTGATGGCGGCCGGCCGAAGCAGGACCGTCCATCAGAACGCGGATCGTGCGTCCCCGGCTGTCGAGAACGGTCAGCTTCGCCCTCCCGGCGCCGGGCAATGCGAACCGGATGACGGTGGAAGGGTTGAACGGGTTGGGATAATTTCGGTCGAGGGTTATCCGATCCGGTAGCGCCGGCCCCTGGGGAACTGCGCTTGCCGCGCCGAGCGAGAAGTTCACCTCGAGGGAACCGGTTTCGAGCCTCACGGGAACCGCTTCTTCCGCGTTCTTCGCCCCGCCGTTGAAAGCCGTGCCGTAACCGAGCTTGCCGGCCTGCAGGATGTAGTCTCCAGCCGCGGCCGAAAGCGCGTAGGCGCCGTCCGGCCCAGTAACCGCGGAAGACACGGCCTGGCCGCTGACGTTCAGAAGAAGCACGGCCGCGGATGAAACCGGTTCTCCGCCGCCGTCCCGAACGGTTCCGTGCACGGACGCGGCGTTTTCGCTGCGGCCGGGCGCGATCGCGTCGAAAGCGTAAAACAGCATCTGGTCGAGCTCGAAATCGATGCCGTCCGCGGGCGCGCCGGCTCCCACCCGGATGACCTTCGCCTGGGCGGGATCCGCTGTATGATTCCAGTACTGGGGGGCCGTCGAGCCGCCAAAACTCCAGACATAGTATTCACCCGCGGGCAGTCCGCTCAGTTCATAGGAACCGTCCTGACCCGACAGGGTGTTGTAGAACAGTTCGGATCCGGGCCATGATTGGATGGTGACCGCGGGCCTGGCGATGACGACCGCGTACGGGAACGGCAGATCCGAGTCGGACTTGAGCAGGCGCGGCCGGCCCGCGGCCGCGCCGTCCGGTCCGGGTTCCTCCAACCCGCCTCTCAGGGGGCTTCCGAGTCCGTATGTCACGGTACCGCGGATCACACAGGGGCCTTCATTCCGGACAGGCAGGCTGAAATCAGCGGTCTTTTCGTCGCCTCCCGCGATCGAAACGGAATCCGCCATTTCCGGAACCAGCGCGTTCCGGTAATAGGCAAATCCTCCGTCCCGGTATGCGGACAGAAGATAGATGCCCGGCAGGAGCCAGTCCGCGCTGTACTTTCCCTCCGCGTCCGTGACCAGGGTGGTTTTCATCGTGCCCCGCCAGAAACCGACCCAATCGGTGCGGAGCGGCTGAATCTCCACCACCGCATCAGGAACCGGGATGCCGGTTGCAGCGTCGCTGACGGTTCCCACGATGCTGCCGTAGAAGCGGCGGACCGTCAGGCTGAAATCGATGCCCGTCACAGTCTGGCCGTCCGACAGGGTCACCGGATCCGCGTCTTCAGGCGCGGACGCGCCGCTGTACCATTCTTCGCCGCGGCTTTCGTTTTCCCAGTAGGAGCAATGGACCCGGACCGGTCCCGCGGGCAGTCCCTTGACCCGGTACTCGCCGGCGCTGTCCGAATACGCCCAGGCGCAGAACTCCTTTCCCGACCTGCCGGAGTCCGGGGATCCGGACTCGAACGGGCCGATTTCAATATATGCGCCGGTCAACGGATGCCCGGCGGCGTCCGTCACGGTTCCCTCGACTGAAGCTGAGCCCGGCGCCAGGGGCAGGATGAAATCCACGTTCCGGACCGCGGTGACGCCGTCTACGGATATTGCCTGCGCTCCGGCGAAATCCTCGGAATCGGGCCAGTAGCGGAATACGCTTGACCATCCGGCTTGGGCCCAGCAGTTGACATAATACCGGCCTTCGGGGACGAAATACAGGCTGTAATCGCCGTTCGCGCCGGTCGAGGCGGTCATCCATACCGAGTTTCCCCGCGCGTCGGATCCGTCCGAGAAAAGCTGGATTTGCGCGTACTCGATCGGCTTGCCGTCCAGGTCGGTGACGCGGCCCGACAGGGAACCGTCTGTCGCCGGGAAATCGAAGATGAAATCGATGCCCGGTGTTTCAACGCCGGAGCGCACCGGAACCCGCGTCGCGGAAGAGGGGTCCGCGGCGCCCTCGTACCAGATTTGATGCTGGAACCAAGCACCGCGCCACGAGGTCGCGGTGACGAAATATTCATCTTCCGGTATGCCGCTGATCCGGTAGGAGCCGTCGGCTTCAGTGGAGGCGCCGGCGTCAAACTTGCGCGCCGGTGTGCGGGTCGAATCCGTCCAGGCGGAATCACCGGAAGCGTCCGAGTAAACCTGTATCCAGACGTCGGTGAGCGGCCGTCCGTCCTTGTCCGTCACGCGTCCGGAAATGACGCCGCCCTCGGCCAGCCGCATGACGAGCCCGGATAGGGTGTCCGGTTCGGTGACGGTCACGGGTGATGCGAGCTCCCAGACAGGCGCATTGTCATAGAATTCCTCGATGAATCCCTCTGCGCCCGCGGAAATCGTGTAGGCGCCGGACTTCAGGCCGCCGATGACGAAGCCGCCCTGCTTGTCCGTCATCGCCCTGCCGTAGGTGTAGGGTTCCCATGAGGCCACGGCCGTAACCCAGGCATCCGCGAGCGGAGTCCCGTCCGTGTCGTCCACGATGGTCCCGGAAATGCCGCCGGTCCCGGGCTGGTATTTTTCCAGGCTGAACCGGATTCCGGTGACGTCCTCGCCAGGTTTCACGGTTACGGTGTCCGCGTCAGAGGCGCTTTCGGCACCGTCGTAGTATTCGGGCGTGTACCCGTCCGCACAGGCATAGACCCGATACGGGCCGGGATCCAGGCCGGTGATGGAGAATGACCCGTCCATGGGATTAACCTGGGAAATCCCTCCTTTATAAGGTTCAAAAACCGAGTCCTGTTCGATGATGCGGAAAAATGGAACGGCTTCCACATAGGCCGTGGGTACGGCGTCCGCGTCCAGGCCGTAGACGAATCCGGAAATGGATCCCGCGGTGTCGTCCGCGTCCGAGACCCGGGCGGCAGTGAAACCGTCGCTTCTATCCAGGACTTTTTTCCATACGGTCCTGTGCATGCGGATGCGTTCGAAACGGCCGGCGGGCGAGTCCGCGGCGTTTCCCGCCGATACCGCGGCGGGTCGAAGGCCGGACAGTCCGGACAGGGCGAAGGCGATCGCCAGGCTGAAAAACAGGGGCTTGCTTTTCATGTGCCTGCTTCCTTTCCAGTCATGCGGGATTGCGTTAAAGGGGTACAGATTTTAATACGCAAACGGCATGCCGAATCGTAAGGTCTTGTTTTTCAATCGCGGGATGCTGTCAGGTCCATGGATTTCTGAGGGGATTGCCCGGAAAACCGGGATTGGCCAGGTTTTCGGTACTGGAAACCGTTGAAACGGTTTCCAGCATGAATCTGTCAGCGAGCGCATTCCCCGCGGCTTGCCGCGGGGAGCTTCAATGATCCTTTTCTAATTTTCCCGCGCCTGAAGGCTCCCGCGCCTGAAGGCGTGGGCAACCGGGGTTCGGAGACGTAGCCCACGGCATCAGCCCACGGCATCAGCCCACGGCATCAGCCCACGGC
>CAZNXX010000005.1:0-2216 GCA_964577095.1 uncultured bacterium | reverse complement strand
AGCCCACGGCATCAGCCCACGGCATCAGCCCACGGCATCAGCCCACGGCTTCAGCCGTGGGGATACGTAAAAATGTGTTGCCGCACAAATACCGATTCATCGGTTTCCGACCTGACCCGTCGGATCAATGTTCCAACTCCTGCGCCAACCCGGGGAGGGCGTCGAGATAGGCGCGGATTTCATCCGCAACGGCCCGGTTCGGGGCGGACGCGTGAAGGCCGGCAAGCCGGCTGTGAAGAAAGGGGAGATCGGAGCGGTTCCAGGCCGGCAAGTCGAGGGCCGTGTCGAGCGCGGGCTGGATGGACTCCCACGGTTGCGGCGTCTGAAGAAACCGTAAGAAAGCCACTCTCGCGTTCAGCCGCAGATCGCCTATGTCCGGGAAACGGCGGAAACCCTCGGCGTACGTCTCGAATGCGGTCCGGTTTTCGCCCCGCCTGAGCAGTGCGGACCCCCATTCGAAGGTCAGGCCGATTTCGAAATCCACATTCGAGCGCGAATCGCTGTTGAACCTGCGAGCGAGCAGAACGTAATTCCAGGCCCGCTCGTAACTGCTGTCCTTGCGCGCGAAAAAAGCGCGGTTGTACGCGAGCAGGCCCAGCAGTTCCGTGTTGTTGATCTCGCGGCCCTTTCCGTTCTCATGGGCGAAGAGGCGGTCGAGTCCGATGCGCGCCGCCCGGTTGCCGGGATAATACTGCAGGAGGAAGCGGGAGTATTCGCCCAGATTTTTCATGATGTCGAATCCCATGGGCGAGGTGTTTTCGATGGGAATCCGTTCCGTGTAATTGTTGAAGAAAGTGTAGACGTGGGTGGGCGTCTCGAACGCGTCCGTGGACCAGCCGAGCGCTTCGCAGGTCAGGTTGAAGAGTATGGTGCCTGAGACGCAGTTGTAGGTCTTGCGGTCGCGCACGTCCGTTAACGTGGTGGCTTCCGCGTCGTACCGGACGAGCCAGGCGCCGTGCAGCCAGGCGAAGACGCGGCGGCCGGACCCGGCGCGGTCCGTCATCTGGAAACGGAAATTTTCAATGGTCTGGACAATGCCCTGATGCCAGTCCACGCAGGCGTTGAGGCTGTCCGGATTCTCAACGCCGGAGAGGATGAAGGCGGCTTCGATTTTCGAAAACGCGTCGAGCCGTCCGTCATCGATGTCCAGCCTCAGGCTGTCCTCGAGGGACCGGGACAGGCCGACGCCCGGCTGGAGGGCCGCCAGCAGGATGAGCGCCGCGGCGGCAACGGACAGGCGGCTTCTCACCGGGTCCGTCTCCGGTTCCGGTCGAGCCATTCGGACGCGGCCTTGCGCTGACGCTCCATCCGTTTCATCGTCTCCGGTTCCGCCCGGAGGGACAGCACGGCGCGGGCCTGCGCTTCCGCGGCGTCCGTACGGCCGTTTTTTTCGTAGGCCGTCATCAGCTTGTACCGGCATTCCGCTTCGTTGTAACCGCTCTGGTGTTTGTCCCCGAGTATGGATGCGAGCAGATTCTCGTACCGGCCGGCCGCCTGTTCGTAATTGCCGTCCGCGAAGAGACAGTCCGCCTCGCCCCACAGGAAGAAGCGGCTGTCCGGTGACTCGGCCAGCCCCTGCCTGAAAAGCCGGAGGCTTTCCCCGTAGTTCTTCCGGTCGTACTCGATCCAGCCCAGACTGCTCATTCCGACCGAGCGGGAAAGGGTTCCCTTTTCGATCACGCGCCGGACCAGGCGGACGCCGAGGTCGCGTTCGTCGCGGATCCAGGGAAGCCAACGCAGGTATTTATAATAACGGCCGGACCAGTACTTGTAGTTGCCGACGCCGAGGTAGGCATCTTCATACAGGGAGTCCGCCTCCAGAGCCTTTTCCAGATATTCCACGCCCCGGTGGGCGTGCAGGACTCCCGTGGCCAGGCCGCCCCGCTTGGCTTCGTACAGTCCCTTGTAGCTCCAGGCGTTGCCGAGGTGGAAATACAGACGGGCATCGGCGCGTCCGGCCGCGATCAGGGAGTCGGCCATGCGTATGGACCGGTTGACGGCCTCGAAAAATTCCTTTTCATGCCCGTCCGATTCCGCGTCCATCATCGCGGACTGGTACGTGGCGGCGATATAGAAAGGGCCGGCGGGGTCGTGGGGATGCGTCCTCTCGTACCCGCGGAACACGGCCAGGGCGGCGTCGAAATCGCACGCGAGCGTGAGCCGGATGCCGGGGAGGAGCAGGGAGTCGGGGGACTGGGCCTGGAGTCCCGAGGCGA
>CAZNXX010000004.1:0-45276 GCA_964577095.1 uncultured bacterium | reverse complement strand
TAATTCCATAATTCCATAATTCCATAATTATCAATAATTTGGGATGGCTTTTCTATGGGTAAAATCCGGATATTATTGATTGAGGATAACCGCCTTCTTCGTGAGGGCATCGCCGGCATGCTCAATAAACACGCCGATTTCGAGGTCGTCGCGCAATCCGAAGACGGCGAGACCGTGCAGCAGATGAAGAAGATGAAAAAACAACCCGATGTCATTCTGCTGGACCTCGGTCTGGAAAAAGAGAACAGCCTGAAATTGATGTCCCAGCTTCAGGAACAAGTGTCGGATGCGAAGGTCATCGCAATGGATATCCTTCCCGACCATGTGGACATCGTCGAATTCGTAAAAGCCGGGGGATCCGGATTCATTTTAAAGAACGCCCCCTGGGATGATTGGAAAAAAACGATAAAAACCGTCGCAGGCGGCGAGAAAGTGCTTCCCCCGCGCATGACCCAATCCCTGTTCAGTCAGATTATAGAGACCGCGCTCAGGGATGGAAAAGAGATCCCTTCCAAATCCATCCAGTTTACGAATCGCGAACGTGAAATCGTCGGTCTGATCGCGGAGGGCCTGAGCAACAAGGAAATCGCCGAACGCCTGAACATCGCCACTTTCACGGTCAAGAGCCATGTGCATAACATTCTGGAAAAACTGGAGCTCAACACCCGCCTGCAGATAGCCGCGTTTGTCCGCAAGGATGGATCCGGCTGATCCGATTCGCCGCACGATCCACTGAGCGCCGCGCGATCATCGATCCACCCCTGCCGATTCCAGGACCTCTCCTCAGACAAACCGCTTCTGTCACCGCCCGCACCATTTCCGCCTGATTCCTTTAATTTCAAGTGAATACCCTCCCCTGATGCGATCCGTCCGTTCGGAATTGACCGCAGGATGCATCCCGCATTGATCCAATGAATTAGCTCCCTTTTCAATCCTTTGGTCGATTGTTTTTGCGGTTGCGTATGAGTAACTATGGGCATGAAAATGCCGGTCGGGAGAGCCCCGCCGAAAGGGTTTCCCGTATCCGCAAAAAGAAGCAATCGTCCAAAATAGAGAACCGACATGCAGCCCAGCATCCATTACTATGTTTTGTCCTTGAATGAGCGGACCAGTCGATTGTACGAAGGATTTCGAGACAGACTCATTGACATACAGGACTCCCGTTTCCCGTTTGAAATCCCGGTCAATGACGCCGGCGCCTCCCGTGAAGCCAGCGGCGGCAGCCGCAGGCAGGAATTCATCAGACAGACCGACAGCCGATTCACTCATTATCACCTGCAGGATCCGCTTCGATGGGTGTTGGTCGGTGCGATGGGTCTGCAGAATCAATATAAAACCCTGACCACCCATCTGGGCTCATTCATCGGCTGTGTTGAAGGGGAGTACGCGCTGACATCGAACCATGATTTGGGAAAGATCGTCTGGCCGGTCGTCAAGGAGTTGATCGCCGGTACCGATAAAAACGCGATCCGCGATCTGGAAGCGGCGGGTAAAAGGGAAAAAGTCGTTTTTGGAATCCAGGCAGTCATCGAGGCAATTGACACGGACGAAGGTTCGATCCTGTACGTTGAAGAGGATTATCACGTGAGAGGGAGCATTCGAAAAACGGATCGTCTGCCGGTTGTATCCAGGCATGTCAATCTCCGGGAAGTCATCGATGACGTGGTGGACGTGGTCATCGAAAGAGTTCTGCAGACGGGCGGTAACGTGATTTTCCTCAAAAGCGGCTCGCTGGTTTCTCTCGATCGAATCGCCATGATCCTATCCGGCGGATCTCCGGTTGAAAAATAGAGGAGAAGATCATGCGGGCATTCAAGAAATAAGGGGCGCAAGAGAGAGACCGGCAGTCGAATCCGGCGGTCGACTCAGGACAAAGAGAACGGGGTCGAAAAACAAAACGCGGTTCAAAACGGCAAAACATTCCTATTCAAAGGAGAAAACACCATGAGCACGGAACATCTGCTGATCTTTTTGGCGGTTGGAGTTCTGGCGGGATTCCTGGCCGGACACATCTGGAAGGGCAGGGGATTCGGCCTTCTGGGGGATCTGGTCGTCGGCGTGGCGGGCGCCTTCATCGGAGTCTGGCTGTTCGGTCAGCTCAACATATCCAGCGCCGGCATTCTGGGTCTGCTCATCGCGGCGATTGTCGGGGCGCTGATTCTTCTGTTCTTGATCAGGACCCTCGCCGGACGAAGACGCTGACCCGCGGATGGTGCGACGCCTCGTCCAAATCGACTTTTCAGTGAGTCGGCTGAGAGATAGAAATGGATGCATCGAAGGACTCCAGAACGA
This sequence comes from uncultured bacterium, assembly GCA_964577095.1. Classification (GTDB taxonomy): domain Bacteria; phylum Zhuqueibacterota; class QNDG01; order QNDG01; family DTFT01; genus JAFGAX01. Next base: position 42,984 of record CAZNXX010000004.1, on the reverse strand, counting down.
CGGAGCGTGCAGGACCCGGTCATGGGTCAAACCGAGATCGATACGGTCACGGCAGATCCTTTAAAAAAAGGGGACATTCCCATGTTATGGACAATCGCGGTCATCCTGATCATCCTCTGGCTCCTGGGACTGGTCACTTCAACGACCATGGGCGGTTTTATACACGTTCTGCTGGTCATCGCCGTCGTGGTGGTGCTGTTGAACATTATTCGCGGCCGTAAACCGCTAAATTAGCTTGAACCGGAAAGCACCAGTCCTCCTGAATCGGTATCGAAATACGATGGGACCGAACTGGTTCAATCGATTAAAAAAGAGAGAAGATCAAATGAATACAAATTCAAAGGATAATAAAACCGAAAAAGTCCGGTTCGCGGACCCCCAAAGGAAAACCGGGAAAAGGCGGTTGTTCGGCCATCTTCGCAATGTCACCGGGGCAATCCTCATGGCCATGCTTTTCATGATCCTCATGGCGGGATGCGGCATCTGGGATGGATCGAAAATTACAGGGGGCTCGGATAAAACCGCGCCCACGGTGAGTTCCACGATCCCATTCCACACTGCCACAAATGTGGCAATCAACACGGCTGTCAGCGCCACATTCAGTGAACCCATGGCCCCGTCATCGATCAATACGTCCACATTCACCGTCAAGCAGGGTACCAGGCCGATATCCGGAACCGTTACCTATACAGGCCTGGTCGCAACCTTCAAACCTGCGGGCAATTTTTCTGCCAACATCACCTACACGGCGACCATTACCAACGGTGTTACGGATCTTGCGGGAAACGTCATGGAAAACAACTATGTGTGGAACTTTACCGCGGGCACGGCTCCGGATGTCACTCGGCCCGTTGTTATTTCGACAGACCCGTTGAATAACGCCACGGGCGTGGCTCTCAACAAGAAAATCACCGCAACCTTCAGTGAAGCGATGGATCCGTTGACGATCACCGCGTCCACATTTACCCTGAAGCAAGGGGACACCGAGGTTTCGGGCTCAGTCACGTATGTCGGTCTGGTCGCGACATTTTCCCCCGCAAACCCCCTCGCCCCCATCACACTCTTTACGGCCACGATTACCACCGGAGCTGAAGACCTCGCCGGAAACGCCATGGCCAATAATTATGTATGGAGATTTACCACGGGCGCGGCTCAGGATCTCACCCGGCCCATGGTGATTTCAACCGATCCTGTGAACAACGCCACGGGCGTGGCTGTAAACAAGAGAATCACCGCAACCTTCAGTGAGTCGATGGATCCGGTGACGATTACCACGGCGACATTTACCTTGAAACAGGGATCCACGCCGGTATCGGGTACGGTCATTTATGTGGGGAGGACCGGAACCTTTTCGCCGACCAGCAATCTGACCGCCAACACCACCTATACGGCAACGATCACCACCGGAGCCAGGGACCTCGCAGGCAACGCCATGGCCGATCACTATGTGTGGAGCTTTACCACGGGTGATGCACCGGATGCCGTTCGACCCACAGTCATTTCCACGGATCCGGTGAATAACGCCACAGGCGTGCCTTTGAACAAGTTCGTCACGGCATTCTTCAGCGAGGCGATGGATCCCCTGACGATGAACTCACTCACATTTACATTAAAACAGGGGAATACACCGGTATCCGGAGCGGTATCCTACGCGGGTACGGGTGGAACATTTGTGCCTGAATCCGATCTTGAGCCCAACACCACCTATACGGCGACGATTACAACCGGAGCCAGGGATCTCGCGGGCAATGCTCTGGCCAGCGACTATGTGTGGCAATTTACCACCGGCGCTGCCCTGCCTCCTCCAGGACCCGCTATGGTGAATCTTGGATGCGCTTCCGGTTTCCCGATTCTGGCCGGTTCGACTGTGACCAATACCGGCAATACCATTGTGAATGGTGATCTCGGGCTGAGTCCGGGTAGCTCAGTGACCGGATTCCCGCCCGGAATCGTGAACGGGACGATACGCATCAATGATACGGAAGCCAATAACGCAAAATCCTGTCTGACGAGCGCCTATAACGACGCGGCTGGACGGGCTCCCGGTGCCACAGTATCTGGGAACATCGGAGGACAGACTCTCACTCCCGGAGTCTATACTTCCACTTCCACACTGGCCATCTCGTCCGGAGACCTGACTCTCGACGCACAGGGCAATTCGGAAGGCGTTTTCATCTTCCAGATCCCGTCGTCGCTCACAGTGACGTCCGGTCGCCAGGTGATACTGGCAGGCAGTGCGCAGGCGAAGAATGTCTTCTGGCAGGTCGGCACCTCGGCGACGATCGGAACCACGGCCGCGATGAAGGGAACCATCATGGCGGATCAATCCGTCACGATGCAAAATGGCGCTTCACTCGTGGGCAGAGCCATGACACGGATCGCCGCGGTGACGTTGGATTTCAATGCGGTGAGCAATCCATAGAAGTCGCGGGATTCATCGTGAAAACAGTCCCATTTGAGGGAGACAGGCGGAACCGCCTGTCTCCCTCGAGGGAAAATGCCGAATGAAGAAATGAAATGAAAGAAAGAGGAATGAAAATGAAAATACTGAATACGGCATTATTCATTACAGCTTCGGCTGTTCTGTGGGTGACCGGCCTGCCTTCGGTTGCATCCGGCATGGATGACCGATCCGAATCATCCGGTCTCCTGGGAATACGGGCACATAGTGTCGAATTGAGTCCGTTTATAGGCTATCATTTTTTTGAAGACAGACAGAATCTCGAAAACAGTCCTGTCTATGGCGGACGAATCGGCTTGAATTTGACGAAGCGTTTCGGCATCGAAGGCACCGTGGAGCTGGTCAACAGCGGCGTTTTGGATAAAGCCAGGACGGGAGCCAAGGAAGGCCAGTACAGAAGTCCGATGGATAAAGTGGACCTAACCTTCTATCATATCGACGCGGTCTATCATTTTATGCCCGACCGCCGGCTGACCCCGTTCATTGTCGCCGGGCTGGGAGGCGTCCGCTACAGTCCGAAAATATCGAATCAGGACATGTCCACCTTTGATCTCGGAGTGGGCGCCAAATTGTGGCTTGCGGAACATTTCGCACTCAGGCTCGACCTCAGGGATCATTTCGTCACCGAAGTGTTCCCTTTTAAGCAGGGGTATCACAATGTCCACGCTTCCGCGGGAATCGTATTGGCCTTCGGCGGTCAGTCGAAAAACCGGCCGGAACGGGTTGAAATGGAAGAACCGGGAACAGAGGAGAAGGTCGTCGTTCTCGTGTCAGATGTGCCTGAACCGCAGGTGGAGGAGACGGTGAAGGTTCTTGCGACGAAGCCGAAAATGGTTATTCTTGCCTTTGAGGATGTGCATTTCGATTTCAACCAGTCGACTCTCACGGAAAAAGCGAAGCGGATCCTGAAAAAGAGCGTCCAGATTCTGAAGAACAACCCGGAATCCAAAATCAGGATTGCAGGCTATACCTCCGCTTCCGGCACTGAAGATTACAATCAAAGATTGAGCGAAAGAAGGGCCCGTACCGTCGAAGAATTCCTGGTGAATGAAGGCGTTATTATGGCGGGCAGACTTTCAACGATCGGGTATGGCGAAACCAAACCGGCTGAGCATGAAGCCGCGCCCAGGGAACTCTATTCAAAAGCGGCAAAGGCCAACATGCGAGTTTTGTTCGAAATCGTTGTTCAATAACCGACTCGACAAACAGAAGGGGAATCCGCATAAACGGATTCTCCGGTGGGTAGCGGTGTGACGGCTTGAAGCAGACTGATGTGGATTCATGAATAAGGGAAAACGCGCATTTCGCATAAACTGCCGGTCTATCGCCAGATAAGGGGGGAGGTCACTTATTCCCCGCCCCCGAATCGAACAACGCGGTTCAGATGATTGGGAGTCAAAATAAATCGAAATGAAAATGAGACATTCACTGAAAGGAGCATTCAGATGAAATGGATTTTACGGTTTATGCCGGTGTTTCTTGTCCTGTTATGCTTGAACCCTGCCAAAGCAGGATTCGGATTTAAGAATCCGAGCCAGGGATTGGGCATTGCCGTCGGGGGAGCCATGGGAGACAACAGCAATTCCGACAAATGGGTCGCTCAATACCGGGGATTTCTTCAATACCAGATGATGGCTCCCAGTTTACTGGGACAACTGGGAGTCGGATACACCCGGCTCGACGCTCCCGGTGTCTATTCCGCGGAAACGGCCATGATTGAAAACAGGTTCCTTTTCATCCCATTCTCTCTTGAAAAACTGAACCCGTTTTTATACGCCGGTTTCGGCGTGTCCAAAGCCGTTGACAGGAGCGGATCCAGCTTTTTACCCATGATCCCCATAGGGCTCGGTTTTCAGACCCGGGTTCACAGCCAGATGATACTGGAAGTGAGCGGAGGATACGCATTGTCCCTGAGAGACAAACTGGACGGCCGCGAACGCTCGGAATCCAATCTGAACCGGCTGACCAATGAAAAGCAGGACGGTTTTTACGGATTCGTCATCGGGCTCATGTTCACGAGGGCATCCGTCGGCGCATCCGGTGGCGGGTCGGACGATCCGGACAGGGACGGATTGAGCAATGCGGCGGAAAAAGAAACCGGTTCGGATCCCAATAACGCGGACACCGACGCGGACGGATTGAGCGACGGAGACGAGGTGAATCAGTATCAGACCAATCCCCTCAAAGCGGATTCCGACGGCGATGGTCTGTTCGATGGCACCGAAGTCAAACGATTTGAAACGGATCCGCTTCGAACGGACACAGACGGAGACGGCTTGAACGATGGAAATGAATTCAGATATAAATCCAATCCATTGAGAGTGGATACCGATAAAGACGGCTTGAACGACGGCGATGAAGTCAATCAGTTCAAAACCGATCCCGCGAAAGCGGACACGGATGGCGATGATTTGAACGATGGTTACGAGGCAAATACGTCGAAAACCGATCCGATCAAAATCGACACGGATAACGGCGGCGTGAACGACGGCGCTGAAGTCAAAAGGGGAACCAATCCGCTCGATTGGAAGGATGACATTTCGAAGGGAATCAAGACAATCCTCCTCGATCCGGGGAAAAAAATCATTCTGAGAGGCGTCAATTTCGACTTTGATCAGTCCATTCTGACGGCTGATTCAAGGGACATTTTGGAGCTCGCTTATCAGGCGCTGATTGCCCGGCCCGATGTGTGGATCGAAATATCCGGTCATACGGACAACGTCGGGAGCGACGAATACAATCAGGACCTGTCGCTGCGACGTGCGCAGGCGGTCCAGAACTGGCTGGAGCAGAGGGGCATCCGGTCCCATCGCATGCGATCGTTCGGCAAGGGCGAGATGGAGCCCATTGCCGACAATAACACGGAGGAGGGCCGGACGGATAACCGGCGAATCGAATTCTATGTGCAACAATAGGCGGACGGGCCACAATCGAGTGTTGGAAGAAATGAAGCGCCACAATCCATGATTCCTCGCGTGTGTTTTACCCCGAGTCATCCGGAATCGGCATGGCCCGCGGGGTGGCTCATTCGTTTGATCGATACAGAACCTGCGAGAGATGATTTGTCCTGAAAATGTTTCATTCATAATCTCAAAAGAGGTGCATGATGAAAAAAGAACAAAAAAGACTTGTCGGAGTGGTGGGCCTTTGTATTTCAACGGTTCTCCTGTTGGGATGCGGCGCCAGTAATGCATTGAAGGGCGGCGGCATCGGAGCAGGGGTCGGCGGAGCCGCGGGAGCCGTCATCGGACACCAGCTGGGAAACACGGCCATCGGCGCCATCATCGGCGCGGCTGTTGGCGGAACGGCAGGGGGACTCATCGGCCGTCACATGGACAGGCAGGCGGATGAAATGCGGAAAGACATCGAGAACGCGAAAATCGAGCGGGTCGGCGAGGGGATCAAGATCACGTTCGATTCCGGAATCCTGTTCGATATTGACTCCTCCGAATTGCAGCCTGCGGCGAAGACGAACATTGAGAGTCTGGCCAGGATCCTCAATAAATATCCGGACACGAACATCCTGATTGAAGGAGACACGGACAATACGGGATCGGAAGCGTACAACCAGAGTCTGTCCGAACGCCGTGCGCAGGCCGTTGCCAGTTATCAAAGGAGCCTGAAAGTCGACGGTTCAAGGATTTCAACGGTCGGACTCGGCGAGCTGAACCCGGTTTCATCCAATGACACGGATTTGGGCCGTGAACAGAACAGGCGCGTCGAAGTCGCCATTTTCGCGAGTGATAAGCTCAAGAAAGCGGCGGAGAACGGCACCCTCAATTGATTCGTTTCTGAGCCCGATTCGAAGGGTGGATCGGTCTGATCACGCGCTCCGCTTGAATCAATTGATCATCCGAAAAGCGAAGGGAGTATCCATTGCCGTTAATCAATGTCGTCATCACCCTGATCGTGGTCGGTGTCCTCTTGTGGCTGATCAGCCACTTCATACCGATGGACCATAAAATCAAATCGATATTGAATGCTGTCGTCGTCATTGCGGTCGTTCTCTGGCTGTTAAACGGTTTCGGCGTGTTGCAATCAATATCCGGGATTCGTATCGGCGGCTCACGGTCCTGAAACACCCGACGGTTCGAATAAGATCGTATCCTGTCAATCATCACTCATTCAACAGAAACCGGAGGCAATCCGTATGAAAGCAAAAACGATCATGACGGTTCTCGCGATGTCCTTCGTCGCAGTTCAGGCCGGATGGGCTGAAGGAAGAGAAGGCATCCAGAAGGTCTTCAACGACACCGCACGGAGGGTCAAGATAACAGCCGACCCGGCGCAGAAACGAGATATCATGGACCACTCCTTGCAGACCATGTCCAGGGCCCTCGACCGGGTTGAAAGCTCAGGCCTGGTTTCGAAGGACGACCGCGACGGTATCAGCAGGATCAGGACCGCTCTCCAGGAAAAGCAGGATGAACTCACGGGCACGAACGGGTTCGAGCGCGTTGCCGATGCCCAGCTCAACGCCTTCTCCGATTATGTTGTTCAGGACATGGAGCAGGCCTATCAATCCGTCACCATCAGCCTTGTCTCGGCTCTCCTGATCGTCATTATTCTGATTCTGATCCTCTGACCCGAGCCCGGCCGGATGGCCGGAGGCCGGTTTTCAAGGGATGACGGTTATGCATCAACGATGTCCGGTGAGTACCACGCAACCCTTCAGAACGCTCTTGGGGGTGCTCGGTTGCGTGGTACTCGTATTCTTTCAGTTCTCGTGCGGTTCCGTTTCATACATGAACCGGGACCAACCAGACCGGTTTGATCATCCGAAAGCCCATCGTTTTTCAATGATATTTATGATTCACGGCGACGGAAATTATTTCTATCACACTCAATCCGGCCATGCGGTTCAGGCGGATGAGGAGGCGCTCGCCGGCGCCATTCAGGTGGCGTATCGAAATCCGGAAGCCGAAGTTTTCATTTTCCATGAGAAACCCAAGAGGCATTTCTTGTTCCTGTTTCCGCTCCGTGACGGAACATTCTATTATTTCAGTCACGGAAGGAAAATCGCCGAAGAGTCGTACCGGCGCGATCCAGGGTCGGCCCAAGTGAATCCGCACGCGTTGAAATATCGCAGGTATCAAACGCATCCGGATGCGTCATCGATCCGATTGTTTCTGTACTTCGGTCATGAAATTCCTGAAAATGGCGGCATCGGATATCACGCATCGTACCCTGATCGATCCTTCACCGTCCGGGACTTCGCCGACGATTTAAAATCGATGATCGGTGACACCTCGAAGATCGATCTGATGGTTCTTTCCACGTGTTACAACGGCTCTCCTCATACGATCAAAACGCTGGCTCCCTCCGCGAGAACCATTGTCGCCTCCCCGGAAAATCTTCACCTCTCCTATTTCAATCTCCAATCATTGGAACGGCTGGAGATCGGTCTGGGTGACGGAGATATCAGGGCTTTTGCCGAGAAATACGCAGAACAGTCATTCAAGAAGCTGAAGGAGAATATCCAGACATCGATTGCGGTGGCGGTGTACGATGTGGATCGTGTCCGTGGATATTTGCAGACCGTCGACCCTCTCTTCGATGATCCCATGAAATCTTTGCCAGGCGAAAAACCGGCGATCGTCGTCCATTATGATTGCGCCGAAGACACCGCTTTTGTAAGGCCGGGAATAAACGATGGAGTGCGTGTGTTCTACCGGCCGGCACAATTCGGACGCTTCAAGAACAAGCGCGCTCACTCCGGATGGGAATGCAGCAGGCTTTCGAAGTGATCCGAATCTCCCGATTCAGGCCGGGAAACCGTTCGAACGCTGATGGAGGAACTCATCGGATGCGATCGCAGTCGGTTGTAGCTGTCGGATGACGAGTTAGGAATGACCCTAAAGCAATGTAAAATAATGATATGCGTCGTCCTGATCGGCGGACGGCCCGCTCAGTCTCAATCCAATTCTTCCACAGTGACCTGGCCCTCCCTCGAGGATGTCAGCATCGCCGTCTCGGTCGATAAACGGGTCTACTTTTTCGGAGACACCATTCGGCTGTCCATCAGTCTCATGGACAGCACGTCGTCCGTGAAAGTGACCCCCATGCTGACCATGGAGGGAATGAAGTTCATGCCCATCGGTGAGCATATTTACACGGCGGTTATCCCTCCATCGGTGACCCCGGAATCATACAGGGTTTTCGTGCAGGTCGTGGATTCCATAGGCCAGTTTTTCTTTTATAAAACAAACAGCTTCGTGAACGTCGAAGAGATCCAGGGCGTGGAACAGGTTGAAGAATATGTGCGTTTGGGTCCGGACAGCGGCAGTGACCGGGCGCGGACCGCCGTCACTCTGAACCGCGAAAGAATACGGAAGCTTCGAGTGATCTTTGACCGGGACGCCATACGGCCCAATATGGGGCCGCAATTCGTCACGATTCAGACGACGGTGATGACACGGGAAGAAAAAGTCTTGTATACGTTCGAACGGCGTGTTCTGACGTTCCGAAGCTGCGGGGATCCCAATCGGGATCGCGTCATGTTCGCGCAGTACCGCACCGCATACGGCGGATATGCCGCGATTCTGCCGGAGGAGCTGGAGCAGGTGCATTTACAGCTGGATTCACTTCCGAGCTGGACCATCGTCAAGGTCCATGTCAAGCCCGATTATACCATTAAAATCGGCGCCTACGACCGGCTCAATTCGTTTACGTGCTATTATCGCGTGAAGGGGCCGAAAATCGTCACGCGTTTCGCGCTGGCCATCCCCAAGGTTTTGTACGACACACAGTCCGAAGATACGATTCAATACGGCAAGTCCAGCGCCATGATCCGGTTTTATTATGTCAATGCGGTGTCCGGACATCGATTCCCCGTCAATCTGGGGCTCGGGACATTCGGCGTGAATTCACCGATCGATGTAGGAGTGGGGCAGGGCGGTTTTGCCGTGTCGATCCTGCTCGATTTGGTCGGGGTCATCCAGGGATTCGGAATACCCTTCGGCATGAAAGCCAACGCCGGTCTCGAAATGACGCCATTTTTCCCCATCCAGAAAAAGTCAAGGTTATTGTTGAATGCCCAGGTGGGCTTTTCAATATAGAAGAAAAATCAGAACGGTCAAGCGCATGAAGGGATGTGACTCATGAAAAAGATCAAAACGGGATTCTTTCACCTGATCGTGGCCGCGCTTCTGTCTGCGGCCTGCAGTCTGGTTCCGCTCACCGGAAGACGTCAGCTCTCCCTGGTTTCGGACACCGACATGCTCTCCACGAGCTTTGTCCAGTATGACCAGTTCATGAAGGAGAACCGGTTGAGCGACAACACGGCCCAGGCCAATCAGGTCAAGGGAGTCGGAAGGAAGATCCAGAACGCGGTGACGGACTATTTTGCCGGGAAAAATTGGTCGCAGGATCTGAACGGGTTCGCCTGGGAATTCAACCTGATCGAGAACAAGGAGGTCAACGCCTGGTGCATGCCGGGTGGAAAAGTCGTGGTCTACTCCGGAATTCTTCCTGTCACCCGAAATGAAAACGGACTGGCGGTCGTGATGGGCCACGAGATCGCCCATGCCGTGGCCAAGCACAGCAACGAGCGGATGAGTCAGGCGCTGATTGCCGACTTGGGCGGCCAAACCCTTGCCGCAGCGCTCCGGCAGAAACCCAAACAGACACAGGACATCTGGATGTCCCTTTTCGGCGCCGGAGTCCAGATCGGAGCCATGCTGCCATACAGCAGGATGCAGGAGGGTGAAGCCGATCATCTCGGACTGATTTTCATGGCCATGGCGGGGTACGACCCGAACGGCGCAATCGATTTCTGGCAACGCATGTCTCAAAGCGCCAATAATCAGTCGCTTGAGTTCCTGAGCACACATCCTTCCGATGAGAGCCGCATCCGCAAGCTGAAGTCTGAAATGAAAGAGGCTTTGACGCATTATAAGCGGTAACGAAGATCCAGCATCGGACCGGTCGCGCTGAAAAAGGGGAAAAGAGAATCGTGCCATCGTTGTTTTTGTCTGAATTCTGCATCGTCCAAAAGAACCGGATCCTTTTTCATCCCTTTGGGCGATTGATTCAGGCGTTGAAAAAGTATACTTTAATTAAGTAAAAACATTCGGTACCGTTCAATCATTCATTTCAGGAGGACAGGACATGAGAATCTCTCAAATCGGACGGATCTTCTTTGCCGTCGCGTTGGGGCTGTGTTTCTCGAAATCGGCTTCGGCTCAGACGATCGGCGTGCTTCAGTCCGCCGAAACGATGAACCAGGGAACCTTCAAATTGATGGCGGCCCCGATCATGGTGTTCGGCAAAGACGGAGCCGACAACCAGGTCGGAGTGGGGATTCGCGGAGGATACGCATTCACCCCGCATTTCGACGTTGAAGCCAAACTGGGGTTCCTGGATAACGGAACTCTGGTCGGCGTGGATGGAGAATACTGGATACTCAGAGGCACTGAACAGGGTTCCGGTATGGATTTCTCGCTGACCGGCGGCTTGAACTGGCTGGCCGGCAAAGACGCCGGTTATGACCTGATGGGGTTCGAAATCATCCCGCAGTTGAGCGGCCTCATCGGGAAAAAGCTTGAACTGTGCGGGGCGCTGGATGCGTCGTTCGACAAGATGAAGGATGTCCCCTCGGGTGTCGACGATTCGATCACGAGATTGCACCTCGTGCCGGGAATCGAATACCGGATTTCCGAAACCATCGATTTTGTCGCGGAGTTTGGATTGGCGCTGAACGATGATTCATTCCATTACGCAGGTGCTGGAATCGCCTATTACATCAGGTGAGTGAGAACGGAAGGACGCTCCCGCTCGAAACGTCCATGCGTGATCCAATGAACAAAGCGGAAAGCGATCCGGGAGGACGAAGTCCGATCAGGAACACGGCGGGGGCATGGAGGCAGAGAGAACTTCTGCCCCCGCCGTATTAAAGATGCGGCTCGGTGAGAATCTGGAGAGGGATGCGCGGAACCCCGTTGACGGAGCCGATCCAATAAACGAAACTTGAGATTGAACGATAAAAAAGGACAAAATCAAACCGGTTCCGGAACAGTATTTTCCGAGGAGATAAAATGAAAAACAACCTGGACCCGAGTCAGTCGACGGTGATCGCCCAAGTGTCGTCAGTCAGCGGCACGGCAAGCGCTGAAACAGGGATAGTGGAATTGGCCGGCCTGTTCATTTCTCAAAAATTATACGATCAGATGAATCAGAAAGATGAATGCGCCGGCAGGCCGGGTTCCCGAGATTCGCGACGGCCGCCGGGGTCGATCGATGAATACCCAAGCTTGACGGACTGAAGAGGTCAGGGGTCGGACGGGAGCAACAGGAGGATCTGGACATGAATATCGAACCGAAGCGATGCACCAATCCGTGCGAGTCGATTCGCACGGCCTCGCGCGTCTTTCGGAATGACCCTCGGGTGGAGTGTTCGGGACGGATGACCGGCAAATCGGGAATCAGGCTCCGATCAATCAAAAGAATTAATCACTTTTTCGTCCTGACGGCCGATTGATCTGATCGCGGAAAATGATTATGATGTTCATGCGGATGCACGCAAAAAGACGATCAAACCGGTTCAGTTAAGAAGACCAGGAGGCGCCAGATGGTCAATCTCGATGCGAACGGCAGCTGGAAGGAAGCCGGAGGAAATTTGAAGACAAAATTCTCCAATCGGAGCGAAGATTCCACGGTATTCCAGATTCGAAATGAAGAAGAGGTGTTGGGTCGATTGCAGAAGAGGCTCGGAAAAACCAGGGAAGAAATCAAGCTGATGTTCTGGAAGCCATGACGCGGAGAATTGAAAAAACGGAGATCATCCGGTGTTCATGCAATGGGCTGAACACCATCGCCCATCTCACGATCCAATTCAAGGACAAAAAACAATTTATCCTGTTGAAAAGGAGATCGCTTCATGCGCATGAGAATCAATCTGCTGGCAGGGCTGTTCATTTTGATGGCGGCCCAGGTGGCGGCGCAGAGCTTTGGAATCGGACCGCAGATCGGATATTTTAAGACGAAAGATGCGGACAAGGGTTCCTTCATGCGGGGAGCGGCCTGGCGGATGAAACTGCTGCCGGTCATCGGCGTTGAGGCCTCCATTCAATACCGTCAGGAAGAATATGCGGATGGCGCTTTGACGGTTCGAAGCTGGCCGGTGATGGTGACGGGTTTGATTTATCCCCTGCCCGTTGTGTACGGAGCCGTCGGAGCCGGGTGGTACAGCGTGACTTCTGATTATGATCAGAAGAAGGTGCCGATCCTCAAAGACGACACCTCGCATAAAGTCGGCTGGCATTTTGGCGGAGGGTTGGAAGTCCCGGTCGTCTCAAAAATCAAATTGACCGGCGATATTCGGTATGTATTCCTGAATTATGACTTTGAAAAAGTCCCGGGCAGCAGCGACATGAAAAGCAATTTCACTGTCATGACCGTCGGACTGCTGTTCGGTTTATAATAGATCACACAGCCGGACGGACCGGATATTCCCTCCGGCTGTGTGCCTGGAAGGACGCAGAGATGAGAATACAGAATCGCAGAAAGGAATATTAAAATGTTCTGGGCTCTCATTACCATTCTTCTGTTATTGTGGCTGATCGCCATTTTCAGCGGCCATTTAGTGGGTGGACTCATCCATGTCCTGCTGGTGGCAGCAATCATCGTACTGCTGTTCAGAGTCATAAAAGGCCGCAAATCGGCAGTGCGGCATGAATCACTGAAATAGGAGATCAAACGCATGAAACCCATCCTGTTCATCGGAATCGTTCTCATCGTGCTTGGCGCAATGGTTTTCATTTATCAGGGCATCACATACACTTCACGTGAGAAAATCATCGATATCGGCCCTATCCAGGCTTCAACCGAAACCCGGAAAACGGTTCCTTTATCGCCTCTTTTCGGCGGATTGGCGCTCGCCGGCGGTATTGTGATGGTTATTGTCGGGCGTAAAAAGTAGTCAATCTCAAAATACCAATGAGGATCTCAAGAACAGATTCAGCCATGAGTCGGGACGAGAAAATGAGATGGAGAATAGATTTGAATTGAAGTCAAGGAACGAGAAGGATCCAACAATAACAATCATTTATCCAATTGAAGGAGGCTGTGTGATGAACAAGAAACTGTGGTTCATCTTAGGTTTGACTTTTCTGATGGTTCCCCGTGGGAATACACAGGGCATCAGTCTGGGTCCGCAAATCGGCTATTATAAAGCCCAGGAAGCCGATAAAGGATCATTGATGGGCGGGGTGGCATGGAGGCTGAAGGTAAAACCGATCTTCGGCGTCGAAGCATCCATCAACTATCGGCAGGAAAAATACGCGGACGGTCTTTTGACGGTTCGAAACTGGCCTGTCATGATCACCGGCCTGGTTTATCCGGTGCCCATGCTTTACGGGGCAGTCGGCGCCGGCTGGTACAGTGTAACGTATGATTATAATAAGAAAAAATTACCGCTTTTGAAAGACGAGACGACGCAGAAGGTCGGTTACCATTTTGGGGGCGGGGTGGAATTGCCGGTTGAAACAAGGTTTCTTTTGACCGGTGATATCCGTTATGTCTTCCTGAATTACGATTTTGAGGAAATTCCGGGATCCGGCAGTTTGAAAAGCAACTTCTATGTTCTCACTGTCGGTCTTCTGTACAAACTTTAATCTTCCTGAGACTTGAGCGGACAGGAATGTCCGCTCAAGTTTTCCCTGAAGATAAATTCGGAAAACAGTGATGAACGGCAGGAGGAATCGCGTATGTCAACGAATTGGAATAAAATCAAAAAAACGATCAAAGGGGAGCTGTCCGACGCGGCGGCAACGACCAATAAATACATGAAAATCGGTAAGGTCAAGCTGGACATGGCGAACAGCACCCACTCTTTGAATGAAGTATTCAAGGAGATCGGAACGGAAGTGTACAGTGAGCTGGCCAACGGTCAAAACGGAGATATCCGGAAAAATTTGAAGATAAAAGGGTTGATTGAAAAGGTGGATCAGCACAAGCAATCCATAAAGGAAGAGGCGGAGAAGATTGACAATTTGAAAAGTTAAACAAATTCCCGGAGAATTGAACTGACGCCGGGTTCACAAAAACGGTATCACCGATTATGTGTAATGGTTATGGAAAAGAAACCAGGAAAGGAAAAAATAATGAACAAAGGAATTGTAACCCTGGCCGCCATGGGTTTGATCGCCGGAGCTTGCTTGGTCGGTTGTGAAAAATCGTCAAAACAAAAAGTTGAAAATGCGAAAGAGAATCTGGAATCGGCCCAGCAGGAATTGACTGAGGCCAGGGCCGGATATCTTGCCGAATGGGAAATATTTAAAACCGAATCCGCACAAAAAATCGTAGGAAATGAAAAGAATATTGCGGTATTCAAAGAAAAGATGGAAGCAAGCGGCTCCACCGCCAACAGGAAATTCGCCAAGGAAGTGGCCGACCTGGAACAAAAGAATCGCGACTTGAAGAAAAAGCTGGAGCAATACGATGGGGGACAAAGCCAATGGGTCAAATTCAAAGCGGACTTTCAGGGGGAACTGGACCAGATCGGCAAGAAGATAGAGGGGCTATTCGGGGATAGTCAGAAGTGAATTTCGAAGTATACAGAATTAAAAAAAGGAGAATCAGATGAAAAACTTGAAACGATCCGTACTTTCGCCGATCGCAATTATGATTGGCATGTCCGCCTTCCTTACCGGCTGCGCGACAACCGGCATGGAGCGATCAGGAAACGCAATGACCACAATGCAGACTGTGTCCGAGGAAATATTAGTTGTCGCCGTTCAGTTGGATGCAACGGGAGCGTCACTGAATAACCTGACCCGGGCGGGGCAGCCCGATGTCAAATCCGCGTTCGATGCCTTTTCCGCAAACGTGGTTAAAATGGACGCGATGGAAAAGAAGTTCACCGTGCATGCCGATGAGATGAAGGTCCGCGGAAAGGAGTATTTCGTTGAATGGAAGAAACAGGGAGACGCGTACGCCAATCCGCAGATCCGTGCGCTCAGTGAACAGCGCCGGGCCGAGTTGGGTGAAGTGTATGGCAAAATCGCCGAAGAAAGCATCGGAGTCAAAGGAGTTTTTCAGACATACATGTCCGACATGAAAGAGATACAGAAATTTCTATCAAACGACCTGACCCTGAAAGGAGTCGATTCGATTCTGCCGATCACCGTCAAGGTTCTGCAGGAGGGCGTCGGTTTGAAGGATGCGTTGAACCGCGTTCAGGCAGCCGTCAATGTCGCCAGTGTCGAAATGGCCCAGCAATAGAATATCCGGATTCTAAAACGGCTTCAAGAAGCGCATCTTTGCGGGTTCGATCAACCGAATTGAAAAGGTGACATCTCCAAACCAAAACAGAAGGAGAACAAAATCATGAAACTCACGCCTCCCAAAGAGATTACATTTTTTATCGCTGTCATTCTGGCGATACTCGGAGCACTCGCCTCTCAGGGGATCATCCACACCGGTTACGCATTTGCGATGGTTTTGATCGGATTCATCGTTCTGGCTCTCGGGAATCTGGTAAAAGGTCTGTAGAGCGCTTTCAGGGTGCGGGCTGTATGACTTCGGGATCGATCAATCCAATTCGAAGGCAGCCCGCTCCTTTTTATTATCCGATTGGAACTCCCGGGAAAATCGCCGAATTGAGATCAGCACCCCGGTTTTGGTGCTGCTGAAGGTGGAAAACACCCGACTCCATCCGCCGCAGAACGTAAGATCATCAAGCTGTTTGTTGAAACAAATGGGAGTACCCCCGACTCACCATCACACGCATGAATGAACGGTCAATCATCTGAAAAGAGTTGTCTCTGATGGATCCAAATTCAACTGCTTCAACCATTAAACGAATCGCATTTATCGGCAATTATATGCCGCGTCAATGCGGAATCGCAACATTTACCACCGATCTGTGCGAAGCGGTATCCAATGAATTCAGGGAAACAACCTGTATCGCCCTGCCGGTCAATGACACCGAAACCGGGTACGATTATCCGCCCCGCGTCCGTTTTGAGCTGACGGAGAAAGATATTGAATCCTATCGCCGCGCCGCTGATTTTATCAATATCAACAATGTCGATCTCGTATCCCTGCAGCATGAATACGGCATTTTCGGCGGCCGCGCGGGAAGTCATATCCTCGCCCTCCTGCGGGAACTTCGGATGCCCGTCGTCACGACTTTGCACACCATTCTGCGTGATCCCGACGCAGATCAGAAACGGGTGCTGGAGGAAGTCACGGCACTCTCCGATCGTATCGTCGTCATGAGCCGGAGAGGCTCCGAATTTCTTCGGGAGATTTACGGCATTCCGCCCGGAAAAATCGACCTCATTCCACACGGTATTCCGGATGTCCCGTTCGTGGACCCGAGTTACAACAAGGATTTATTCAGAGTCGAGGGGAAAATCGTCCTGCTCAGCTTCGGGCTGCTCTCGACGAATAAAGGGATCGAGAACGTCATTTCAGCTCTGCCCGCAGTCCTGGCCCGTCATCCGAATGTGGTTTATATCGTTCTGGGTGCGACCCATCCCCATGTTCTGCGGAAGGATGGCGAGACGTACAGGCTCTCCCTGCAATGGCTCGCCCAGGAGAAAGGCGTAGAAGGACAAGTCATATTTTATAACCGCTTCGTCAGTCTGGAAGAGCTCGTTCAGTTCATCGGCGCGGCGGATATTTACGTGACCCCTTACCTCAACGCCGCGCAAATCACGTCCGGCACGCTCGCTTATACGGTGGGGGCGGGGAAGGCGGTCATTTCCACGCCCTACTGGTACGCGGAAGAATTGCTGGAAGAAGGACGGGGAGTTCTGGTGCCGTTCCGAGATCCGGCGGCTCTGGCGGACGGGATCATTGCGCTTCTGGACAACGATTCCGAGCGTCACGCCATGCGGAAGCGCGCCTATGTATTCGGGCGCGATATGATCTGGCCGCAGGTTTCGCGGCGCTACATGGAAAGTTTCGAGCGCGCGCGGCTGGAACGACGTCATCATGCCCAGTCGGACTTCGCGGTCAAACCGCTTGACAAACGTCCGGGAGAACTGCCGCCGCTCAAACTGGATCACCTGCACCACATGACGGATGAAACCGGCATTCTTCAACATGCAATTTTTACGGTCCCCAATTACCGCGAGGGCTACACCCTTGACGACAATGCCCGTGCGCTCATGGTGAGCACGCTTCTGGAAACCATGGGAAACGGGGAAGCCCCGGACCTGGCCTCCCGGTATCTCGCCTTCATCTGGTACGCCTTTGATCCGGAAATCGGGCATTTCCGGAATTTCATGGATTACAGGCGGCACTGGCTTGAAGCAGGAGGCTCGGACGACAGCCACGGCCGCACCCTATGGGCTCTGGGTGCCGTTCTGGGCCGCTCCAACATGCCCGTTCTGCAGAGCATGGCGGGCCGGGTGTTCGAACAGGCCTTACCCGCCATTCTCGCTACGACCAGCCCCCGGGCATGGGCCTTTGCCTTGATGGGCATTCATGAGTACCTGCAGCGATTTGCCGGCGACCGGAAGGCCGGCCAGATCAGTGATGAATTGTCAGGGCGACTGCTGGGATTGTACCGGCGGAACCGTTCGGATGATTGGGAATGGTATGAAGACAAGCTGACCTACTGCAACGCCGCGCTGCCGCACGCCCTTCTTCTGTGCGGCCAGGCGATACCCCACCCTGAAATGACCGATGCCGGATTGGAGTCGCTGAAGTGGCTGTCCGAATTACAGCGGTCGGATACCCCGGGCCGACATTTCGTTCCCATCGGCTCGAACGGGTTCTATACGAAGGGGGGCGAGCGGGCCCGGTTCGATCAGCAGCCGGTTGAAGCGCAGGCCATGGTTTCCGCCTGTCTGGAGGCATTCCGGATCACCGGAGACATGCACTGGCGCCGGGAATCACGCCGTGCCTTTGAATGGTTCCTCGGCCGCAACGATTTGAATCTGCCGGTGTATGATCCGACGACGGGCGGCTGCCGGGACGGTCTCCATCCGGATCGACCGAATGAGAACGAGGGCGCGGAATCCCTGCTCGCATTTCTGCAAGCCCTGCTGGAACTGCGTCTGAGTGAGAACGTACTGCCTCCATTGGAGAACCCCGTAAAATGAACAATCCCCATTCCGACCTTTTTTGCAGAAATGAAAAAAATCCGATTTTAACCGCCGCGCATTGGCCGTATCCGGTCAACAGCGTGTTCAACCCTGGCGCCGCCCGGCTCTCCGATGGAACGACCCTGCTCCTCTGCCGCGTGGAAGACCGCACCGGTCATTCACATCTCTGCGCCGCACGGTCGGTCAACGGAGTGGACGGCTGGCGGATCGACAACCGTCCCACGCTGATGGCGGATCCCGGCCGGTATCCGGAGGAGCTTTGGGGAATCGAGGATCCCCGCATCACGTTTGTCCCCGAACTGGGAAGGTTCGCCGTCGTTTATACCGCCTACACGACCGACGGTCCGGGCGTGGCCATGGCGCTCACCGACGATTTTATCACCTTCGAGAGATGCGGGCTGATCATGCAGCCGGAAGACAAGGACGCCGCCCTTTTGCCCCGAAGAATTCAGGGGCAGTGGGCCCTGATCCACAGACCGGTCAACGCTCCGATCGCTCACATGTGGATCTCTTTTTCTCCGGACCTGCGGTCCTGGGGGAATCATAAGCTGATGCTGGAAGCCCGGCGCGGGGCCTGGTGGGACGCGAATAAAATCGGTCTGGCCTGTCCGCCCATAGAGACGCCTCAGGGCTGGCTGGTCCTGTACCACGGCGTCCGGCAGACGGCCGCCGGATGCATTTATCGGATCAGTCTGGCGTTGTTTGATCTTGAGAATCCGGAAAGGTGCATTCGGCGCAGCGACGAGTGGATATTCGGTCCGGAGGAGCCTTACGAAAGAATGGGAGACGTCGACAATGTGGTTTTTCCGTGCGGCTGCACGATTGACGGCGACGGTGACACACTCCGCCTGTATTACGGCGCCGCGGATTCATGCGTCGCCCTGGCCACCGGAAGCGTCCGCGCCCTGCTCGATCGTCTTCAGCCCGATGGTTGACGCGTCCCGCCGAATCCAGCCGGCACCGGAAAGAATCTGACACGCCGGTTCACGGGGAAGATGGGAAGGCATCCCAGGCGGCCGGATCCTTGCTCGTCCCATCGGACGATTGTTCCGACAAGAGAGATGTTTTTATTTTCCGCGCCGGATTCCGGATGCTCCGCTCCTTCCCCGAGCATGCGATTTCAGCCGCACGGCATCCGTGAAGGAACGCGGCGGAGACGTGCGGTTGCGGAAAAGGAGGGTTTTCATGAATGTGATTCTGATCTACCCCGAGTTTCCGGACACGTTCTGGAGCTTCAAGCACGCACTGCCATTCATCCGGAAAAAGGCCTCGTTGCCTCCGCTCGGACTCTTGACGGTCGCGGCGATGCTTCCGGAGGGATGGTCCAAACGGCTGGTCGATCTCAATGTGAGAAGACTCACCCGGAAGGATCTGGACTGGGCGGACCTTGTGTTCATCAGCGGCATGGCGGTTCAGAAGGATTCCGCGCGCCGGGTCATCGATCGATGCAAGGCAGCGGGATTGCCGGTTGTCGCCGGCGGGCCTCTTTTCACCCTGGAGCACGAAGCGTTCGAAAGCGTCGATCACTTCGTTTTGAACGAGGGCGAAGTGACGCTTCCGGTTTTTCTGGCCGATTTCATCGGGGGACACGCGCAACGGATTTACTCGAGCTCCGAATTTGCGGACATGCGGAAATCTCCGGTTCCACTGTGGAAACTGGCGGATATGAACCATTACGCCTCGATGAGCGTGCAATTCTCGCGGGGTTGTCCCTTTCAATGCGACTTTTGCAACATCACCTCGCTCCTGGGGCACCGGCCCAGAACCAAAACACCAAACCAGATTATCGCCGAACTGGACAGCCTCCATGGTCGAAAATGGCGGGGGAGCGTCTTCTTCGTGGACGACAACCTGATCGGGAACAAGGCGCTTCTCAAAGCCGGGCTTCTGCCCGCGCTGATCCGATGGCGGAAAAACAAAAAAGGATTTCCGTTCAATACCGAGATTTCGATCAACCTGGCGGATGACGGATCCCTCGCGGCCATGATGGCGGACGCAGGATTCGATTCGGTTTTCATCGGAATCGAGACGCCCAATGAAAACAGTCTGAGGGAATGCGGCAAAACCCAGAATCTGAAACGCGATCTGGTTGAGGACGTGAAGCGCATTCAACGGGCGGGACTGCAGGTTCAGGGCGGCTTCATCGTCGGTTTCGACAGCGATACGGCTTCGACCTTTCAGCGGCTCATCGATTTTATACAGAATAGCGGAATCGTAACGGCGATGGTCGGCCTTCTGCAGGCCATTCCGGGCACCCGGCTGCACGATCGCATGAAATCGGAAGGGCGCCTGCTGGATAAGACATCCGGAGACAACGCGGACGGAACGACGAATATCATTCCTTCGATGAAAATAGATGTTCTGCAGTCGGGTTACAGGAACCTGATGAACCATATCTATTCCCCCGAGATCTATTACAGCCGGATAAAAACTTTTTTAAAGGAATACCGTCCGAAAAAAATCAAAACCCCTCTGAACCTTCGACGTTCCGCGGATTACGGGTATGCGTTCATGAGTTCCGTTTTACGGCTGGGAATCGCGGGCAGGGAGCGGGTTGAATACTGGAAGCTCGTATTCTGGGCCCTATGGAAAAGACCGAACCTGTTTCCGCTGGCTGTTACATTGGCCGTATACGGATATCACTTTCGCAGGATTTGTGAACTGCACATAGACTGAACGGAAACGGGGCATCCGGTAAAAAGGTTTTCAGGGGGATCATCATGCGTACAGGAGAACCACATGAAAAAACAAGCGGGTTTGTGGATCGATCATCAGAAGGCTGTTCTGGTGATCGTCACCGACGGCAGGGAAGAGAAAAAACTGATTTTATCGAACACCGGGAAAAATGGCCGGTTTTCAGGAGACCATCATTCAAAAACCCCCTACGGAGCTTATCGGGGCTCGTACGAATCCACCCGGGACAGGCGGTTTTCGAACAATCTCAACCAGTACTATGATGAAGTCATTTCGGCCTTTCGCGGCGCGGAAGCCGTTCTGATCTTCGGTCCGGGAGAGGCGAAGGGGGAAATCGAAAAACGTCTCCGGCGTAAACGTTTTCGCGGGCAGGTGGTCAGCATTGAGACCGCGGATAAAATGACGGACCGCCAAGTGTCGGCCAGAATAAACAGGCATTTTTCCGGATTCGGCGGGATGGAATGAAACCCACGATTTTTGATGCCTGCCGAAGAACTCCGTTTGCAGACTCATCCCACATGAAAATTGCAAATAAATTAAATAAAAACAATGAATTAATGGAACCGTGTGATCTGTCAAATATTGAACCGATCGAGGAGGATTCTGTTACAGTTCGGCCTGAAGATTCCCAGGCTGAACCCTCTCATTCCCGCAGATGCGGGCGCAGGTGGTCTTCACCGGGATCCGGGAGAAGCGGCAATTCGGAATCCGATCCGGATTGATCTTCAAATGCCGCGAAAAACCAGTCGCTCCGGGAAGGGGTCGTTCTCTCCGGGAGTTTTGCTCTGTTCCGTTTTTGCTTGTGTAAGAGCAGAATTTGAAGTATATTAACATAATTTGGTTCCTTTGACCCAGATCGGGGATGGGTTCGGAAAGCATCCAAAAGGAGCAACTGGTGATCAAACCCAATTATAAATTCGAGAAACGGCAGAAGGACCTGGCCAAACAGAAGAAGAAGGAAGAGAAACGGCTGAAAAAGATGGAGAAGAAAACCGGAACCGCGGAATCGACCGAACCCTCGGACGGAACCCTCCCGGTCGTGGAATAACGAGGAGGATGCGGAAGGCGTAAACTTCTCATTCAGGAGACTCATCATCCGGACGGACGGTTTAACCGGTTCGCCGGAACATTGTTAAACCAAAACAAAAAGAGGAAAGCATGGGCGGCGAGAGAATCAGCGGAACAGTCAAGTGGTTCAACGACTCCAAGGGTTTCGGTTTCATCCAGCAGGAAGGCGGACCGGACGTGTTTGTGCATCATTCAGCCATACAGGTCCAGGGCTTCAAGTCGCTGAAGGAAGGTCAGAAAGTGACGATGGAAGTGACCCAGGGCCAGAAGGGCCCGCAAGCGGCGAATGTGATTCCGGAATAATCGTTTGGGGTACTCGGCAGTATTCCTCGTGGCGCCTTTGAGCGCCACGAGGAATTTTTCATTATTCGTCCGGTCAGACGAAACGGCCCCGTAAAAACAAACCGGCCCACCCGATCCGAATAGAGACGTCCGGCAGTGAACCCGGGCCCGCGTTTTCCACCGGCCGTTTGAGGTTTTTCCCGCCGATTCCAGCGGAGGACTGAGTTGGCCGTCCTGAGTATGAATGCGGTGTGCCTGCCGTCCGAGGAAGTGGCTGCCCGGGAAATCGAAGGAGAAGTCATCCTCGTTCCGCTCTTCTCGGATTCCGGCGACGCGGACGAGGAATTTTACGCGCTGAACGATACGGCCCGCGCGATCTGGCTGAAGCTGGACGGCCGGCGCACACTTTCACAAGTGGCCTCGCTTGTCGCCGATGAGTTCGACGTTCCAGCCTCGACACTGCGGGCCGACATCATGGAATTCATCGGGGAAATGACCGCGCGGCGCCTGCTGACCGTCCAGAAGACCGGTTGAGCGAGTCGGTCATCCCGCAATCCGGACCAAAGACCCGAACCCATCATCCATCCCACCGAACCGGATGACCCGAAACCGTCACACACGATCCCGGATCCGCTACACACTCCGTCTCGGCCGCGCGCTCGCTTTGGTCTGGCGGATCGCCCGGGGATGGACGGCCGCCAATGCCTTTCTGCTGTCCGTCCAGGGGCTCCTGCCGCTTCTCTCCCTCTATCTAACGAAACTCATGATCGATTCCGTGGTAGCCGGAATCGCGGCTTCGGACAAGTCCGCGGCTTTCGGCCGCGTGGCTGCGCTTCTCGCCTGGACCGGGCTGGTCGCCCTCGCTTCGGCCCTGATCCGGTCCGCTTCGGACCTGATCGCGGAAAATCAGGCCATGATCGTCACGGACCGGATCTCCGATATCCTGCATGAAAAATCCGTGGAAATCGATCTCGCCTATTACGAAAATCCGAAATATTTCGACACCCTGCATCGGGCCCAGCAGGAGGCGCCGTCCAGGCCCACCCATATCGTGAACGGCCTGGCGCAAGTCGGCATGAACGGGCTCTCCCTGGCGGCCATGGCCGGGCTTCTGGTCACTTTACACTGGGCGGTTGCAGCGGTTCTCTTCTTGGCCGTGACACCCGGCATCATCGTCCGGATGCGGTTTTCCAGAATCCTGTTCCGCTGGCAGAGGGAACACACGCATGCCGAACGGAAGGCCTGGTATCATCACTGGATGCTGACAGGCGACCAGCACGCGAAGGAAATCCGTCTTTTCGGGCTGGGCGATCTGTTCCGCGTGCGGTTCCGCGGCCTGAGAGGGATTCTCCGGCGGGAGCGGCTGGCGCTTTCTGCGAGGCGTTCTCTCTCCGATTTTCTTGCGCAGGTCGGCGCCACCGCGGCCATTTACGGCTCCTATGCCTTCATCGCCTTCCGTGCCGTTCAGGGAAGCATCACGGTCGGTGATCTCTTCATGTACTTCCAGGCCTTTCAGCGCGGGCAGGGCCACCTGCAGCAGCTGTTGTCCGGACTGGCGGGACTGTACGAGGACAATCTCTTCCTGTCCAATTTTTACGAATTTCTGGACATCCGGCCGCGCATCCGGCCTCCGTCCCGGCCGCGGCCCTTTCCAGAACCCATCCGGACCGGCATCCGCTTCGACAGGGTCTCCTTCGGCTACCCGGGAGGCCGTCGGAAGGTTTTTTCAGGCCTGTCCCTGTCCGTGGGGGCAGGGGAACATGTCGCCCTGGTGGGGAACAACGGGGCCGGAAAAACGACACTGGTCAAGCTTCTGTGCCGCCTGTACGATCCCGATCAGGGGCGAATTACGATAGACGGCATCCCGCTCCGGGAATTCGACCCGGACGGGCTCAGGCGGCAGATCAGCGTGATTCTGCAGGACTACGCGCGCTATCACGCTTCGGCGGGCGAGAATATCTGGTTCGGCGACGTTCGGGCGCGGAAGGACGATGACCGCCTCCGGGCGGCCGCGGCCGAGGCCGGCGCGGACCGCACGCTCGAGACGTTGCCACGCGGACTCGACACCATGCTCGGCAAATGGTTCGAAAACGGCGAGGAGTTGAGCGTCGGAGAATGGCAGAAAATGGCCCTGGCGCGGGCGTTCTTCAAGTCCGGCCAGATTCTCGTGCTGGACGAGCCGACCAGCTCCCTGGACGCGAAGTCCGAAACCGAAGTGTTTCAGCGATTCCGCAAACTGGCCCGGAACCGGACCGCCTTCCTCATCAGCCACCGTTTCTCAACGGTCCGCATGGCGGACCGGATCGTCGTCATCGAGAACGGGTCCGTTCTTGAGAACGGTTCCCACGACGAACTGATCCGGAGAGGCGGCAAGTATGCGAGGATGTTCGAAACGCAGGCGAGGAATTACAAATGAACCACTCCAAGACAGGAAACGAGCAGGGACTGAAAGACAGAAGTCAATCGGATGGCCGGAAGCCCGATGGTTCCGGTTCCAATCCTTCCGGTTGATCGAAGATCGTGCTTCCAGCCGCTCCAACGGGTCTGATTCTCCGGAGAAGTGTTCATCAGCCCTCATCCCCGGATTCATCCCGCATCGCGAGACCGGGGAATGCGCTCGCTGTCAGATTCAAGAGGAGACGATCATGATCGATCCGAATCATTCTTCGCCGGCGTTTCGCAGAATCAAACGGTACTGCAAGACCCTTCAATTGAAAGACGATCCGGCGTTGATGCAGGAGTACAAAGACGCCCATGCGCCCGGAGCCTGCTGGCCCGAAATCGCTGCCGGGATGCGGGAAGTCGGCATCCTCGACATGCAGATCTACAGGGACGGAACCCGGTTGTTCATGATCATGGACACGGTCCCCGATTTCGACCATGACCGCGCCATGGCCGAACTTGCGGGAAAGCCCAGGCAGGCGGAATGGGAGGAGAGGATGTCGCGGTTCCAGGCTGCATCCGCCGATGCCACGGCGGGAGAGAAATGGAGATTGACGGAGCGAATTTACAGTATGGAGGATTGCGGGGGGCCCGTCGAATGAAGCCGGACATCCGATGTTTTCTGAACGGCAACGAGAAAATACTTGACATTGGCGGTTAAATAGGGTAAAATTGGATAATTCTACTTACACGAGTAAGTCAATGCCCATCATCAATCAATCCGAAATCGCCCGTAAATTGAAAGTCAGCCGGGCCACGGTTTCAAAAGCGCTCAAGGGTGATTCGGATATTTCGGACGACATGAAACACCGCGTCCGTGAGCTCGCTGAAAAACTGAATTACATTCCGCATTATCACGCCCGGGGGCTTCATTCCCGCAAATCCATGACCGTCGGCGTCGTCGTGCCCGATATCTCGAATTCGTTTTTCTCCTACGCGGTCGACGGCATCATGGACGCCGCCGTCCGTTCCGGATACCATGTGATTCTGGCCGTTTCCCGGGAGAAGAGCGAAATCGAGAGGAAAAACATTCTCAATCTGCTTTCCATGAGGGTCGACGGACTGCTGATCGCGGTTTCGAAGGAAACGCCGGACGCCGCGATCTATCAGAAAGTGAAACTTTCGGATGTGCCGTTGATATTTTTCGACCGTATCCTGGAGAATCAGGGTTCGGGATTCGTCGGAATCGACGACCGGGGCGCGGCGAAAAAGCTCGTCGATTTCGTGATCCGTTGCGGGTACCGTAAAATCGGTCATTTGGCCGGATCTTCCCTTGTTCGGATCGGCCGCGACCGTCTCGACGGGTATCTGGATTCATTGAAGGATCATGGATTGCCGGTCCGGAAAGAGTGGATTGCGGAAGGCGGTTTTGAACGAAAGGACGGAATCGCCGGATTCGGGAAACTCTGGACGGGCCGGGATAAACCTGAAGTCATTTTCGCGGCAAATGATCGAATCGCGCTCGGCGTGTATGACGCCATCCGTGAAAGGGGATTGAGAATACCGGATGACGTCGGGGTCGTCGCTTTCGGCCACCACGAATTCGCCCAAATTCCGTCTCCCTCCATGACCATTATCAATGTGGATCCATATCAACTCGGATTGAAAGCGATGGAGATGATGCTGAAATGCATCCGAGGAGAGAAGGGATTCAGAACGATGGTCCGGATCGATTCGGAAATCGAAATCGGAGAATCGCTCCAAGTTCCGGAACCGTCCTGATTTCCGAATACACGAAAGGGAGTGAATCATGAAAAGGCGGGTTTTCGCGACCGGGATCCTCTTTTTGCTGTCAGCCGCGGCCTCGGCGGACCCGAACCGGTCCGAGGCGCCATTCATGTTGTGGTACGATGAACCGGCCCGCGTCTGGACCGAGGCCCTGCCCCTGGGAAACGGGCGGCTGGGCGCCATGGTCTTCGGGGATCCTTCGCATGAGCGCATCCAGCTGAATGAAGGCACGGTCTGGGCCGGTGAACCCTGGCGCAATGACAATCCGGACGCGCTCCAGGCGCTTCCGGAAGTCCGCCGCCTGATCTTCAGCGGAGATCCCGGCGCCGCGCAGGCGCTGGTCAACGAAAAAATGATTTCAAAAACCGCTCACGGCATGCCGTATCAGACCGTCGGGGACCTGGTTCTCTCCTTTCCCGGGCATGAACGGGCGTCGGGTTACAGGCGTGAACTCGATCTGGAACGGGCGGTCGCGACCACGCGCTACCGGCTGGGGGAGGTGACCTTCACGCGGGAGGTCTTCGCCTCATTCGCGGATCAGGTTATTTTCATCCGGATCACCGCGGACCGGCCCGGTCAGTTGAATTTCGCGGTTTCCATGGACCGGCCCGCGGCTTTCGATGTGTCGACCGAAGATCCGGATCGGATCGTTCTGTCCGGAACGTCGGGAGACTGCGAGGGCATTCGAGGGAAGGTCCGGTTCGCAGCCGCGGTTAGGGTCGCGTCCGATGGTGGCGAACGGGACGCGGAAGAGGGGGCGATATTTGTCCGTCACGCCGACGCTGCGCTGATCACCGTGTCCATCGCCTCCAGCTTCATCCGGTACGACGACATCAGCGGCGACCCGCTCCGGAGAGCCGGGGAGCCGCTCATCCGGTCCGCGGAAAAGGATTACGCGGCCGCGCTCAACGATCATATCGAGGCCTACCGGAAGACCTACGGAAGGGTCCGGTTGAATCTCGGCGTGACGGATTCCGTGCGGAATCCCACCGACGTCCGCATCGAACGCTTCGCCCGCGGTTCCGATCCGCACCTGGCGGCTCTCCTGTTTCAATTCGGCCGTTATCTCCTGATCAGTTCCTCGCAGCCCGGGGGGCAACCCGCCACACTGCAGGGGCTCTGGAACGATCAATTGTATCCTCCCTGGGACAGCAAATACACGATCAACATCAACACGGAGATGAATTACTGGCCCGCCGAAACCACGGGGCTTCCCGAAATGGCCGAGCCCCTCATTGAAATGGTCCGGGATCTGTCGGAAACGGGACGGCAGACGGCGAAAACCCTGTACGGCGCCGGCGGGTGGGTCGCGCATCACAACACCGATCTGTGGCGCATCACCGGCCCGGTGGACGGGGCGTTCTGGGGGATGTGGCCGGCCGGCGGGGCCTGGCTCTGCCAGCATCTCTGGCAGAAATACCTTTTCAGCGGGGACATCGCCTATCTGCGCTCGGTTTACCCGATTCTGAAGGGAGCGGCCGAGTTCTATCTGGAATTTCTCACGGAGGAACCCTCGAATCGATGGCTGGTCGTCTGCCCCTCCGTTTCCCCGGAGAACGCCCCCTCCGTCCACCCGCAATACTCCATCACGGCAGGCGCCACGCTCGATAACCAGCTTGTTTTCGACCTCCTGACCGCGACGACCCGTTCCGCCCGGCTGCTGAAAACCGATCCGGGATTTGTCCGGAAGATCGAATCGACTCTCGAACGCCTGCCGCCCATGCAGATCGGCCGGCACGGCCAGCTTCAGGAATGGCTCGAGGATTGGGACAACCCCGAGGA
Organism: uncultured bacterium; assembly: GCA_964577095.1. Taxonomy (GTDB): domain Bacteria; phylum Zhuqueibacterota; class QNDG01; order QNDG01; family DTFT01; genus JAFGAX01. The sequence goes on along the minus strand of CAZNXX010000004.1, from coordinate 14,469 downwards.
CCATCATCGTCATGTTTCCCATCTGTACGGCGTGTTCCCGGGCAATCAGATATCGCCGTACCGGACCCCCGAACTGTTCGACGCCGGCCGGACATCCCTGCTGCAACGCGGGGATCCCTCAACCGGCTGGTCGATGAACTGGAAAATCAACCTGTGGGCGCACTTTCTGGACGGCGATCACGCGTACAAGCTCATAATCGAACAGATCAAGCCCGTGAACCGGAGGGTCGGCGGCGGATTCGCCGAATCGGGGGGAACCTACCCGAACCTGTTTGACGCGCACCCGCCGTTCCAGATTGACGGGAATTTCGGCTTCACGTCGGGCGTCGCGGAGATGCTTCTTCAGAGCGACGACGGCGCCATTCACGTGCTTCCGGCACTGCCCGGAGCATGGCCGCAGGGGAATGTCAGCGGACTCAGGGCGCGCGGCGGGTTTCAAATCGAGTCGATGGAGTGGAAGGAGGGGCGTGTCGCCCGTTTGAGCATACGATCCACGCTCGGCGGTAACTGCAGGATCCGTTCCGGCACGCCGTTGAAAGGCGGTCCAGGAACCCGGCTGAAAGCCGCCAAGGGCAGGAATCCGAATCCCCTGTACTGGATTCCGGAGGGAAAGCGTCCCCTGATTTCAAAAGCCGCCCGCATCGAACCCCGTTCCGTTCCCGAAGGGTACCTGTACGACATGGAAACGGCGCCCGGCCGGACCTATGAATTGACGGGACGGGACAGGCCTCCCGCTTTTCAGCGGGAGACGACGAGATGAAGTGAAGCGACGCGTCAATGGCCGCTCATCAAAACGCCGGTACCCCGGGTGCCGGGCTGTTGGAGACCGAGGATCAATCCCGGAGACTGTCTCGATCCGACAGCGGCATCGCGGGACCGGTCCGGCGATCAGTCATGATCATTTTTTTAAGCAGAGGAAGAACGACACATGAAAACCATTCTCGTGGCGGGGGCCGGAGGATTCATCGGCGGCCATCTGGTCAATGCCCTCAAAAAACAGCACCGCGTGCGCGCCGTGGACATCAAGCCGCTGAATCAGTGGTATCAGCGTTCAGCCGAAGCGGAGAACCGCGTCCTGGATCTGCGGATCCGCGAGAACTGCGTCACCGCGATGGACGGCTGCGACGAAGTTTACAACCTGGCGGCCGACATGGGCGGGATGGGGTTCATCGAGACGCATAAGGCGGCCTGCATGCTCAGCGTCCTGATCAACACGCACCTGCTCATGGCGGCCCGGGAAAAGGGCGTGAAACGGTTTTTTTTCGCGTCCTCCGCTTGCGTGTACAACGCGGAAAAGCAGATGGATCCGGACAATCCAGGCCTCCGGGAATCCGACGCGTATCCCGCCATGGCCGAGGACGGCTATGGATGGGAGAAACTCTTCAGCGAACGGATGTGCCGGCATTTCAGGGAGGATTTCGGCCTGGTCACCCGGATGGCCCGGTTCCACAACGTCTACGGACCCTTCGGCACGTGGACCGGCGGGCGCGAGAAGGCGCCGGCCGCGATCTGCCGGAAGGTCATCCAAGCCAAGCTCGGAGGCAGCCGCGAGATCACCGTCTGGGGCGACGGGCTTCAGACCCGCAGCTTCATGTACATCGACGACGGGGTGAAGGGCATTGTGGACATCATGAACAGTGCGATCGAGGAACCGATCAACCTGGGTTCCAGCGAGATGGTCTCCATCAACGGGCTGGTCGACCTCGTGGAGGCGATCGCCGGGATCAAGCTCGAACGGAAATACGACCTCAACGCTCCCAAGGGCGTACGCGGAAGGAACAGCGACAATACGCTCATCCGGCGGTATCTGAACTGGGAACCTTCCATTTCACTTAAGCAGGGGCTGGAGAAGACGTACGCGTGGATTTTCCGGCAGATGACGGAAGGACGGGAATGAACCGGGACGAATCGGGTGAAAAGACGGTCCTGGTCAGCGGATGCTTCGATCTGCTGCACGCGGGGCACGTCGCCTTTTTCAATGAGGCGTCGGCCTATGGCCGCCTGACGGTCTCATTGGGCACGGACGAAAACATCCGTCTTCTGAAGGGCCGGCCGCCGGTTTTCACGCAGGACGAACGCCTGTTTCTCGTCCGGTCAATCCGTCACGTCCATGACGCGATTCTGGGATCCGGCAGGGGTCTGCTCGACTTCGAGCCGGACCTGAAGCGGCTGAAACCGGACCGTTTCGTGGTGAATTCGGACGGGCACACGCCGGAAAAGGAACGCTTGTGCCGCGAGAACGGCGTGCAGTACATCGTCCTCGACCGGGTACCCGAGAAGGGCCTGCCGGCCCGTTCAAGTTCCGACGTCAAACTGAAGCTCCGCCTGCCGTACCGCATCTGCCTGGCCGGCGGATGGATGGACCAGCCCTGGGTTTCCCAACTGCACCCCGGACCGGTCATCGTCGTTCAGATTCTCCCGACCGTCGTTTTTAACGAACGCTCGGGCATGGGCACCAGCTCGCGCAAGGTGGCGCTGGAACTCTGGGGCGACCGCTTCCCGGACGGCGACCCGGAGCGCAACGCCAGACTGCTGTTCGGCGCCGAGAATCCGCCCGGTTCCCCGTACGTGTCCGGATCCCAGGACCATCTCGGACTTCTGATGCCGGGCATCAATCGTCTTCACTACGAGGGCGGGTATTGGCCGGCGGCCATCGACTCGATCACGGACCCGGACGCGGCCCGATGGCTGGAAAGCGTTCTGCGCCTGATTCCCGTCGGATCACGGCCCCTGCAATACGATCCCCTCCAGGATCGCAACGTGACCGTGGAAGGCGTGCAGATGCTGGCCGAATCCGCTGAATGCTGCTGGTCCGGCATCCGCGACCGGAATGTCTCGCAATTGGGACGGTCCTTGTCCATGAACCTGGAGGCCTGGAAGCGGCTTCTGCCCCGCGCGGTTCCGGAGGAGCAGGAGAAAAAACTGCGGGCGTATGCCCGTTATCCGGGCGCGATTTTCTCCGGAAGCGGGGGAGGCTACATCATCCTGGCCTCCGGGGAAGACGTTCCGGGCGGCATGCGCGTCCGTATTCGAATATAACGCGAATCTGAGCGTACCACGGGCCACGGACCGGTCCAATACAGGGTGATCGTTTGGATACTTTTCCCGTGACCGGGCACTTCGGGAGGGGGGGTGATCACTCAATCGACGGAGGAAAACGTCTGAATCTCGACCGGCGAAGCAGATAATTTAATGATATTCAATAAATTAGATAATTAATCCTGATTGACTTTAATTCAATAAAACCCCTTGCATCCCCAGCATTTTTTCCTTAAATTTCATGGCTTTATTGGCATATTATGTTCGAAGATATTGTCCGAAAATTCGACGGTGTCCTGAAAAAAATCAGGGCCACCGGCAAGCTTTCTGAACAGAACATCGAAGAATCCTGCCGTGAGATCAGGCGTGTTCTGCTCGAAGCGGATGTTCATTACAAGGTCGCGTCCGAGTTCATCGCGTCCGTCAAGGCCAAAGCGATCGGCCGTGACGTGACAGCCGGCATTCAACCCGGCCAGATGCTCGTCAAGATCGTGCATGACGAGCTGATCGCTTTGCTCGGAACCGCGCATGTTCCGGTGCGTCTCGACGGCCCGTTGCCGGCCGTGGTTCTGGTGGTCGGTCTGCAGGGGTCCGGCAAGACCACGTTTTGCGCAAAGCTGGGCCGACACCTGGCGAAACGCAACCGAAGGGCACTGCTCGCCGCGGCCGACATTCACAGGCCCGCTGCAGCCGAACAGCTCAAGCGGCTGGGGGAAGACGCGGGTCTTCCCGTTTACGCGCCCACCGGCCTTTCAGCGGATCGTATCGCGGCAGGCGCCGTTGCCGAGGCGCGAAAGAGAAGCCTCGACACGGTCATTGTCGACACCGCGGGACGTCTGCACATCGACGCGGACATGATGGATGAGATTGCGACCGTCAAAGCTGCGGTGAAACCCTCGGAAATCCTGTTCGTCGCGGACGGGATGACGGGACAGGACGCCGTGAAATCCGCGCAGGCCTTCGCGGTTCAGCCCGGATTCGACGGAATCGTCCTCACCAAGATGGACGGCGACGGCCGCGGCGGCGCCGCGCTGTCGATCCGCGCGGTCACCGGAAAGCCCGTGAAATTCCTGTCCACGGGCGAGAAAACCGACGGCCTCGAGGTTTTCCACCCCGACCGGCTCGCTTCGCGCATCCTGGGAATGGGCGACATCGTGTCGCTGGTGGAGCGGGCGCAGGAGAGTGTCGACCGGGAGCAGGCGGAGAAACTCGCGAAGCGGCTCACCGGCAGCGGGTTCACGCTGGAGGATTTTGTCGATCAGCTCCGGCAGGTGCGAAAGATGGGACCCCTGTCGCAGCTGATGGACATGGTGCCCGGCATGCGCGGCCGGGTGCCGGTGAACACCGCGCCGGACGAGAAATCCCTCGTCCGGATCGAGGCGATCATCATGTCCATGACCATCGAAGAGCGCCGGAAGCCCCATGTGATCGACGGCAGCAGGCGCAAGCGCATCGCCTCCGGGAGCGGCACCCGCGTGCAGGACGTGAACCAGTTGCTGCGGGATTTTCAGGCGATGCAGACGATGATGAAGAGAATGGGAAAACTCAGGGGAAAGGGGCTTGCCGGAATGCACGGAAGGTTCCCGTTCGGCTGAGCGACCCGGGACGTTTAAACCCTGACACTGAAAAAGGCAGTCTCACACCAACAGGAGGTACTGTTTGTCAGTCAAAATCCGTTTGACACGGTTCGGCCGCAAAAAGCGTCCGTTTTACCGGATCGTGGTGACCGATACGCGCTCCCCGCGCGATGGGCGTTACCTCGAATGTCTCGGCACCTATGAAGCGCTGACGAATCCCTCAGCCGTGAAGGTGGAGGAGTCGCGAGTGAATTACTGGCTCGACAAGGGCGCGGTTCCCTCAGACACCGTACGGAGCCTTCTGAAGCACAAGGGCATTCTGGTGCGCCGCAACCTGAAGAAGCGCGGATTCGAGGAAACCCGGATCGAAGAGGAAGTGAAGAAGTGGGAGGCCGTGCAGGTCGACCGCTCCAGACGCGCGGGAGAGAAAACCCGCGTTTCCAAGAAAGCCAGGGATAAGGCAGCAAAAGCGGCCGAAGCGAAACCCGAAGCGAAACCCGAAGCGGCCGCTCCGGCAGCGGCGCCCGCCGAACCCCAGGCTTCCGCTCCGGCCGCCTGAATCTGACAGCGAGCGCATTCCCCGCGGTTTGTCTTCAACAAGAAGACATATAATAGCTTGATCCCGCGAAGCGGGGCCGCGGGGTAAGCGAGCGAATGTCAGATGTCTCTTCTTTACAGATAGAAGATTCCCCGCCGCTTACGGCGGGGAGCTTCAACGACCTCCGGCCGCCCGCCGGTCCCTGTCCGTCCGTTTCACGCTGAACCGATGTCATCGGAATGAACGCCTTCTTCTGGAGACGATATCGGAATCGAGTGGAACCTGACATGAGGAGGGAATGCGGCCATGAAGGAGTTCGTCGAGTTCATCGCCAGGCATCTGGTCGACCATCCGGAGGCTGTCGTGGTCACGGAAGTCGACGGAGAGAAAACCACGGTGTTTGAACTTCGCGTCGGAGACGGGGACCTCGGAAAGGTGATCGGACGGAAAGGTCAGACAGCGAAATCAATCAGGACCCTCCTGACGGCGGCCTCGGCCAAGCGCGGCAAAAGGGCGCTTCTGGAAATTCTGGAATAGCCGGGTCGCAGGTCCCGGATCCGGGCGGGCAGAAGGACGCTTCGACCGTGTCGGTCGGACGCGTCACCGGCGCGCACGGACTCCGCGGCGAACTCAAGGTTTTCCCGCTGACCGACGATCCGGAACGGTTCAAGCGGCTTCGAATGGTGTGGCTGGCAGACGGGGACGAGGAACCGGGGAAACGGCACGCGGTCGAGAGCGTGCGGCTTTCCGGCGCCTTCGTCCTGATCAAGCTGAAAGGCATCGACGACCGGACCGTGGCCGAATCGGTGGCGGGACGCTGGATCCGGATTGCGCGGTCGCTGAGCCGGCCGCTTCCGGCAGGGTCGTACTACCTGTTTGAATTGATCGGATTGAAGGCCGTGACCGCGGCCGGAGAAACGGTCGGAATGGTGCGCGAGGTTCTGAAAGCCCCGGGACAGGACCTTCTGGTGATCGACCGGGAAGGGGAGGAACTCCTGGTTCCGATGGTGAAGGAATGGATACGATCGGTCGACCCCCGGGCGGGACTCGTGACGATCGCCACCATCGAAGGACTGATCTGACCGCATGCGCATCGATGTCATCACCCCGTTCCCCGGCATGTTCGATGCGATTTTCGCGGAAAGCATGCTTCGTCAGGCCAGCCTGAAGGAACGTGTTCATTACCGCATCTGGGACCTGAGGGATTTCGCGGAGGACCGCCACCGCACCGTCGACGATTACCCGTACGGGGGCGGGGCGGGCATGATTCTGAAGCCCGAGCCGATTTTCCGCTGCATCGAGGCCGTCCGGAGGGACAGCCCGGAGGCGGTTTTACGGGTCCTGCTGATGTCGCCTCAGGGCGAGACGTTCAGCCAGTCCAAAGCCGCGTCCCTGGCCGCCGAAACCCAGCTTGTCTTTCTCTGCGGCCACTACCGCGGCGTCGACGAGCGGGTCATCGAGTCGCTGGTCGACGAGGAGATTTCGATCGGCGATTACATCCTCTCGGGCGGCGAATTGGCCGCGGCCGTGATCATCGATGCGGTGGTTCGGCTGCAACCGGGCGTGCTCGGAAACAGCGACTCGGCGGACGGCGATTCGTTTGTCAGCGGACGGCTGGACCATCCCCATTACACACGGCCCGAGGAATTCCGCGGGTTGAAGGTCCCGGATGTCCTGCTCTCCGGGCACCATGCCCGGATCGACGCATGGCGTGAGGAGCAGGCGCTCCGCCGGACGGCCGAGCGAAGGCCCGATCTGCTGAAGCGCAGCCCGGGCGGCCCCGCCGAAACACCCGGTACAAGTGACACGGACGGAACGCAGGTTTGAACTAAACAGAACGATCAATCGATCGCACTCCAAGGAGGATTGTTAAAATGGACATGCTGGAACTGGTGGGCGCGGAGCAGGTCAAGGCGGACGTCCCCGAATTCAACCCGGGCGACGACGTCGCCGTCCACTTCAAGGTGGTCGAAGGAGACAAGCAGCGCATCCAGATTTTCCGCGGCCTGTGCATCCAGAAACGCGGCGGCGGCATCAACAAGACCTTCACGGTCCGTAAAATATCCGGCGGCGTGGGGGTTGAGCGCATCTTCCCGCTGTACTCGCCGCTGATCCAGAAAATCGAACGCACCCGCAAGGGCCGCATCCGCCGCGCCAAGCTGTTCTACCTGCGCCAGCTCAAAGGCAAGGCGGCCAAGATCGAGGAGCAGATCGAGTCCTGACCGTCTCCTCCCGATTCCGCTTCAAACAGGCTTTGACGCACGGTTTCCGCGTGTCCGAGCCTTTTTCTTTTCCGGCGGCGTCGATCCCCCGGGCGGCCGCTCGTCCGAGGTTTGACCGACATGTTCCGGAACCCGGATGAGCGCATGTGAAGGAATAACCGACATGCCCCAGAAACTGGATGAGCGCATCCGAAACCTTCCGGCCGAGCCTGGCGTGTACCTCTTCAAGGACGCGAAGGGTCAGATCCTGTATGTCGGCAAGGCCAAGTCTCTGCGGAACCGGGTCCGCACGCATTTCCGCGTCCCGGATCCGCCGGGAGACCCCAAGCATGCGGTTCTCATGTCCAAGGTTGCCGACTTCGAGTTCATCCACACGGATTCGGAGATCGAGGCGCTGATCCTCGAGGCCAATTTCATCAAGCGCCACCGGCCGCGATACAACGTCAACCTGAAGGACGACAAGAGTTATCCGTATATCCGCGTCACGGTCGAGCCGTATCCCCGGGTGACCGTGGTCCGCAGGCCCGACCGCGACAACGCCCTGGTTTTCGGCCCCTACACCGACGTCGGCTCGATGCGCCAGCTCCTGTCCGCCATCCGCCGCATCTTTCCGATCCGCACCTGCGGCCTCGCGATCACCGGAGAGACGATCCGCCTGAAAAAACACCGGATCTGCCTGCAGTTCCACCTCGGCCGCTGCGGCGGACCCTGCGAGGGCCGCGTCACGGAGGTCGAATACCGGCAAGTCATCGACCGCACCGTGGCCTTCATCGAGGGACGGAACCGGCGGCTCGTGGAGGACCTGGAGCGGCGGATGCGGGAACTGGCGGAGAACCGGGAATTCGAGCAGGCTGCCCGGCTCCGCGACCAGATCCGCTCGGTGCTGCACTTCCAGTCCAGGCAGAAAGTGGCCGGGGACCCGGAGACCGAACGGGACCTGGTGGCCGCGGCCGGGGACGGGGACGGCGCCTGCGGCCTGGTGTTCGACGTGCGGGACGGCAAGATCGTGAACCGGAGGCAGTTCGGCCTCGAGCACGCGGAGGCGACGCCCGAGCCGGAGATCCTGTCCGCCTTTCTCAAGCAGTATTACCTGCGGGCCGACAGTATCCCCTCGGACATCCACATCCCCTTCGGCATCGACGACCGCGAAGCGGTCGAGGCCTGGCTTTCCGGCCGGAAAGGATCGGCCGTGCGGCTGACGGTTCCGGCCGAGGGCAAGCCCGCGGAGCTCATGGCCATGGTCCGGCAGAACGCGCGCCTGCTGCTCGGGGAGCTGCGCCTCCAGAAATCGCAGTCCGGGGACTGGGTGGCGCCGTCCGTCTCCGCGCTACAGCGCGACCTCGGTCTCCCGAGGCCTCCGAAGCGCATCGAGGCCTTCGACATCTCTCATCTGGCGGGCAAGGACACCGTGGCCTCCATGGTCGTGTTCGAGAACGGAAGGCCCCTGAAAAGCGGGTACCGGAAATTCAGGATCCGGAACGTCGAAGGCATCGACGATTTCGCGGCCATGTCCGAGGCGGTCTCGCGCCGCGTGTCGAGGTTGATGCGCGAAGGGCTGCCGCTGCCCGACCTGATCCTGGTGGACGGAGGAAAAGGACAGCTCTCGGCGGCGTGCGAGGCGCTCCGGGCGTGCGGGGCCGGCGGCCAGCCCGTGATCGGCCTCGCCAAGCGGCTCGAAGAGGTCTTCAGGCCGGGCCTGTCGGAATCCCAGACCCTTCCGCGCGCTTCCGCTTCCCTCCACCTGCTCCAGCGCGTGCGCGACGAAGCCCACCGTTTCGCCGTGACGTTTCACCGGTCTTTGCGGGCCAAACGCGCCGTGCGTTCGTCCCTCGACGATGTTCCGGGCATCGGGCCCAGCCGCCGCAAGGCCCTGCTCCTCCGTTTCGGTTCCGCGGAAGCCGTACGGAGGGCGTCGGTCGATGAAATCGCGGCCGTCGCCGGAATGTCCCGGCCGGTCGCGGTGAGAGTCAAGGAGGCGCTGTGCGGTCGCGGTCCGGGATCGCCGGACGATCCGGTTCATCCGGACCCAAACGAGACGCCGGCTGACACTGTTCAATGAGCGGCATGCTGATCCCGGACGCATGGGATGCGTCCATCCAACGGAACCCGGCCGTCTCCATAAAGGATCGCCGGATTTTTTTTATGGGTCCCCGATCCGGGGCATGGCCTTTGCTTGTTTAATAACATTTTACGGGCGGTCCGCCTTGCCGGACCATGTTTTGAATCGTTTTTGACCATCTGAAAGCGGACATCGACCAGTGAAAAACGCGCTGTCCTGGAGCCTGATCCTCGTCTTTCTGCTCGGCGCAGGGGCTTCCCATTCACAGAAGGTCCTGAGGCGCGTGCGCCAGTATGTGCTCATCGACATGAACGCCTCGTCCGGGCTGGCCGTGGGCGGAGAAATAGACGTGTACCGGAAGAATGAACTCGGGTTTTTCAGCCAGGTCGGACGGGTCCGCGTCGTGCGGTACCAGTCCGGAAAGTGCGCCGCTGAAATCGTCAGCGAGAGCATCGATCTGAAAATTTCCGCGGGCGATTTCGCGGACTTGCCGCAGATGGCGGAAACACCCGTACCCGAACCCGAACCCGAACCGGCCGGTCGCACCACGGAAACGGCTGGAACGGATACGCAGACAGCCGGGGCGGAAGAAGCGGCGGAGGCGGCTGTCGACAACCCGGATGATGAACCTGCATCCGGGGAACCGGCGGCCGATTCCGGATTCGCGGATTCCGCGACCGCTGTGTACCCCGTTCTCCGGATCCGGGGCAGGCTGTGCCTGATCGACGCGCCGGAGTCGTCCGGGCTATCCGTTGGGGACGAAGTGACCGTGTGGCGGAGGAAAAGCGACGGCGGCGACTGGGACGTCGGCCGTGTCCGCATCCGCAGGTTCCAGGCGGGTCAATGCGCGGCGGAGATACTGTCCGAGTCCCTCGGCGACCGGATCAGCCGGAACGATTTCGTGCGCGGCGAGATCCGGTCCGAAATGCCCGGACTCGGCGACTGGACGATCGAAACCGCGCCTGCCGCCCCCAGGCTGCTGCTCCGGAAGATGGCCGTCGTTTCCGCGGGAACCGGGCTCGTGTCCGTTGCACTCGGCCTCATGCAATTCCATTTCGCCGGACAGGCGGAGGACGATTACAGGCGCGCCGACGCGCCGGCGGACGCAGACCGCTTTCACGGCCGTTCGGTTCGGCTGAACCGGTCCGCAGGCCTGTGGACGGGCGCAGGCGCGGCCCTCGTCCTCACGGGAATAGCCGAGTGGGCTCTCGCCGGGCCTTCCGGTTCCACGGAATCCAACCCTTCCTTTTCCCTGACCCCGTCCGCCGGGCCTTGCTCCGCCGGGCTCAGTCTGAAGCTGCATTTCTGATCCCGGCCCTTCCGGCGTCCCCGTTCGATCGGGACGGCATGCGGGCCGTCACCGGACTTTTAGGATTGTTTTCGGAGCCGATTTTTCGTACATTTTCCGGTTCCGAGGCTCCGGCCCGATCCATTCCAGTCATTGACGAGGAGGTCTTTTTTGCAGCGCTGCAATTCGTGCATTCTACCGCAAACCTACCCCGGAATCGAATTCAACGGGCAGGGGACGTGCTGTTTCTGTGAGTCCCACATCAAGAAACAGTTTCTGGGACGGGAAGCGCTCGACTCGGTGTTCGAGCGGCAAAAGGCCAAGGGACAGCCGTACGACGCGGTTGTGGGAATCAGCGGCGGCCGGGACAGCGCATACGTTCTGCACCAGCTGGTCCGCGTCCACAAGATGAAGGTGCTGGCGTATTTCATCGACAACGGGCTCGTTCCGGAAACCGCGGTCCTGAACATGAAAAACATGACCGAGGCCGTGGGCGTCGATTTTCACGTAGACCGCGGCGGATCGCTCCTGAAATGCCTGAAGCACAATTTCGAAGCCTGGATGGAGAAGCCGTCCCTCGGTTTCATCATGCTGACCTGCACGATCTGCAACGGCAACATCGAGATCGGTCTCCGTAAAACGGCGAAGAAAATGGGCGTTTCACTGGTCGTTACCGGGGCCGGCGGAGTGGAGGAAGCCCACTTCAAGTACGCCCTGGCCGGCGCCGGGGCCCGCAGGGATCAGCGGAACGCGCTGGGGCTGGTCGGCAATCTGGCCCGGGACCTCGCGGCCAACCCCCGCTATTTCAAGAGTCCGCCGTGCATGACCGCTGAAGGCCGGGCCTTCCTGTACCAGTACCTGCCTTTTCCGTTGATGCAGAAGCTTTTCTATGCCGACCAGACCAAGGTGGATTACCTCGACTACGTCGGATTCGACGAAGCGGAGATGCACCGGGTGATCGAGACGGAGCTGGGCTGGCGCAAACCCGCGAACGTCACCTCCCCGTGGCGGTTCGACTGCAAGCTGGCATTCCTGAAGCACTGGATATTCATGGAGCTGTTCGGTTTCTCCGAGAAGGACGACCTGTTCAGCAGTATGATCCGCGAGGGGCTCATGACGCGCGAGCGGGCGCTGGAGCGGATCCGGACGGAGAACGCGCTTCCGCTCGAGCTGGTCACGGACATGTGCCGGGAAACCGGGCTGGATTTCGCGAAGATACAGGCCGCCACGCGGCGGCTGAGAGACGAACTCAGGAGCAGGGGACAGGCGGTTTCCGCCTGATCAACCGGGCTTCCGGAGGCGGGGTCCATGATTGAACGGAAAATCAAAAGCCGGGAAGAACTCGTCTGTATCTGCGAATCCATCCGGTCGGCGGGCAAGACGGTCGGCTTCACTTCCGGCGCCTTTGACCTGCTGCACGCGGGGCATGCCGATTACCTCGAGAAGGCCAAAGCCCTGTGCGACATCCTGGTCGTGGGCGTGAATTCAGACCGGTCCGTGCGTGAATACAAGGGGCCGGACCGGCCCATTGTCCCTGAATCCCAGAGGCTCAAGCTGGTGGCCGCGCTTGAATCCGTCGATTACGTTTTCCTGTTCGACGAGCGGAGGAACCGCGCCAACCTCGAAGCGCTGAAACCCCGGTTTTACATCAAAGCTGGTGATTACAGTCCGGAAAGACTGACCTCATCCGACGCGCTGTCGTCCTTCGGGGGAGAGATCCGGCTGATCCCGGTCACGGAAGCGGTTTCCTCGACAGCGGTCATCGAACGCGTTCTCTCTTCAGGCGGCCGTCCGGCGGAGACGGTCGTGGAGCAGGAGGGCGCCGCGCACATCGAGCGCAAGCCCGCGAAACGGTCTGTCGCGGTGTTTCTGGACCGGGACGGAACCGTCATCGAGGAAGCCGAGTACCTGCATGAACCGGATCGGATCCGCGTTCTGCCGAACGCCCTGGAGGGGATGAAACGGTTCCAGGACATGGGCTTTCGCATCATCCTGATCACGAACCAGCCGGGAATCGGCATGGGGTATTACTCGAAGGAGGATTTCTACCGCGTGAACCGCGCCCTGTTCGGGCAGGTGTCCGCCGCGGGCGTTCTGGTCGACAAGGTCTATTTCTGCCCCCACAGCAAATCCGAAAAATGCGACTGCCGGAAACCCGGACAGGCGCTGGTGCGCCGCGCGGAGGATGATTTGAATCTGGATCTGACGCGGAGCGTGATGATCGGCGACAAGACATCCGACATCGAGACCGGGAGACGGGCGGGGATGAAGACCGTGGCCGTCCGCACGGGATTCGGCGCGAAGGACGGGGAGTTCGACGTGAAACCGGACTGGATCGCCGATGACCTGCTCGACGCGGCCGGGCAGGTGCTGGACTCAGAGAGAAAGACCGCTCGACCGTGACGCGATGAAACCCGGTCCGCGGAGAGGGACCCGCCATCCGGGCGTTCCGTCCGGATCAGCCTTCCTGGTTCCAATTCCGTTTTAATCCATTTTCAGCGGCACTGACCCGCGGGTCCGTTCCGTCGGTCCGGTTCAGGGCCGGGCCGCCGGATGGCCGGCCTGCGGGCTGAGCGCGTTTTCACCTCCCGGCAGGTGGATGCGGCTGGGATTGCGCACGAAAACCGCCATCACGGCCGCGGAGACGACACCGAGCGCCCCGGATACGAAAAAGATCGGGCCGTAACCGTGGCGCTGGCTGATCAGTCCTCCCAGAAGCGTGCCGATGAGTGCGGCTCCGTTCAGCACGAAGGTGCTGAAAAAGGCCTGGGCCGAGAAACGGATTCCGGGAGGCGCTTCGGCGTCCATGAAAATCGCCGCGCCCACGTACACGAAAGTGAGAGTGATGATGTGGAAGCACTGGAAAGGCAGGAGCATCCACCAGTCATGGACGAAGGCGATGGGCATCCATCGGAACAGAACGAAAAAGGTTCCGAGCACGAGCACGTTCTTCAGTCCCACGCGGCGGATGATGAACGGCATGAAGGCCATGGTGATCATTTCCATGCCCGTGGCCGTAGCCCAGATCCATCCCGTCTGGGCGTTGTTCGCGCCCAGCGACTTGGCGTACACGCTGAGAAAAACGTACGCCATCTGGTTCGCAGTCTCGGACACGAGGACCGCCAGGATGAAAAACAGCACGTTGCGCCTGCGGAGAAAGGCGAACAGGGACCGCCAGTCGCCGGTCTGCTGCGTTGAACTGCGGCGGGATGGGACCTTCCGGATAAAGCACGCGGAAACCAGCATGCCCAGCGAAAACAGCAGGAAGAGCCAGCGCAGGCCGAGCCTGTCGTACAGGGGCCCGGAGACAATCACAGCCGCGAAAAAACCGAGAGAAGCGAAAATACGAAAACTGCCGAAGTGATTGCGCCTGGATGAGCCGAGATAATCGAAGGTGATTGTGTCGCTCATGGAATTGAACGGCATGAAGAAGAAAGCGGAAAGCGCCATGAGCATCAGAACAGCGGGGAAACGGTGTCCCGCCAGGACGAGGGGGAAACAAAAGGCCGACAGCACGCTCGCGATCGCGGCCAGGCGCGTCCGGCTCCGTGTGGAATCGGCCCGCCAGCTCCAGAACGGCTGACCCAGGAGCGCCATGGCCGGCCGCACCATGAGGACGAGGGCCAGTTCCCGGTTGTCGAATCCGAGGCGTTCCTTGAGAAAAACGGGCAGAAAGGGAGTCGATGCGCCCAGGGCGAAAATTCCGAAAAAGTAGGCGTTTCGGATCGCGGATTTATAGGTCAAAC
>CAZNXX010000003.1:45488-49161 GCA_964577095.1 uncultured bacterium | reverse complement strand
TCATTGACTTTCCACTTAAAGTTGATTAAATTTTCGCTCTGGTTCGGGATCGTAGTTCAACTTGGTTAGAGCGCCGGCCTGTCACGCCGGAGGTTGCGGGTTCGAGTCCCGTCGATCCCGCCATTTTTTTGAGGCGGATACGCTTTTAAGGTTTTCCGGATAATTTTCAAAACAAAAAAAGACAGGCAATTGTGAGGCGGGAAGTTCAAAAGGGAATGCACGTATTCCTTGAGGGTCAAAACTCGTTTTGACCAGGCCCTGTCTTATGAAAAGACAGGGCTTTTTTGTGTGAATAATTATCGCTTCGGGTGAATTTTCAAGATGAATTATTCAGCCATTCTGCTCGCCGTCATTTTCGTGCCCACTTTGGGGTCGCTCTTTCTGCCGCTCCTGGGCAAGGCATCGGAAAAACTGAGAAACGCAGCCTCTTTAATATTCGTGGCCGTTTCATTCTTAGGGTCCTGCCTGCTCTGGCCCGCGGCCGGGGAAGGGGTGGCGGTGTTCCGCGGCCTGCCCCTGGGGTTCAATTTCTCCGTCGGTGCGGACGGGCTGGCCGTGTTCATGGCCCTGGTTTCGTCCCTGATCAGCAGTCTGATCGTCCTCTACTCTTTCCGCTACATATCCCATTACGACAACCGGAACGAGTACTATTTCATGGTGACCCTGTTCCTGGGGTCCATGATGGGGCTCATCTTCTCCAGAAATCTGATTCTTCTCTATATATTCTGGGAAATCACGGCCATCGCCTCCTGGCGGCTGATCGGATTCTTCCGCGAGCCGCTCTATGTGCTCAGGGCGGACAAGTCCTTCCTGGTCACGGGTTTCGGCGCCCTGCTCATGCTTCTGGGCTTTCTCATGCTGGGAACCGAGGCCGGGTCCTTCGAGCTGTCCGATCTCTCGGCCTTTTACGCGACCACCGCCGTGCCCCATGCCGCGGTTCTGCTCATCCTGGCAGGCATCCTGTCCAAGTCCGCGACCCTGCCTTTCCACACCTGGCTTCCGGACGCGGGCGTCGCGCCTTCGCCGGTCACCGCGCTCCTGCACGCCGCGGTCCTGGTCAAGATCGGCGTGTACGTCTACGCCCGGCTCTTCGTGGCCAGCCTTCCGGCCGACATCTTCACCATGGAGCTGGTCGGCTGGATCGCCGCGGCCTCGGCCCTGGTGTCCGCGGGCGCGGCCCTGGTCGACACGGATCTCAAGCGCATCGTCGCGTTTTCGACCATCAGCCAGATCGGTTTCATCTTCCTGGGCCTGTCCCAGGGGAATGAAATCGGGCTGGCGGGCGGCCTGCTCTACATCCTGACACACGGCCTGGCCAAGGCCGGGCTCTTCCTCGGCGCGGGCATCGTGGAGCAGAACACGCACACCAAGGACGTGACGAAACTCGGCGGGCTTTACAAGACGATGCCGGTGACGGCCGTCTCGTTCATGCTCTGCAGCCTCTCGGTCATGGGCATTCCGCCCTTCGGCGGATTCTTCGGAAAATACATGGTCATCGCGGCCCCGGTTCAGGCAGGCCGATGGCCGCTCGCCCTGGTCTTCATCGCCGGCGCCTTTCTCACCATCATGTACCTGTTCCGGGTGTTCCGCCTGGTGTTCCTCGGCGAATGTTCGCACCCGGAGGCGAAAGAGGGGTCGAAGAGCATGGTGGCCGTGATCGCCGTGCTGGCGGGCCTCTCGCTCATCGCCGGCGTCTGGATTTCGGCCCCGTCCGGAATGGTCCAGTCCATCGCATCCTCCATCTTCACTCAGGTGAAATGACGCAGCCATGAACCCGTCGACTCTGCTGATACCCGTTTTTCTGCCGCTGGCCGCGGGCGTACTGATTTTCCTCCTGGCGAAAGCGTGGAAGGGATCGGGCGCGGTGCTGTCCCTGGCCGCCACGGCCGGCATGCTGGCCGTTTCCGCCTTTCTCTTCGGGAAGGAAGGGACCGCCGCACTGCCCTGGGCCGGTTTCGGCCTCGACTTCGTCTGCCGGCTCATGCCGTTCAACGGATTCATCCTGGCCGCTGTGTCCTTCTTCGCCTTCTGCACGGCGCTGTACTCGATTTCGCATCTCAAGGGCAATCCGATCGCGCCGCATTTCTTCGGATTCCTGATGCTGTCCGCGGGATTCGCGGCAGGCGCGGTGATCGCGGACCATCTGGTGCTCCTGTTGTTCTTCTGGGAAGGCCTGCTCGGATCCATGTACGGCCTCATCGCCATGGGCCGCAAGGACGCCTGGCGCACGGCAATCAAGATGTTCGTCATCGTGGGCGTGTCGGACCTCTGCATGATGGCCGGCATCGCCATGACCGGGCACGCGGCCGGGTCGCTCGTGATGTCCTCCATCCACCTGCCGGTGGAGGGGCTGAACATCCTGGCGTTCCTCCTGCTCGCCATCGGCGGCCTGGCCAAGGCCGGGTCCATGCCTTTCCACTCGTGGATCCCGTTCGCGGCCGAGGATGCGCCCCTGCCGTTCATGGCCTTTTTCCCCGGCGCGCTCGAGAAACTTGTCGGCATCTACTTTCTGGCCAGGCTGTCGCTCGACCTGTACAGCCTGCAGGCCGGGTCATGGGTGTCGCTCCTGCTCATGAGCGTCGGCGCCGTGACCATCCTGCTCGCCGTGCTCATGGCCCTGATCCAGAAGGACTACAAGAAACTGCTGTCGTACCACGCCATCAGCCAGGTCGGGTACATGGTGCTCGGCATCGGCACGGCCTCGGCGGTCGGCGTGATCGGTGGCCTCTTCCACATGCTGAACAACGCGCTGTACAAGAGCGGGCTCTTTCTCACCGCGGGCATGGTGGAGAAACAGGCCGGCACCACGGACCTGCGCGAACTCGGCGGTCTCGGCAGGCGCATGCCCCTGACCGCAGCCGCATTCGTCGTGTTCGGGCTCTCGATCTCCGGCGTGCCGCCCTTCAACGGATTCTTCTCCAAGGAACTGGTGTACGATGCCGCGCTCGAGCGGCACTGGGTGTTCTACCTCGCCGCGGTGCTCGGATCCTTCTTCACGGCCGCGTCCTTCCTGAAGCTCGGACACGCGGCGTTCTTCGGCCCGGCGAAGCCCGAACACAGGGACGTCCGCGAGGCGCCGTGGCCCATGCTCCTGCCCACGCTCGTCATCGCCGGCCTGTGCGTCCTGTTCGGCGTCTACAACACACTGCCCGTGCACCGCTTTCTCGCGCCCGCGGTGGGCGAGGAGGCCCTGGCCGGCCATCACGTTTCGGGCATGCCCGCGAACTGGATGCTGGTGGCCGGCACCCTGATCGTGCTCGCGGCCGCCCTGCTGAACCACTGGTACGGTGTGAAGCGCTCCGGAGCGGGTCTGGGCGCGGCCGACCACATCCACCACGCGCCCGGACTGTCCGGCATCTACGACCGGGCCGAGCGCCAGGCGTTCGATCCCTACAACCACTGGACGGCCTTCATCGGCGTTCTTTCGAGAATTCTGAATGCCGCGGACCGGGGCGTGAACGCCCTGTATGACGTCGTGTCTGTGTCCGCTGCCAAAACGCTTTCGGCCGGAACGCGCAGGCTGCAGTCCGGCGCCTACACGGCCTACATCCTCTGGTCCATGGCGGGCCTCGCGGCCGCGGCCTGGTGGATGTTCCGCTGAACCGGACGGAAACCCGTTCTTCAGAAAAACAGGAGTCGCGTCCTTGCAGTCCCTTCTGATACTGGTGCCCCT
>CAZNXX010000003.1:0-45388 GCA_964577095.1 uncultured bacterium | reverse complement strand
TCTTCAGAAAAACAGGAGTCGCGTCCTTGCAGTCCCTTCTGATACTGGTGCCCCTCGTCTGCCTGATGCTCTTCAACCTGCCGTGGAAGCGGGGCGTCGGCCAGGCCGTGTCTTTCGGCGCGGGTCTGGCCTTTCTGGCCGCCCAGGCCGCGGCCGCCCTGTGGGCCATGCTGTCGGGCGGAGAGCCGTTCGCGGACCCGCTGGCCGGGTTCCTCGTTTTCAAGACGTCGGCCGACGGCCTGACCTGGGTCATGCTGCTCACGATCGCGGTGGTCGCGGCCTCCAGCCTGGCCGTGAGCCGCGCCGCTTTTACCGATGAAAAGGACCGGTTCTACTTCGCGAACCTGCTCTTCGTGTCCGTGATCGGCATGAACGGAGCCGCGCTTTCAGGCGACCTGTTCACCCTGTACGTCTTCTTCGAGGCCGCCTCGGTGGCGTCCTTCATTCTCATCGCCTTCCGCCGCGGCATGGCCGGACTGGAGGGCGCCTTCAAGTACCTGGTGATGTCCACCGTGGCCACGGTGCTCATGCTCGCCGGCGTCGGATTCTTCATGCTCGCGGGAGCCGGCACCTCCTTCGCCGAAGTCCGGGCCGCCTGCCTCCAGTCCGCGCATCCGGAGTTCGCCCGCGTCGGCGGCCTGGCCTTCATGGCGGGCCTCTTCATCAAGGGCGGCGTGGTGCCCTTCCACGGGTGGCTGCCCGACGCGTACGGCACGGCGCCCGGACCCGTGTCCGTCCTGCTGGCCGGCATCGTGACCAAGGCCACGGGCGTGTACGGGCTCATCCGGCTCACCGGGTTTGTGCTCCCGGCGGCGCCGGAAGTGCAGACCCTGCTCATGACGCTGGGGATCGTCTCCATCTACGCCGGCGCCCTGGCCGCCATCGGCCAGTCGGACTACAAGCGCATGCTCGCGTATTCCAGCATCAGCCAGGTCGGGTACATTGTCCTGGCCCTCGGCTGCCGCACGCCGCTGGCCCTGGCCGGTGCGGTGTTCCACCTGCTGAACCACGCCGTGTTCAAGAGCCTGCTCTTCTCGAACGCGGCCGCCGTCGAATCGCGGCTCGGGCACAATGACATGAACCGCATGGGCGGCCTGCAGGCGCAGATGCCCTGGTCCAGCCTGTCGGCCGTGATCGGCCTGCTGTCCACGGCCGGAATCCCGCCGCTGGGCGGGTTCTGGAGCAAGGTCATCATCCTGCTGGCGCTCTGGCAGGCGGGGTTCCATGCCGCGGCCGTTCTGGCCCTGGTTGCCAGCCTGCTGACCCTTGCGTATTTCCTCTCCATGCAGAGACGCGTGTTCTTCGCCAAAGGTCCGGAGACCGGGACGGCCGTAACCGAAGCGCGGGCTGCGTACCTGGCGCCCCAGCTGGCCCTGGCCGGACTGACCGCGGCCATCGGCATCGGCTTTCCGTTCGTGTACCGGTTTTTACTGACGCCCATTCAACAACTGCTGTGGTGATCGAATGACCGTGGATCTGATCCTTCTCGGACTTCTCGTGCTGGCGGCCCTGTGGGCCGTGCTGAGCGTCCGCCTCATGATGTCGGTCATCGGGCTCGCGGCCGTCAGCGTGGCCGTGTCGCTTCTGATGTTCCGGCTGGACGCGCCGTACGCCGCGATGTTCGAGCTGTCCGTGTGCGCCGGCCTCATCTCCGTGATCTTCTTCGTGGCCATCAGCTTCACCAAACGGCTC
This sequence comes from uncultured bacterium, assembly GCA_964577095.1. Classification (GTDB taxonomy): domain Bacteria; phylum Zhuqueibacterota; class QNDG01; order QNDG01; family DTFT01; genus JAFGAX01. Next base: position 43,696 of record CAZNXX010000003.1, on the reverse strand, counting down.
ACGGCCGAGGATCTCCGGACGCACCGGAAGGAAAGACTGCGCAAGACGGTCTGGCTGCCGTTTCTCCTGGCCGGGCTCGCGATTCTCCTGATCGTCCGGCTGAAGAGCCCGGGCCTCGAGCCCCCGCCGGATCCGGGCGGGGACGTGCGGACCCTGCTGTGGGGCGGCCGTCACCTCGACCTGATCGGACAGATCGTGGTGCTGCTGGCCGGGGCATTCGGCGTCGTGGTGCTATTCAAGGAAAAAACCAAATGAACGTTGCCGGAATCCCGCTCTTCGACGCTTACGGCATTGCCGGGGCGCTTCTCCTGGCGGTCGGACTCTACTATCTTCTTGTCACCTCGAACCTGATCCGGGCGATGATCGCCCTGGAGCTGATGATCAAGGGCGTCACGCTCTTCCTGATCCTCGCGGGCCGGGTCACGGGCCGGCAGGACCTGGCGCAGGCCCTGGTCATCACCCTCATCATCATCGAGGTCGTCATCATGGTCGTCGCGGGCGGGCTGGTGCTCGGCGTCTTCCGGAACACCCGTTCCGTGGGCTCGCGGCAGATCCGGAACCTGAAAGGCTGAAGCGCCCATGAACTCCAGCATCTGGCTCTCGCCCCCGGTCGCGTTCGGCATCCTGCTTGCCGTCACGGCCCTGCTCTCCCTGCTCGGCGGCAGGCTCGCGTTCAGGCGGAAGGGCCCGAAACCGTCCGGGTCGGGGAAGGGATACGCCTGCGGTGAGGATTTCAAGGGCCACGGCGCCCAGCCGGATTACAGCTCGTTCTTCCCGTTCGCGTTTTTCTTCACGATTCTTCACGTGGTGGCCCTGGCCGTCGCCTCGGTTCCGGCCGTGAACGCCGGCATCTTCGCCATCGCCGCGGTGTACTGCGCGGGCGCGGTGATCGGCCTGTCCGTTCTGCAGAGGAGGTAATCCCCGTTGGGAGCGATTCAGAGGATCGTCCAGTGGTCGCGCATCAAGTCGCCCTGGGTGATCCATTTCAATTCCGGCGCGTGCAACGGGTGCGACATCGAAATCGTCGCGTCCCTGACGCCGCGGTATGACCTGGAACGCTTCGGCGTCCTGCTCAAGGGCACCCCGCGGCACGCGGACGTCCTGCTGGCCTCCGGACCCGTGACGCGGCAGATCGAGGACCGCCTGCTTCGAATCTACGAGCAGATGGCCGAACCGAAGTTCGTGGTGGCCGTCGGCACCTGCGCGTGCACGGGAGGCGTGTTCCGCGGGTGCTACAACGTCCGAGGCGGCATCGACCGCATCCTGCCGGTTTCAGCCTATATCCCCGGGTGTCCCGTGACCCCGAACGCCATCATCGACGGCGTGGTCAAACTGCTGGCCACCCTGGAGAGCCCGCCGAAAAAGACCTCGGCCGGCTGAGGGCCGGGACCGCGGGCGCGGGGCCTTCCACCGGGCACGGGACCGCCGGGAGCCGGCCTCCTGGAGCCGCTTTTGAAGAGTCGCGAGCCGGAATCGGCTCGTCTGAAGCCGGCCGCCTGGAGCCGCGCGCCCCAGCGGCCGGAATCAATAAAACGGAACTTTTCCGTCAGCGGGTGGTTTCCATGTGTTGCGGTCAATTGAAGACTGGACATCAAATATGACACTCGAAGAGAAATTCCGAGACGACCTGTCAGCGCGTTTTCCCGAACTGGCGGACAAAATCGTCCTCCAGCGGGCGCGCCGGATCTGGGTCGACGTGCCGGCCGGACGGTTCCGCGAGGTCTTCGACTTCTGCACGGAATCGCTCGGCGTCACCATTCTGCTCATCCTGACCGGCCTGGACGAGGCCGAATCCGGGACGTTCGGCGTCCTGTACCACATGGCCCGTCCCGACGGCGTTGTGGTCAACCTCCGCATCCATCTGCCGAAGGACAAGCCGGTCATGCGGAGCATCACGGACCGGTTCCCGTCCGCCGAGGCGTACGAGCGCGAGCTGGTCGACCTGCTCGGCATCGTCGTGACCGGACTGCCGGAAGGCTCGCGGTACCCGCTCCCGGACAGCTGGCCCGAGGGGCAGTACCCGCTCCGCAAGGACTGGAAGCCCGCGGACGCCGAGCCGGCTCCGGAGGAAGGAGAGACCCATGCCTGATTTCGGAACCGTTCAGATACCGGTCGGGCCCCAGCATCCGGCCCTGAAGGAACCCGAGAGCTTTCTCATCACCCTGCGCGGCGAGAAGATCACGGCCGCGAGCGTGCGCATGGGATACAACCACCGGGGCGTGGAGAAGGGCGCGGAAAGCCGCACCTACACCCAGGACATCTACCTCGTCGAGCGCATCTGCGGCATCTGCTCGCATTCCCACGGCACCGCGTTTATCCAGGCCGTGGAGGAAATAGCCGGGCTCCAGGTGCCCCGCCGCGCCCAGTACATCCGCATGCTCGTCGGCGAGCTGGAGCGCGTGCACAGCCACCTGCTCTGGCTCGGCGTGGCCGGGCACGAGATCGGGTTCGACACTTTGCTCATGTACTCCTGGCGCGACCGCGAGGTGGTCATGGACCTGCTGGCCGCGGTCACCGGCAACCGGGTGCATTACAGCATGAATACCGTGGGCGGCGTGCGGCGCGACGTGGACGCGGCACTGTCCGAAACCATTCTCAAGGGCGTCGACCGCCTCGAGGAGCAGACGAAGTACTACATCCAGGTCTGCTCCGAGGAGACCACGGTGATCAAGCGCCTTTCCGGCGTCGGTGTGGTGACGCACGAGGACGCGCTCCGGCTCCTGGTGGTCGGCCCGACCGGCCGCGCGTCGGGCGTGGCCCGCGACATCCGGAAGGACGATCCCTATCTCGCGTACGATGAGCTGGACTTCAAAGTCGTGACGAACGACCACTGCGACGTGTACGGACGGACCCTCGTCCGCCTCGGCGAGCTGATGGAGAGCTATTCGATGATCCGCCAGATCGTGAAGAACATGCCCGACGGCCCGATCACGGTCAAGGCGCCGCGCAAGGTTCCGGCCGGGGAGGCCCTCAGCCGGTACGAGGCGCCCCGCGGCGAGGACGTGCACTACGTGAAGGCGAACGGAACCGAAAAACCCGAACGCGTGAAAGTGCGCGCGCCCACGCTGGCGAACCTCCAGGCCGTTTCGCACATGCTGAGGGACAACAACTTGGCCGACATGCCCATCGTCATCGCGGCCATCGACCCCTGCTTTTCCTGCACCGACCGGGCCGTCGAGATCGACCGGGCGGAGGCGGGGCCGCGGGACCGCATGGACTGGGGCCGCCTGAGGAAGCACAGCATCGATTTCTACCGGAACCGGGGCGTTGATTTCACGGAACTGAACCGGTCACTCACCCGAAGGATGAAGAAGCTTTAAATGGGCACTGCGCTGATCCAGATTCTCGTTTTTCCGGGCCTCCTGTTTCTCGCCGTCGCGGGCCTGGCCGGAGAGTTCATCGACCGGAGGCTGTACGCCCGGTTCCAGAACCGGATGGGGCCGCCATGGTTCCAGCCCCTGGCCGATTTCATCAAGCTCCTGTCCAAGGAGGAGCTCGTGCCGGACGGCGTGGACCGCAGCCTCTTCAGGCTCATGCCGGTGTTCGCGCTGACCGCGGTGGTGACCGCGTTCTTCTACATCCCCCTGTGGAATTCAGCATCGCTGTATTCGTTCAGCGGGGACGCGATCGTCGTTCTGTACCTGCTGACCATTCCGACCTTCACCTACTTTCTCGGCGGGTACACGTCGAAGTCCGTGTACGCCCTGCTCGGGTCGGCCCGCACCCTGACCCAGCTCTATGCCTATGAAGTGCCGCTTTTTCTGGCCGTGCTCGGACCCTGCCTGCTCGCGGGCACGTGGTCCCTGTCGGAGCTGACGGTTTTCTTCCAGGCGAGGCCATGGGCCCTGGCCGCGAACGCCGCGGGATTCGTCATCGCGCTGATCGCCCTGCTCGGCAAGCTGGAAAAGGTTCCCTTCGACATCCCGGAAGCCGAGACGGAGATCGTGGGCGGGGCCTTCACCGAGTACAGCGGCCGCTTTCTCGCGTGGTTCCGGCTGTCCTTCGACATCGAGATGATCACGGGCGCGTCCCTGCTGGCCGCGGTCTTCCTGCCCTTCGGTCTCGACCTGCCGGCCGCCGCAGGTTTCGTCCTGTTTCTTGTGAAGATACTGTTCCTCATCGCGCTGATCGCCCTGATCCGCTCGCTCGTGGCGAGACTGCGCATCGACCAGATGATCGGCTTCTGCTGGAAGGTGCTCGCGCCGATCGCCTTCCTGCAGGTGATCGTGAACCTGGTGCTGAAAGGGATTTTCTTTTCATGATCAGACCCGGTGCCATGTTCAGCACGCTCATCGCCTCCGTTTTCCGGAAGCCGGCCACCCATCGGTACCCGGCCGTCCGGTTCGAGATGCCCGCGCATTTCCGCGGCCAGATCCGATTCATCGCCAAAAACTGCATCGGCTGCCGCATGTGCATGCGCGACTGCCCCGCGGACGCGATCGAGATCCGCAAGGTGGGGGAGAAGCGCTTCGAGGCGCATTTCGACCTCGGCCGCTGCATCTACTGCGCCCAGTGCGTGGACTCCTGCCCCAAGAGCGCCCTCGAGGCGACCGACCGCTACGAGCTCGCGGGATACAACCAGGGCCAGCTCAAGGCGTTCTTCGAGGCCGCGCCCGCTCCACCGGTATCTCCGGACGCTCCGGCCGCCCCGCAGGCGGAGCCGTCCCCGACGGAACCCGCCCCTGCCCCAGTCGCTGAAAAATAAGCTTCCCCCTTTTCTGAAGGACGTCCGGTCGCTCGGCATTCTGGGCGTGGGGTCCGACCTGCGCGGAGACGATGCCGCGGGCCTGATCCTGTGCCGCAGGCTTGAGGCGCGTTTTGCGTCCCTTCCGGATCCGTCCCGGTTCCGTGCCTTCATGGGCGAAACCGCGCCTGAGAACCTCACCGGAGAAATCCGGCGATTTGCGCCATCCCACCTCGTCATCGTCGACAGCGTTGATTTCGGACGCGAGCCCGGCACCGTGGTGGCCGCGGACCCGGTCGAGATCACCGGCATCTCTTTCTCCACGCACCGACTGCCGCTTTTCGTGCTGACGGATTACATCGAGCGGGAAATGCCGTGCAGGATTCTCATTATCGGCCTGCAGCCTATGACGCTCGGGCTGTTCCATGAGGTTTCTGCGCCTGTTGCCGCAGCGCTCGACGCGTTCTCCGAAACGCTGATCAAGGCCATCGAAACACTTCCCGGTTTTTCCGCAGCCCCCTCCTGTTGACACGTTATAACGTTCAAACGTGCTAACGTGCTAACGTGTTAACGTATCTGGCCCCCGGTTTGCCTGTATTCCGGACGGGAGTATTGGATCCGGATTGTATCATTTGATATAACAAATTGAAAATATTAGGATAAGGATTAGCCAAAATTTCCCGGAATCCGGCTGATTTTCCGTTGAAAGGGGAAATTGTTTCCCCTTTCCGGGCCGAAGGAGGAAAACCTTGCGTCACCTGACACTGTTTTGCACGGTTCTGAGCCTGGCGGCGTGCGAGCATTATCCGAGCAATCCCGAGCTCAAGCCGGATCTGCGTCTCGTCCGTATCGACCACCTGAGCACCCGGTATGTTCCGATCGATCCCCTGTCCGAGAGTCTGGTGGCGCGCAAGGTCAATATCCTTGAATTCCGGGTTCGCGCCGAGAACCTGAAGACCGCCGCCCTGGAGTTCCGCGGGAAAGCGGCGCTTTCCGGTCCTCCGGAAACCAAGGCGCACGCTTTCCGCTTCCGCACCGACCGCCTGGACCCAGTGGTCCCGCAGGCGGGCTTTCCTTTCGAGGTCTTCGCGTCCATCGACACTGGAACCGCCTATTTATTTTACCGCTTTCAAATCCCCATGAACGAGTACTCCCCGTTCGCGGACGGCCAGGGCATGGTCACGGCCCTGACCATCGACGAGGTCTTCGCGATCGACGAACAGGGCGAATCGTGCCGCGTCGCCTTCTCCAGCGGTGAAACCCGGCCCTGAATTCCCTTTGCATTCTGAAAAAGGTTGCCTAAATTATCCCCGTCCATCAGTCCACAAACGGGGGTGATCATGAACGGAACCGGCCAAACCGGCGTACTGGAGCGCTGCATCCGCCTGGAACACACGGCCGTGGCGTTCTACGTCCGGCTGGCGGAACAGGCTCCGGCCGACGGGCTGAAGCCGTTCTGGCTGGACATGGCGGAACAGGAACGGACCCACGTCCGGATGTGGGAGAAGCTCCTCGAATCGCAGGAAGAGGGCGGCCTCCCGGGCCTCTTCGACAAGCCGGAATCCGTCATCCGCGAGCTGGAGGACCTGAACCGGAAGCTGGAGTCCAGGCTGAAACAGGGCCTGCCTTCAGATGCCACTGCCGTCTTTCTTCTCGCCTACCAGGTTGAATGGCTTCTGCTGCATCCGGCCTTTCCCGCCTTCTTCCTCCTCCACGTCCGGAAGACGAAGGACACATCGCAGGAGGAAGCCTACACCCGCCACCTGGACGGCCTCATCCGCGAAGCGAGAAAGCTCGGCGTGAAGGATCCATCCCTCGACCTCATCGCGGAAATCATCGAGCGGCACTGGAACGTGCACCGGGACCTGGCTGCCGCCCTATCGGAGGTGCGGGAGCTCCGGGACCTCGTTCCCATGTGTTCCTACTGCAAGAATGTGCGGAACGACCGGGGATACTGGGAGAAGGTGGAGGCGTACGTGGAAACGCGGATTCCCGCAACCTTCTCTCACGGCATATGCCCGGACTGCATCCGGAAGCATTTTCCGGATTTCGCGGAGGACATCATCAACGACATGAACCAGAAGCGGTGAGGCGGCCCTTTCCGGGGCGCCGCTTCCCGCGGACGGAGGCGCAGGCATGGTGATCACTCTCGTGCACGCGGCCGTGAAGCCGGACCGCGTCGAAGATTTCAGGCGCGCGAGCCTTGAGAACGCGTCGAACAGCAGCCGGGAGCCGGGCGTGATCCGGTTCGACGTGTTCCAGGAGAAGGGCGATCCGACGCGATTCGTCCTGGTGGAGATATACCGGACCGTCGAGGATCCGGCCCGGCACAAGGAAACCGCTCATTACAGGGCCTGGCGCGACGCGGTCGCGGACTGGATGGCCGAGCCGCGCAGGGCCGTGCACTACGATCCCGTGTTCCCGGATGAGCCCGTCTGGCTCCGGGCGTGAGTTCTCACCACGGAGACACACGGAAGGGCACGGAAGAACACGGAAACAGAAGGATTGAAAATTTCTTTCAAGAAGTTCAAATGAATGGCCGCTCCCCTCTATCGCGACCGGGTACCGAGCCCGGATCTCGATCCGAATCCTTCGATTTCATCGCGCCCGGAGCCGTACGCTTCGGAATCGGCCGGTTCGCTGAACTGGGTCCGGAGGCGTTCAGGCTCGGCAGGTCCGTCCTGCTCGTGTCCGGGGCGCCGGAATCCGCCGAGTCCGCGGCAGTCGAAAGCCTGACCCGTTCAGGACTGCGGGTATTCGTTTTCCGGGTTTCCGCGGAGCCGTCCGTCCCGGCGGTGATGGAAGCGGTGAGGCTGGCGAAGGAATCGGACTGCGACACGGCTGTCGGCATGGGAGGCGGCAGCGCCATGGACTGCGCCAAGGCAGCGGCCGCGCTGGCAGCGCATCCGTCGGACCCGCTCGATTACCTGGAGGTTGTAGGCCGCGGAAAACCCCTGGAGAGGCCCGGCCTGCCGGTCATTGCCGTGCCGACCACGGCCGGAACCGGGGCGGAGGCCACATTCAACGCGGTTCTATCATCCCCGGAGCATAGGGTGAAGGTCAGTCTCAGAAGCCCGATGATGATGCCGCGTATCGCGATCGTGGACCCGGCCCTGACATTGACCTGCTCTCCGGCCTTGACAGCCGCGTCCGGGATGGACGCGCTCACCCAGCTCATCGAACCTTTCACCTGCTTCAGGCCGCACGCGCTGGTCGACGGCCTCTGCCGCGAGGGCATGCGGCGCGCCGCGGTTTCGCTCGGCCGGGCGGTCGAGGACGGGAACGACATCACGGCCCGGCAGGACATGTCCCTGGCCGCCCTGTTTTCAGGCATGGCCCTGGCCAATGCCAGACTCGGGGCAGTGCACGGCATTGCCGCTCCGCTTGGCGGGCTCAGGTCCGCTCCGCACGGCGCGGCATGCGCCAGACTGCTTCCGGAGGTCATGACCGTGAACATCCGTCTGCTCCGGAAAGGCCCGGATCCGGCCGGATCCCTGAACCGGTACGAGGAAGTCGCCCGCATCCTGACAGGAGATCCATCCGCTGAACCCGAGGCGGGAATTCAATGGGCGCGGAGCCTGGTGGAATCGTTCCGCATCCCGCGCCTGTCGGCATGGGGCCTGAAACCCTCCGATTTTCCGGTTCTGGCGGAAAAAGCCGGACGCGCGAACAGCATGAAGGGGAATCCCGTACTCCTCGGGCCGGATGCGATCACGGAGATACTGACCCGTGCGTTCTGACACCGGCGCGTTACATGCCGCATCCGTCCTGCGCCGCAGGTCATACGGAGACGCATGTCCGTCCTGATCGGGCCCGGCGCCAGGGTGATGGTTCAGGGTATCACCGGCAAACAGGGTTCCTTTCACAGCCGCAGGATGGCCGCGTGCGGCACGGCCGTGGTCGCGGGCACCAGCCCCCGGCCCGACGCTGCCGGTCCGGAAGGTGTTCCCGTATTCACATCGGTCCGGGATGCGGTGACAGAGACGGGCGCGGATGTTTCCGTGGTATTCGTGCCGCCCGCAGCGGCCGGCGCCGCGATCGTCGAGGCCGCCGAGGCGGGCCTCCGTCTCGTGATCTGCGTCACCGAAGGGGTTCCCCTGCACGACATGCTGAAAGTCCGGGAGGCGCTCGCCGGCCTGAACGTCCGCCTCATCGGACCGAACAGCCCTGGCATTCACGTTCCATCCGTCTGCACCGCGGGCATTATTCCGGCAGGCATCGGTTCTCCTGGGCCGGTCGGCGTACTGTCCAGGAGCGGTACTTTGCTGTACGAGGCCGTGGACCAGATGAAGGCCGCGGGCGTTGGACAATCGGCCTGCATCGGGCTGGGCGGGGATCCGATGCCGGGGACGCGGCTCGCGGAAGGGCTCGCTCTTTTCGCAAATGATCCGGACACCGAAGCGGTCCTGCTGATCGGGGAAATCGGCGGGTCCCAGGAGGAACAGGCGGCGGACCTGATCCGTTCCGGCTTCCCCAAGCCGGTTCTTGCTTTCGTGGCAGGCGCCTCAGCGCCCCCCGGCAGGCGCATGGGCCATGCCGGCGCGTTCATAGACCGGGACAGGGGAGACGCCCGATCCAAGATGAAGGCCCTGGCGGACGCGGGCGCGACCATGATCGATTCGCCCGCGGCCATCGGCGAGATAGCGCGGGTTTCGCTTACCGGGATGAAGCGGAGCTGACCGGACCGGTCCTGTCCGGTCCTTCCGGATCATCGAAAGTCCGGTTGATCCTTCCTGGCCGCATGTTCCATCGTGAACCCTGACGAAAGGCGGATATGAACGGAACCGACAATCCCGAACCCGAATACCGAGGCTGTTTCGCCTGCGGGAGCGACAATCCGCGGGGGATCCATCTGGAGCCTCGGGATGAGAACGGCGAAGCGGTCGCGGTTTTCATTCCGGACGCCACGCTCGAAGGATACCACGGCGTGACGCACGGCGGTCTGACCGCCACGGTGCTGGACGAAATCATGGTCTGGTCCGCCCGATTCGCCGCAGGTACGGCGGCCGTGACAGGCGAGATGACCATCCGGTACCTCAAACCCGTTTCCACGGGCGTCCGCTACACGGCCAGGGGCAGGGTCACTGAGAACAAGGGCCGTCTCATCCGGACCGAAGGCACGCTGGAGGACGGGGCCGGCGTGATTGTCGCCCGGGCACAGGCAAAACTGTTCGTCGTCCATCCCGAATCCGGTGAAAACAAAATATAAAGAGAAGAACACCGCGGAATGACACGGAATGAAAAGGACTGATATTCGATTAACCATTATCCTTATCCGTGTTTTTTCGTGATTCTCAGCGGTGATTTTTTCCTGACCTGCAACAGGACGGACACCGGGGTCGCCTTGGTCGTTTGAAGAAAATGGCGATTTTTATATGCACCTAAGTTCTTGAAATTTATAGATTGAATGTGGTTCCTGCTTGATTTTTATCATTATTTTTCATAACATGCAATCTTTGTTTTATGGGAATTGAATGAATATTCGAGAACTATCCGTCCAGACCGTGACCGACACTGTGGCACGGCTGTGCATGGAAGCCAATTTTTATCTCAGCGAGGATGTACTCGCGAAACTCAGGGAATGCCTGGAACAGGAGGCATCCCCCCTGGGTAAAAGTGTATTGGAGCAGGTTCTCAGGAATGCGGCTGTTGCCTGTGAGAATAAAGTGGCCATGTGTCAGGACACCGGTTACACTGTCCTGTTCCTCGAGATCGGCCAGGATGTTCATTTCACGGGCGGCGGACTCATGGAAGCGGTTCAGGAAGGCGTGCGACAGGGCTACCAAAATGGTCCGCTCCGCAAATCCGTGGTCCGCGACCCTCTGCGCAGGGTCAATACCGGGGACAACACACCCGCGATTGTGCACACGGAGATTGTCCCGGGCGACCGTGTCCGCCTGATCGTGGCGCCGAAAGGCGGCGGCAGTGAGAATATGAGTGAAGTGAAAATGCTGCCTCCGTCCGCGGGCAGGGACGGTGTCCTGGATTTCGTCACGGACCGGGTGAGGCGGTCCGGCCCGAACCCGTGCCCGCCCGTGATTGTGGGCGTGGGACTGGGCGGGACATTCGAGAAATGCGCGTTTCTCGCCAAGAAGTCCCTGCTCCGGACGCTCGGAGAATCGAATCCGGATCCCTATTACGCGGAGATGGAATCGGAACTGCTGGCGCGCGTCAACGCCCTCGGAATCGGTCCCATGGGATACGGGGGACGCTGCACGGCCCTGGCCGTGCATATCGAGGCGCATCCGTGTCACATCGCCAGCCTGCCTGTGGCCGTGAACATCCAGTGCCACGCGGCCCGGCACAAGGAGGCCGTGCTGTGAGCGGCCCGGCCAAACGGATCCGCACTCCGCTGGGAGAGTCCGAAACCGCGAGCCTGCGGAGCGGGGATCTCGTCCTGCTCTCGGGCACGGTGTACACGGCGCGCGACGCCGCGCATCAGCGCATGGCCGAAAGGATACGGCAGGACGAACCCCTGCCGTTCGGACTGGCCGGGCAGGTGCTCTTCTACGCGGGCCCCGTGCCCGCGGCCCCGGGCCGGGTCATCGGGCCCATCGGCCCCACTTCGAGCTACCGCATGGACCCGTACACGTTGCCCCTGCTCGAGCGCGGGCTGAAAGGCATGATCGGAAAAGGCAACCGGTCCCCGGAAATCACAGAGGCGATGACACGCTGCGGCGCAGTGTATTTCGCCGCGACAGGCGGCGCGGCCGCGCTCTACGCCGGAACCGTGAAGCGGTCCGTGCTGATCGCGTATGAGGACCTCGGCCCGGAGGCCGTGTACAGGCTCGAGGTGGAGGACATGCCGCTGGTCGTCGTCAACGACTGCCACGGGGGGGACCTGTACCGGGAAGGGGTGGAGAAGTACAGAGTTCAGGGTTCCGAGTTCCGGGTTCCGGGTTGAGAATGTTGGGAGTTCCGGTTTCCGTGTTGAGCTTCATCCCGGCCTATGGGAATCCCCGTCCTCACGATACGGTCATTCACCGACGATGTACTACCATGAGTGCCCGGTTAAATGAATAGTAATTTTGTACCAGTCATGAAAAGGAGTGTGTCATTGCGAGCCCCGCGCAGCGGGGCGTGGCAATCTCAAAAAAAAACAGCCGAGATCGCTTCGGGACTCCGCATCGCGGAGTCCCTCGCGAAGACACCCATTGTCTACCCGGACAATCTTATAATGGATCATGATTCTTAGTCGTTTCTGATTATTCAGATGTTAAATCGAATGGACACTGAAGTATAAAATAGACTGTCTCCATTTTAACCGGACACTCATGATGTACGACAGTCGATTGACGATGTCGATTTCTTATTAACCCGGAACTCGGAGCCCGGAACCCGGAACTTCTTTTACCTTGAACCATGAACTTTTTTTCTTTGAACTTTGAACCTTGAACTATAAACTGAACGAGCGCAGCCTGAAGGCTGCGGCTACCGGAAAAAATAAAATGCCCCTACTGAATGAAATTCTCCGGAAAACCGTTCTCGCTCCCGGCATCGTCCGGTTCGACCTGCACTGCCCGGACATCGCGTCGCACGCGAGACCCGGCCAGTTTGTCGTCGTCCGCAGGGACGAAGTCGCGGAACGCATTCCCCTGACCATCGCGGATTTCGACGCGGCCGCGGGAACCATCATCCTCATCATTCAGGAAGCCGGCCTGTCCACGAAGAAGCTCTGCGGCCTGGAGCAGGGGGAGCGCGTCACGGACGTTCTGGGTCCCCTGGGGCAGCCGTCCGAGATTGAAAATTACGGAACCGTGGTCTGCATCGGCGGCGGCGTTGGAGCCGCGCCCATGTACCCCATCACCAAGGCGCTGAAAGCGGCCGGGAACCGAGTGCACTCCATTCTCGGGGCGCGCTCGAAGGACCTGCTCATACTCGAGGAAGAGACCCGGCGGGTCAGCGACGAATTGCACGTCTGCACGGACGACGGCTCATCCGGAACCAGGGGATTCGTGTCGGGCAGACTCACGGAACTCATCACCACCGGCGGGAAAATAGACCGCGTCTGGGCCATCGGTCCGGGCGCCATGATGAAAGCCGTGAGCGACGTCACGCGGCCCGCCGGAATCCCCACCGTGGTCAGCCTGAACACGCTGATGGTGGACGGAACCGGCATGTGCGGCGGATGCCGCATTACGGTCGGCGGCAAGGTGAAATTCGTCTGTGTCGACGGCCCGGAATTCGACGGCCATCAGGTGGAGTTCGGCGAACTCCTGAAGCGCTCGCGGATGTACGCGGACCGGGAATCCCGGGCGAACCGCGACCATGCCTGCAGGCTGGGGCTGAAACAATGAGCGGCCCAGGAAAAGGCGACCGGGTCGAAATGCCCAGACAGCCGGCAGAGGAGCGCATCCGCAACTTCGAAGAGGTGGCGCTGGGCTACTCGCAGGAGGAGGCCCGGCGCGAAGCGGGCCGGTGCATTCAGTGCAAAAAGCCGCTCTGCGTTCAGGGTTGTCCAGTGGACATCGACATCCCGCGTTTCATCCTCCATATCCGGGAAGGCGGGGACGCGGCCGCGGCGGCCACGCTCAAGCTGAAAAACAGCCTGCCCGCCGTGTGCGGCCGGGTGTGCCCCCAGGAGGAGCAGTGCGAAAAGCTCTGCATCCTGGGGAAAAAGGGGCAGTCTGTGGCCATCGGCAGGCTCGAGCGCTATGCCGCGGACCGGGAAACCGCGGCTTTGAAGGATAACAGGATCGATCCGTCAGAATCGCGGCCGGCCGTTTCCAGGCCGTCCGTGGCTCCGCCGACTGGCAAAAGCGTTGCCGTCATCGGCGCCGGGCCCGCGGGCCTGGCCGCGGCCGGCGAACTGGCCAAGCTCGGCCACCGCGTGACTATTTTTGAAGCTTTGCACAAACCCGGCGGCGTGCTCGTCTATGGCATCCCGGAGTTCCGCCTGCCCAAATCCATTGTCGAGCAGGAATGCGATTTCATCCGGAGCCTGGGAGTGGAGATCCGCTGCAATTTCGTCATCGGCCGGTCCGGAACCGTGGACGAACTGCTCAGTACGGGATATGACGCGGTTTTTGTGGGAACCGGAGCCGGGCTGCCCTATTTCATGAATATTCCGGGTGAAAATTTGAACGGGGTTTATTCCTCGAACGAGTTCTTAACCCGGGTCAACCTCATGAAAGCGTACCGTTTCCCTGAGTATGACACGCCGGTTCATGTGGGAAAAACCATAGCCGTGATCGGCGGGGGGAATGTGGCCATGGACGCGGCCCGATCCTGTCTCAGACTCGGAGCGGAAACCGTACACCTGGTGTACCGGCGGAGCAGGGAACAGCTCCCCGCCCGGGAGGAGGAGATTGAGAACGCTTTCGAGGAGGGCGTCAGGCCTGTTTTTCTGACCGTGCCAGTCGAGATTATGGGCGATGAGAACGGCTGGGTAAAGGGCCTGGAATGCATCCGGATGGAACTGGGCGAGCCGGACGCGTCCGGCAGGCGGAAACCCGTGCCGGTCGCCGGTTCCAACCACATTCTGGAGGCGGATACCGTGATCATGGCCATAGGCCAGGGCCCGAATCCTCTCTTGACTCTGACCACGCCGGGCCTGGAATTGAACAAGTGGGGCTATATCGTTGCGGATGAGGCGACAGGCGCAACTTCCAAAAAGGGCGTTTTCGCCGGCGGAGACATTGTCACGGGAGCTGCCACTGTGATTCTGGCCATGGGTGCAGGCAAGAAGGCGGCAGTGTCTATCCACAAGTATTTAATGGAAGATAAGTCATAAAAAATGACATTGAAGTCGGTCCCGGTCGATTTTAGACTTGACATAAAACGGAGAAATGACTAACTTTGCGTTCACTTGAAATTGGAGAATTACGGATTTCCCTTTCCGATATCCGCAGGGGAATCCAGGATTTCGAGTTCAAATCCGGCCGTCCCGAGTTTCAGGCCGGGATCAGCGGAGAGAAGTCCCGCGAAGTCGGCATCCATGTCCATGTGACTCCGATGGGCGATGATTATCTCGTTGATGTGTCGGCAACGGGCACAGGCGATTTCATCTGTGACCGATGCGGCGAACCCGTGCATCAGGAGCTTCAGGGACAGGTAAAAACCCTGTTCATCAGCGGCTCGCCGGCCGAGGGGTCCGAGATTTCGGACGAGGTTCGCTTCGTCACCCAGGAAAACCAGACGATCGACGTTTTCCAGGACGCGGTGGACGCCCTGCAATTGGCGGTTCCGGTAAAAATTCTGTGCCGCGAATCATGCCTGGGCCTCTGCCCTTCGTGCGGGAAAAATCTGAACGAGGGGCCGTGCGCATGCAGCCGGGAGAGCGGGGACGGCCGCTGGGATGTACTGAAAAATCTGAATTTTGACAAGTAAAAACGGTTCATGAAAGGAGTTTTTTGTGCCCCTACCAAAGCACAAGCATTCGAAGCAACGCAGGGACAAGCGGCGCACGCACCAGAAAATAGCCGCGCCCGGCGTCGGCACGTGCTCGCACTGTCATCACCCCAAGCTGACCCATCGCGCCTGCCCGAACTGCGGGTATTACAACGGCAAATTGGTCGCCGTCCCAAGGGAAGTCTGATCCCGCCCGAGCCTGAGGAGCCCCGACACACATGATGAAAATCGCTTTGGATGCCATGGGAGGGGACCGCGCGCCGCACGACATCGTGTCCGGCGGGGTCCTGGCTGCCCGTTCATCCAAAGGCAGATACGAGGTCGTTCTGGTCGGGGATGAGAAGACCGTACGGGCGGAGCTGGACAAACACCGGTTCATCCGCGACCTCCCGATTTCAGTGGTGCACGCGAGCCAGTCCGTGGACATGGACGAGGCTCCGGCCCAGGCCCTGCGTCAGAAGCCCGATTCCTCCATCGCCGTGATGATGAAACTGCACAAGGAGGGCCTGGTCAGCGGCGTCGTCAGCGCGGGGAACACGGGCGCCATGCTGGCGGCCAGCCTGTTCACGCTCAGAACCGTCGAGGGGATCATGCGGCCGGCGATCGGCGCTTTTCTGCCGCGCGGCCGGGGCGACGTCACTCTGCTCATCGACAGCGGAGCCAATGTCGACTGCAAGCCCGTGCACCTGCTCCAGTTCGGCATCATGGGCTCGATACTGATGAACCTGCTCTTCGACATCGAAGAGCCGAAAGTCGGCCTGCTGAGCGTGGGCGAGGAGCCGGCCAAGGGGAACGACACGGTGGTCGAGGCGCACGGCCTTCTGGCCGCGGCTCCCATCCGTTTCATCGGCAATGTCGAGGGCCGCGACGTGCTCCGGGACAAGGCCGACGTGGTGGTGTGCGACGGATTCACGGGGAACGTGCTCGTCAAATTCGCCGGGGGCCTCGCCCGAGTGCTGTCCTCGACGCTGAAGCAGAAAATCGGGGGCAATATCGCGGGACGGGCCGGGGCCTTTCTCATGCGGCACAAGTTCCGCAAATTCATCAAGGTGTTCGACTCCCAGGAATACGGGGGGGCGCCGCTGCTGGGCGTGAAGGGAACGGTCATCATCTCCCACGGAAGCTCCACCCCCTATGCCATTCGCAACGCCATCGAGGAGGCCCATAAGCTCGCGCAGAAGGACATACCCCGGCGCATCGAGGCGCAAATCAAGCAGTTGAAAGGATAGAATGCATTCTTCCGTTCAGCCGGGGTCGATGATCGCAGGGCTCGGAACCGCGGTTCCGGACAGGGTCCTGACGAACTTCGACCTCGAGAAAATGGTCGAGACTTCCGACCAGTGGATCCGGGAACGTTCCGGGATCGAAAGACGCCACATTCTCGGCGCGGATGAAAACAATTCCGATCTTGCGGCGGCCGCGGCGAAGCGCGCGCTCGACGAAGCCGGCCTCAGGCCGGAGGATGTCGAATGCATCGTGCTCGCGACCATCACGCAGGAGCACCCCTTTCCGGCCACGGCCTGTCTCGTTCAGGCCAAGCTCGGCGCGACGCACGCCGCCGCGTTCGACCTGTCTGCCGCCTGTTCCGGGTTTCTGTACGCGCTACAGATCGGGGACAGCATGATCCGTTCGGCCGCATACAAAAACGTGCTCGTCATCGGGTCCGAGGCGCTGTCTCGGGTCACGGACTGGCAGAACCGCTCCACCTGCGTGCTCTTCGGAGACGGCGCGGGAGCGGCGGTTCTCGTCCCCTCGGACGGGAAACGCGGCATTCTTTCGACCTACGCGAAGAGCGACGGCCGTCTCGCCAGGCTGCTCTGGATTCCGGCGGGCGGCACCGCCCGGCCGGCCTCCCGCGAGACCGTGGACCAGCGCCTCCACTACATCCAGATGGAGGGCCGCGAGGTTTTCAAGCACGCGGTGCGAACCATGACCGACGCGGCGAAAAAGGCGGTCAAGCTCGCCGGCCTGGAATTCACCGACATCGACTGGCTGATTCCCCACCAGGCCAATATCCGCATCATCGAGGCGATCGCCGAGCGCGTGCATATCCCGCGCGAGCGCATCGTCGTCAATCTGCAGGAATACGGAAACACGTCTTCGGCCTCCATCCCGCTCGCCATGGACGAGGCGAGGCGGGACGGCCGGATCCAGCCCGGGCACAAGTGCCTGCTCGTCGCGTTCGGCGGCGGCTTCACCTGGGCCTCCTCCGTGGTCGTTCTCTAGGATCGGAAGGAATCCGGATGCCGAAGATCGGATTTTTATTCCCGGGGCAGGGCTCCCAGGCCGTCGGCATGGGCCGGGATTTCGTCGAATCCATCGAGTGGGCGGCCGGAATGTACGGTCATGCCGCCGAATTGCTGGGTTTTGACCTCGCGGCAGTCTGCTTCGAGGGGCCGGAGGAAACACTGCGGCAGACGCGCTACACCCAGCCCGGCCTCGTCGTGCACAGCGCGATCGCGGACCGTCTGCTGCGCGAACGCGGCGTGGTTCCGGACGCGGTGGCGGGTCACAGCCTGGGCGAGTATTCGGCATTGGTTTCAGCGGGCGTCCTGTCATTCGTCGACGCGCTTGTCCTGGTGCGCGAGCGTTCGCGCCTCATGTCGGAGGCCGGTTCGAAGCGGCCGGGCGCCATGGCCGCGGTGATCGGGCTTTCGCCCGCGGACGTCGCGGATCTCTGCCGCGAATCCTCCGGCGCGGGCGTCGTTCAGCCGGCCAATTTCAACTCGCCGGAACAGACCGTGATTTCGGGAACCCGGGAGGGCGTTCGGGCCGCGGCTGAAGCGGCGAAGGCGAAGGGCGCCAAACGGGTGCTGGAACTGTCGGTTTCAGGCGCTTTTCATTCGCCCCTCATGGAGCAGACCGCGGCCGAGTTCGCGCCGGCTGTCGCCCGCGCGCCATTCGGCCTGCCGTCCGTGCCGGTGTACACCAACGTGGCGGCCGCGGCTGTCCTGGACCCGGAGGCGATACGCGGCATGCTGACCCGGCAGATGACCCATCCGGTCCGCTGGGTCGAGACCATCCAATCCATGGTCCGGGACGGGATCACGACATTTTTCGAGGTGGGACCGGGCAAGGTTCTGGCCGGTCTGGTGAGGCGCATCGAACGGGACGCGGAAGTGATCGCCTGCGGCTCGCTCGCGGACATCGAGGCTGTGCGGGTCTGAGCGGCCCGGTTTCCGTCCCCGGTCCGGGGGCGGCATGCCGGCGGGCTTCCGCCGGGCGCATCCAAACCAGGAGACGGATTCAGGAATATGGGAAATCTGACGGGGAAAATCGCTCTGGTGACCGGCGGGGGCCGGGGAATCGGAAAGGCCATCGTTCTCGAGCTGGCTTCGCAGGGCGCGGATGTGATGGTTTCGGACATCGACGCGGAAATCGCGGAAAAGACCGCGGCCGAGGCGGCCGCGCTCGGCGTCCGCACGGCTTCGGTCAAGGCGGACGTTTCCCGGGCGGAGGACGCCGAAACCATGGTCCAGGCGACGATCAAGGCCCTGGGCCGCATCGACATTCTGGTGAATAATGCCGGCGTGACGCGGGACAACCTGCTGATGCGCATGGACGAGAAAGACTGGGACTTTGTCCTGCAGGTCAATCTCAAGGGCGCTTTTCTCTGCACGAAAGCCGCGAGCCGCCCCATGATGAAGCAGCGCGGGGGCAAAATCGTCAACATCGCATCCGTGGTCGGGCTCATGGGCAACGCGGGCCAGGCCAATTACGCCGCCTCCAAGGCGGGTCTCATCGGGCTGACGAAAAGCGTGGCCCGGGAGCTGGCTTCGCGCAACGTGCAGGCCAATGCGGTGGCGCCGGGCTTCATCGAAACCGAAATGACCGGCCACCTGCCGGCCGAGGCCAAAGAGGCATTTCTATCTCAGATCCCCATGAAGCGTCCGGGATCGCCGCAGGACGTGGCCCGGGTCGTCGCCTTCCTGGCGTCCCCGGCTTCGGATTATGTCACCGGCCAGGTGATCCCGGTGGACGGCGGGATGGTGATGGCTTAAGCAACAGATGGACGGCGGCGGGGCCCGATCCGGGAACCGTCGTCTGGATGAAGAGGAAATCAGGCAAATCGAGCACAAAACAAGGAGGTGCAATCGTCATGCTGGACAAGGAAAAGTTCAAGGAGATCATCGTGGATCGGCTGGGTGTGGATCCGAACGAGATCACCCCGCAGGCCTCTTTCGTCGACGACCTGGGCGCCGATTCCCTCGATACCGTGGAACTCGTCATGGCGTTCGAGGAGGAATTCGACCTCGAAATTCCCGATGAGGACGCCGAGAAGCTCACGTCCGTGGGCAAGGCCATGGAATACCTGGAAAAGCGGATGGCGGAGAAGAAATAATCCGCGGTTGTTCGTCCGTTTTTCCCATTTGAAGCGATGACAGGGGCCGTCCGAAGGGTCTTCAGCCGCGCCTCCGCCGCCGTTCTACGGTTCAGCGGGGGATGAGGCCTTTCCGGACGGCCCCGAACAATCGGAGGATTTCTCTATGCGACAACGCCGGGTCGTGGTCACCGGTCTGGGGGCCGTTACCCCGATCGGAAACACGGTCGATGATTTCTGGAGAGGACTTACCACCGGCGCCAACGGCGCGGGCCCGCTGACGCGGTTCAACGTCGAGGCCCACGACACCAAATTCGCGTGCGAAGTCAAGGGATTCGACGTGTCCGGCTGGCTGGACGCGAAGGAGGCGCGGCGGATGGATATCTTCGCCCAGTACGGGTTTGCCGCCGGATGCCAGGCCGTGGCCGATTCGGGACTGGACCCCGCGAAGATGGATCCCACGCGCGCCGGGGTGATCGTCAGCTCGGGCATCGGGGGCATGTGCACCTACGACACCGAGCACCGGAAGCTGATTGAGAAGGGGCCCGGAAGGGTAAGCCCCTTCTTCATCACCATGCTCATCGGGGACATCGTTACCGGCCACCTGTCCATCCGGTTCGGGTTCCGCGGGCCGAATTACGCCACGGTCTCCGCGTGCGCCTCGGGCGCCCACGGCATCGGGGCCGCGATGATGCACATCGAGCGCGGGGACGCGGACGTGATGGTCGCCGGAGGCAACGAAGGCGTGCTCACGCCCATGGCCGTGGCCGGATTCAACAACATGAAGGCCCTGTCCGTGCGGAACGACGACCCCCTGCACGCCAGCCGTCCCTTCGACCGGGAGCGGGACGGATTCGTCATGGGCGAGGGCGCGGGCGTTCTCGTCCTGGAGGAGCTCGAGCACGCCCGCAGGCGCGGCGCGCGCATTTACGCGGAACTCGCCGGCGTCGGATTCACGGCCGACGCCTATCACATCACCGCGCCCGATGAAAAGGGCACCGGCGCCACGGAAGTCATGCAGGCGGCCCTCCGGAGCGCGGAGCTGAACCCGGAGGACATCGACTACGTCAACGCCCACGGCACTTCGACGCCGCTGAATGACCGGACGGAGACACTGGCCGTGAAGAACGTATTCGGCGGCCACGCGAAGAAGCTCTGGATTTCGTCCAACAAATCCATGATCGGGCATCTGCTCGGCGCATCCGGAGCGGTCGAGGCCGTGGCCACGGTGATGACGCTCGTGCACGGCATCGTGCCGCCGACGATCAATTATTCGGTCCCCGACCCGGAACTGGATCTGGATTATGTTCCCAACACGGCGCGCGAACGCAAGGTTGCCGCGGCCGTTTCCAACTCGTTCGGCTTCGGCGGGCACAACGCGTGTCTCTGCCTGAAGGCCTGGAACGGGTAAACCGTCATTCCCTAATCGCATCGGTTTTGATTTGATCCCCCTGATCCGACGTCTATGGGCCGCGTTCCGGAAGAAGCCGGCCGGCCCGCCGCCTCCGGACCGCGCCCCGGACCGGGGACGGAAACCGAATGCGCCGGCCGTGCCGCAGAGACGCGGCCCCCTGTCCGCGTCCGGATTGGCGGCGCGCCTGGAGTACCGGTTCCGCGACCCCTCCCACCTGGAGCGCGCGCTGTCGCACCGGTCCTGCCTCGCCAAGAACCGCCACACCTCCGCTTCGAACGAGCGGCTCGAGTTTCTCGGGGACGCGGTGCTCGGCCTGCTCATGAGCGAGGAGCTGTACCGCCGGTTCCCGGACGGGACCGAGGGCACCCTGACGCGGGTGAAATCGCACGTCGTGAGCCGTGAGCGGCTCGCCGAGGAAGCGCTGCGCATCGGGCTCGGCGACGCCCTCATTCTCGGCCCGGGCGAGGAGCAGTCCGGAGGACGCAGGCGGCATTCGATTCTCGCGGACGGGTACGAGGCCCTGCTGGGCGCCATCTATCTGGACGGCGGCATCGAGGCCGCGCGGCGATTCACGTCGGGCGGGCTTTTCAAGCGCATCGGCAAGTTCGTGGACTACAAGCAGCAGCAGAACTACAAGAGCTGGCTGCTCGAGCATGTCCAGAGCGAAGGCGGCCGGGCGCCGCTGTACCGGGTGGCGTCCGAGTCCGGGCCCGACCATGCGAAGGTCTTCACGATCGAGGTGGTCGTGCGGTCGCAGGTGGTGGGGTCCGGAAACGGGAACAGCAAGAAGAAGGCGGAACAGGCCGCCGCGAAAAACGCGCTGGAGCGCATGGGTCTGATGTAGGCCCGCAGCTTCCGCCGCGAAAGACCCCTCCCGCGCGCTCGCGCCCGAGGGAAGACGGGCATCCGAACACAACACAGGAGGCGTTTGAATGGATTATTTTCTGACCGATGAGCAGAAAATGGTGAGGGACCTGGCGCGCCAGGCGGCCGAAGAGAAGATCCGGCCCGTGGCCGCGCAATACGACCAGTCCGGAGAGTTCCCCTGGGAAATCATGGAAGCCCTGGCCGGCATGGATTTCTTCCGGATCTATATCGACGAGCAGTACGGCGGCCTGGGGCTGGGCGCCATGGGCCTGGTGCTGGTCACGGAGGAGCTGTCACGGGCCTGCGGCGGCATCGCGCTCGGGTTCGCGGCCACGGCGCTGGGCACCATGCCCATCCTGATCTCGGGGAGCGAGGAGCAGAAGAAGAAATACCTGCCCGACCTGGCGGCCGGGAAAAAACTGGCGGCCTTCGGCCTGACCGAGCCGGACGCCGGATCGGACGCCACCCGCATGAAAACCACCGCCCGGCTGGACGGCGACCATTACGTCCTGAACGGGGTCAAGCATTTCATCACCAACGGCGGCGTGGCCAAGATCTACACCATCATCGCGACCACCGACCCGTCGAAGGGCAGCCGGGGCGCCTCGGCCTTCATCGTGGAGGAGGGCACGCCGGGATTCTCGTACGGCAAGAAGGAGCACAAGATGGGCATCCGCGCCTCGGCGACGTGCGAGCTCATCTTCGAGGACTGCCGGGTGCCGAAGGAAAACCTCATCGGCAGGGAGGGCATGGGATTCCCGGTGGCCATGCGGACGCTCGACCGGTCGCGGCCGGGCGTGGCGGCCCAGGCGCTGGGCATCGCCCAGGGCGCGCTCGACCTGGCCGTGGGCTACGCGCGCAAGCGCGTCCAGTTCAACCAGTCCATCGCCAGCTTCCAGGCCACGCAGTACAAGTTCGCGGACATGGCCACCCGCATCGAGGCGGCGCGGGCCCTGATCTATTCCGTGGCGCGCATGATCGACGCAGGGGTCAAGGAGTTTTCGAAGGAATCGGCCATGTCCAAGCTCTTCGCCTCGGACGTGGCCATGGACGTGACCATCGAGGCGGTGCAGATCTTCGGCGGGTACGGGTACATGCAGGAGTACCCTATCGAGAAGTACATGCGCGACGCCAAGATCACGCAGATCTACGAGGGCACCAGCGAGATCCAGCGCAACGTCATCGGCCGCGCGGTCGTCAAGGAAGGCGCGTCGAAGCGTTAATCAACCGGCCTTTGCCGGAGTCTCGGGAACCACGTCCGACGCACCTATCAGGTGCGTCGGACGTTTTATTTCGTGCGGATGCGGTCTCCGGCGCGGTTACCGGCAGGGTCCGGTCCATGGTACCGGACGGCAGTTAATTCCGGATGCCTTCGCTGCCCCTGTTTCAAGGGGGAGTCCCAAAAGTCGATTTTAGTGACAATACGCTCACCGAGCCCTTCGCAAGGCGAAGGATTAACTCCGTTGAGGCGAGCTGTATATCCGTCACTTAGCGCCCTTCGACGGAGTTGACCCCTCGACTTGATCGAGGGGCTCAGGGCGCGTGTATCATGGACTTTATGGACACCCCCTTTTTGTCACGAGCGGGCACAATCATCCCATTCATGAGACTCGTTTTTTATTGTTTTAAATGCCATTCATTCATTATATTGTCAATTGAACGGCTTCTCCAGTTCCTCCTTGAATAAGGTTCTTTTCGGAATGATCCCTTGAAGAAACCACTGATCCTGATCCTGTTTCCCGTCCTCCTCTCCGGACAGACCGCGAACCTCCCGTTGGGCCACTGGGCGTACGGATTCATCGAGCGCATGGAGGCCAGGGGCCTGGTGTCCGGTTTTCACGCCGGAACCCGGCCCTACAGCCGCGACCGGGCCACTGCGATCGCCATCGAAATCGACAGGGCCGCGGCCGCGGATCCGGGCCTGTTGTCTCCCACGGAAGAGGCCTACCTGGAACGGATGAAGGGCGAACTGGCGGACGAACTATCAGGGACCGGCGTCCGGATCGACGCTTCCAAGCGGGAGCCGCATCTGGCCTCATGGCAATGGTCCGATTCCCGGCTCCACCTCGACGCCCTGGCCGGCGGCGGCGCATGGCTCCGGTCCGACGGTGCGGCAGAGGCCGAGCGGCGGGTCTATCAGCCGTATTACGGCGCTGCGGCCAGGGGACGGATCGGGGGCGTCGCGTTCTATTCCGACAACCGCATCTTCGCAGAATGGGGGAGCGGCACGTACGTTCAGAATTACGACGCTTCGCTCGGGTACCCCAGGAACGCGGAAGCGGATTCGAGCCGAGCGACCTGGGACAAATCGGAGAGCTATTTCACCTTCGGGATCCGGGGTATCGGATTCGAATATGGAAGGGACAACACCGCCTGGGGCCCCTGCCCGGACGGCGGCCTGATGTTCTCGGGCCTCGCGCCGGCCATGGACATGCTCCGGCTTACAACCGACGCGGGCCCGGTGTTCCTCGCGTGGTTCCACGGCCAGGTGCGCGGAAAGCTGGACCGCAAATGGGTGTCCGGCCACCGCGTCGAATTCTCGCCCTTCCGAGGAGCGGCATTCGGCATTCACGACGCCGTGGTGTACGCGAACCGCGGGCTCGAACCCGCTTATCTCAATCCGGTCATGCCCTTCGTGTTTTCCCAGCATTCCCTGGGCGACCGGGACAATGTGGTTTTCGGCCTGGACGCGGCCTGCACCCGCATCCGGAACCTGAAATTGTACGGCGAAATGCTCGTGGATGATTTCACCTCGCCGTGGGGCCTGTTTTCAGATGCCTGGTCGAACAAGATCGCGTTCACGGCTGGCGCTTTGTGGACGAATCCGGCCGTCGTCCGTGACAGCCAGATCCGGCTCGAATATACGCGCATCGATCCCTTCGTCTACACCCACCGTTTTCCGTCCAATGTGTTCGAGAATTACGACTCCGGGCTGGGATCGGATCTCCAGCCGAATTCGGACCGTCTGCGTCTCCGATGGGAGCACTGGTTCGGCCTCCGCCTGCGGGGAGGCGTGTCCGGCCGGATCGAGCGGCACGGGCAGGGCGACCGGCGCACCTCGCACACTGAAGAGGACGGGGAAGTGAAACGGTTTCTGAAGGGGACGGTGGAGCGCAAAGCCGCGGCATCCGTACACATGGAGTTGGAGCCGGTGCGCGATATGGTGTTCAGGATCGAGGCCGGCAGGGTCGGAGTCCGGAACCGCGGTCTTGCGGAGGGTTCCGACGCCTCCTGGGACGAGTGGATCCTGCAGGCGGCCTGGAACTGGTGACCGCGGGTCCATTCCGCGGAAGCCGTGCCGTGTACGGTTGCCGGACTACGATGTAGGAACTGCCCCTCGATGCGGATTGCACCCCACACCCACGCCGTGACCGGTTTGGGCTTCATTCCTCCCTGGTCGGTGAACGCAGGATTCATCGTGGGAGCGGAACGGACCCTGGTCGTGGACACAGGGCCCTCCAGCCACGCGGCCCGGACCATCCTGGGATACGCCAGGGCGGTGCGTCCATCGAACACGCTCCTCGCGGTCAATACGGAACGCCATACGGATCATATGCTCGGCAACGGTGTTTTTCGCGCGAACGGGATCGAGATTTACGGCCATCCTTCGATACGCCGGACCGCGGAGGACCTCACCGCGGAAATCGAGGAATTGAACCGCTGTATCCCCCAGCCCTTCCGCAGGGAAAGGGGTGAGGCGGCCGTGTTCTTCAAGGGGACGACAGTCGAGAATCCGAACCGGCCCGTCGAATCGGAAACGGTTCTGGATCTCGGCGCGTGCGCGGCGCGGCTCATTCCCACACCCGGGCACACGGGCTCGAATCTGTCCGTGTTCTGCCCGGAGGACGGCGTCCTGTTCACCGGCGACTGCGTGACCGCGGGCTATGCCCCGAACCTGGACGACCCCGGCATGGACCGGCATGCCTGGCTGGAATCGCTGGACCTTCTGTCCGCGCTCCATGCGGAGGTGCTGGTTCCCGGTCACGGCGAGGTTCTGACCGGAGACGCGGTGCGGGAGGGCATTGAGAGAATTAAAATGGAGATCGACGGCCCTCTGAACCGGTCATGATCACGTGCGACGCACCTTGAAAGTGCGTCGGAGTACCAGGCAACTCCAAGGTGTCTGGCACTTTTACCGGGCATCAAAAATCCCCTTGAGTCGGCCTCGATTCCTTCGTACATTGTGGCCGTTGATTTTGTCATCATCAGGAACCGAGAAAGGATATTGGAATGCAGGAGAAAGACCTGGAGCAGACACTCGTACTCATCAAGCCGGACGCGTTGAAGAATTCTTTGACGGGATACGTGCTTTCGCAGTTATCCGAATTCCACACCGGCCTGCGTTTCGCCGGCGCGAAAATCGTGCAGGTCAGTAAAATGCTCGCGGAGGAGCATTACGCCGAGCACCGCGGCAAGCTGTTCTTCCCCGCGCTCCTCGAATACATCACAGGGTGCGTTCATTACCCGGATGCGCCGACCCTCCGGCGAGTCGTCGCCTTCGTGTACCAGGGGCCGGGCGCCATACAGAAAATACGCGATCTCGCGGGTCCTACCAATCCGCACGTGGCGCGCGAGAAGAAGCCCGGTTGCGTCCGGGCGCTGGGCACCCTGGTCGTCCTCAAGTCCCCGGACGGCCAGACCATCGGTGAGCGCATGGACAACCTGATCCACGCATCGGCCACGGCGCCCGAGGCCGAGCGGGAGATCAAGCTCTGGTTCAAGCCGAACGACATCCCGCCGTCCATGCGTGAATACAAGTCCGTGCAGTGCGAGGAACATTTCTATTTCAGGGACGGACGGCTCTACCGGAAGCACGAACCGGGATCCGTCTGCCTGCTCGCTCCCGGTGACGCGGTCTGGACCACGGACCTGGAAGCCCTGCACGAGATTACGGAGGGCAAAGAGGCGCACTGCACCCTGCAGGCCGTGGCCGCCAAATACCTCATCAATGAGACGAGGGAATAGAGCGGTTCAGGGTTCCGGGTTCCGGGTTCCGAGTTCCGGGTGGAGAGAGTTAGTCCGTCGTTAAACAGGATTCAATGTAAAACGCTCCAGGAGGATAGAAACCTTCCGGAGCGTTTTTATTTGCATACGAAGACGGAGAACCACGATGATCCCGCACATGCGATGGCGACGCATAGTTGATCGTCGGATGGTCATGCTGAGTTGGAAAATTCGGGGGAATCGTCGGAGCTATTCCATGAGGAGCCCAGTATGCGATTCCCTTGGTGAAAATGGACTATGTGTATCGGCCCAACAACTAAAACTCGAATTCTGGAACTCGGAACTCGGAACTCGGAACTCGGAACTCGGAACTTCTCTTATCTCCCCGCCATCCTCTCCGCGGCCTGCTCCAGATGCATTTTCTGATGCGACACGTACGCGGAGATCAGCTCCCGGAGCGTCACGGGCGATTCCGGGCCCTCGTTCCATACGTGATTGAGCGTGTCCGGCCTCACCCGCCGGAGCAGATGGACGATGTGCAGGTTCAATCCGGCCCACAGGTCCACGAGGCGGGTCCAGTCCTCGTCCCGGTATCCCTGGATCGCAACCCATGCTTCATTGTCCGAAGTGTAATCCGGGAAGGCCAGTTCCTTCGCGCATTGCAGGCGCACGAAGCGCTGGATGTTGTTTCCTGCGGAATCCACGAGGTGGCCGATGATTTCCTGGATCGACCACCGCTCCTCGCTTTCCTTCGCGGATACGCCGCTGTCGGGCCAGCCGAGAAGAACCGGCCGCCAATGACCGGCCAGTTCCTCCAGTTCGTCCGCTGTTTTCAGCACGCCGTCCATTAATCTGCGAATCCTCTCATGATCGAAAGCGTCAGGGTCTGAGCAGAAGGCCCGCGACCAGTGCCGCGAAGAGCAGGCCGAATCCCAGGCCGGCCATCCAGAATATGGCCTTCTGACGCGCCGCCATGATGCGGACCGTCAACGTGAGGGCCTCCACCTGTTCCGCGAGCTGTTTGACCAGTTCAGCGTCCCTTCGGTCATGCGCCTCGAGCGCCGAAATCCGTTCCCGGAGCGAGGCGGATTCGTCTGCGGCCGCCCCGTCTTTCCGGCTGTGCGTGGTGCCCAGGAGAAGGGCCTCCGCCATCTGGACCAGCAGGGGCGCGCGCTTGAGCAGTGTCGGCCAGGGGATGGACACGAGCGTTTTGAACAGGGGAAGGGACATCGAAAGATCCTCCATCCGGAGAGGCGGGGGGATTCCTGCCGGTGCGCCGTCCGAAAGCCTCGCCCCGCAAAGCGGGGCGAGGCATTTCGGACCTACATTTCTCTGAAATTTGAACCGAACGTGTCCGGTCTCAGCGCCGTCTGCTGCGGCCGTCGCGCCTGCCGTCGCGGCCGTCCCTGCGGGGTCTCCGGCCGGCCGGTCTTTCATCCGTCTGGTACGACTTTTCCTCGACCGGCTTATCCGACGGTCGAGGAACGGGCGCGTGGAGCAGTTGCTGGTAATAATCGTCGAGCAGCATGGCGACCACGGCCGATTCCTCCTCGTTCTCGGCCAGACTGCGCGCGAGCGGGACGAAACGCAGGCTGCGTTCCGCCTGCAGTTTGTCCCGCTCGCGAAGCCGCGCCTCGAGCAGAGCCGTCAGCCGCTCGGCCACGATGTTCTCCACGTCCGCGTCCGTCGGAAGCGGGCGCTCGGTCATGTCGATGCCGTACCGTTTCGCGATCCGGTCGAGGTCGAAGCGCTCGAGGGTCGTGACGAAGGAAACGGCCGTGCCGGTCGCGCCGGCCCGTCCGGTTCTTCCCGAACGGTGGATGTATCCCTCCGGATCCTCCGGCGGCTCGTAATGAATGACATGCGAGAGATCCGGGATGTCGAGGCCCCGTGCGGCCACGTCCGTGGCCACCAGGAAGCGGAGCGTCCCGCCACGCACGCGGTCCAGAACGCGCTCCCGGTCGTTCTGCGAGAGGTCGGCGCTCAGTTCGTCCGCGTCGTAGCCGTACCGCTGGAGCACCACGGCCACGAAATGGACGCGGGTCTTGGTGTTGCAGAAGACGATGGCGGACGCGGGGTTCTCGATCTCGATGAACCGGACCAGACTGCGCTCCTTGTCCATCGGCGGAACCGTGTATATGACGTGCTCGGTGTCCGTCACGTGGACGTGGTCGCGGCTCAGGCTGAGGAACTCGGGCTGGTGCATGAAGTCGGCCGCGGTGTGCATCACATCCGAAGGGAAGGTGGCCGAGAACATGCAGGTGTGCACGGGCCGTTTCGGCAGGTAGCTCTGCACCTTCCGCATGTCCGGGTAGAAACCCATGGACAGCATGCGGTCGGCTTCGTCGAAGATCAGGATTTCCAGGCGGTCCAGGGAGAAAGTCCGCCGGAGCAGGTGGTCGAGCACCCGGCCGGGGGTTCCGACCACGATGTGCGCGCCTTTCTTCAGGGCGTCCGTCTGACTGCCGTAACCGACCCCGCCGTACACGGCCACGGAGCGGAGTCCCGCGGGCACGCACAGCGTTTCGGTTTCCCGGAACACCTGAACAGCGAGCTCGCGCGTGGGAACGAGGATCAGCGCCTGGCAGCGGTCCTTCGACGCGTCGAGCCGCTCGAGCATGGGCAGCAGAAAAGCGCCGGTCTTGCCGCTTCCGGTGCGCGCCTGTATCATCATGTCTTTTTTGGCCAGAAGGTAGGGGATGCCGCGCGCCTGCACGGGCATGAGCGCGGTCCATCCCGCCCGGCTTACCGCTTCCCGGAGGCGTCCGGGAAGGGTTTCAACCGTCAATTCGGGCAGGGATTCTGCCGGTTCCATGCCTGTTGTCTGGGTCGTTTCGTTCAATGAATCCTCTCCTGTGATTGTATCGGGTCCGGTCTGCCGGGGTTCAAGGGGGCCGACAGCGCCGGGGTTGTCAGGACAATATATAGAAAGCGCGATGAAAGGTCAAATGAATATTGAATTTGCGGAGACCCAGCCTGATGGACGGAGACGGCCGCGAATTATGACGATTTCGTCATGCATGTAAAATGACGCTGCAGCGCATTGACTTTTTATTCGATGGGTGTTATTTTTATCACTATCATACCGGATCGGGCTGGCTACCCGTTCCGCAGTACCGGGGAAAAGGAAAGGAATTCACCATGAAACGCTCGGAATCCGAGCGGGGCTTCACCCTGCTCGAATTGGCCGTTGTCATTGCCATGATCGGCGTGATGGCGGGTATCGCCGTGCCCAGGTTCATTGGACTGGACGAGAGCGCGGAAGCGGCGGCCTGCAGGCGAAATCAGTGCGCGATCCGGAGCGCCTGCACCATGTACATCATCGACGACGCGAACCCGAATCCCGGTCAGCCTCCCTCGCAGGTCGGGGACCTGGTGCCGCGTTACTTTGACGCTGAACCGGAGTGCCCGGTCGTCGGTCAGTACGGCTATGACCCGGCGGATGGAACCGTCACCTGCGGCGAGGCCGGACACAGCACCTGAACGGATCACGGCTCGAAGGGGAAACGGTACTCCGTCATCCTCAGTTCATCCCGCACTTTCAGGAATTCCCCGCACAGGGGCGTGTCCATGGACACGCCCTTTTCTTTTCTCTCCAGCCAGGCGATGTATTCCTTTTCTCCGGCCGTAAAGATGCGGTCCCGGCCCTGGGCTCTGGCGGAGGCGCGCAATTCCCGCAGGATGTTTCCCGCGTGCCTGCGGAACGACGCCGGATCCCTGAATGCCGCGACGTCGACGGCGATGAAGAAATGGCCGAGCCCCAGGGGCGACGGCTTTCCGTTCTCCGCCGAACCCGCGAGCCCGGCCAGAAACGCGCCTCCCGCCAGCGCCGAGGAGAGAATTTCCACAACCGTTGCGTACCCGTACCCTTTGTGTCCGCCCGTGGTTTCGCCCTGTCCGCCCAGCGGCAGGAGAGAGGCGGTCCCCGCGCTCAGGCCCTTCAGCAGAGCCGCCGCGTCGTGAACGTCATTTCCCCGGCTGTCCATGGCCCAGCCGTCCGGAACCGGCCGGCCGGTTCTCGCGGCCACCTCGATTTTGCCCCTTTGCGATGCGGAAGTCGCGCAGTCCAGAATAAAGGGGAAGTCCTCGTCCGTCGGGATCCCAAAGGCGAGCGGATTCGTGCCCAGAATGGGTTCGGATCCGAATGTCGGCGCAACGGAGGGCCTGGCGTTGGTGCCGGTGATGCCGATGAGCCCCCCGGAAGCGGCCATGGAAACATAGTAACCCGCGATGCCGTAATGATTCGAGTTTTTCACCACAGCCATGCCCATGCCCGTGTCGCGGGCCATTTCCATGGCCGCGGACATGGCCGTTTTTGAAATCACCTGGCCCATCCCGTTGCGGCCGTCGATGACCGCGGTCGACGGACCGCGGCGGACGAATTCCGGTACAGCCCGCGGATTCACCTGTCCCGCGGCGATGCGGTCCACATAGATGGATTTGAATCGGCTGACGCCGTGCGTGTCAATGCCCTGCTTGTCCGCCGTGATGAGCACGTCGGCCGAGACCGCGGCATCCGCGTCGGACATTCCGAGCCTGCGGAAAGCATCGGTCATGAACCGTTCGAGCAAATCGAAAGGCACCAGGGTTACGGGTTCAGACATGGAATCTCCTGCTTGGAAGGTGAGGAGAGCCGGAAGCGGAACATCCGGCCTCTATGGCCAGTCAACCGGTCCGGAAGCGGATCAGTCGGCGCGGAAATCGGTGTAAATTTAAGGAAAACAATTTTCAATATCAACCGTAAAAGAGAAAAAAGAGTTGGCTTTTGGCGGTTCATTACTTAAATTAAAGTTCTTTCGATTCCCTGAAATCATAAAATCCGGTTGATAGGACTCAGAACATCGGGCTGATTTGCGGATGCGGTTTCCGATTTCCGGCCTGAGCATAAAGGAAGCGCCATGAGTTTTCAGTCTCCCAAGGGCACCAAGGACGTTCTTCCGGACGAACAGCCGTACTGGGAAAGGGTCGAGACGGCCGCCCGCCGCATCGCCCGGCTGTACGGGTACGAACGGATCGACCTACCGGTTTTCGAGGACACCGGCCTGTACAAGCGGGGCGTGGGCGCGGGCACGGACATCGTGGAAAAGGAAATGTACACGTTCGAGGACAAGGGCGGCTCGTCCATCACGCTCCGGCCCGAATTCACTGCGGGCGTCATGCGGGCCTATCTCGAGAACGGCCTCGCCAGCTGGCCGAAGCCCGTCAAGGTCTGGTCGATCGGCCCGGTTTTCCGCTACGAAAGGCCCCAGGCCGGCCGGTTCCGCCAGCACACCCAGTTCAACGTCGAGGCCATCGGGGAGTCCGACCCGGCCCTCGATTTCGAGATCATGTCCGTGGCCTTTCACCTGTACGAGGAACTGGGGTTCCGGAACCTTTCGTTTCAGATCAACAGCATCGGATGCCCGAAATGCAGGCCGGCCTATCTGGAAAAGCTTTCCGCGTACTACCGATCCCGTGAAGACGGTCTCTGCACAGATTGCCGCCAGCGGCTCGTCCGGAATCCGCTCCGTCTTCTGGACTGCAAGAATCCCGGCTGTCAGGCCGGGATCGCGGCCGCCCCGGCCATATCCGATTCCCTGTGCGGCGAATGCGAAGCCCATTTCAGGGCGCTCCGCGCCTTTCTGGACGACCGCAAGCGGCCGGTCACGCTCAACCACAGGCTGGTCCGGGGTCTGGATTACTACACCAAGACGGTCTTCGAGGTTTGGGCCGAGGGCATCGGATCGCAGAACGCGGTGTGCGGCGGCGGCCGTTACGACGGACTGGCCGAGGCCGTGGGCGGGCCGGCGACGCCCGGCGTCGGGTTCGCCTCGGGCATCGAGCGGATCGTTCTCACGCTGAAACAGCAGGCCGCCGCCGAAACGGCGCCGTCGAGGCCGAAGCCGGCCGTTTACTTCGCCCACCTGGGCGCGGACGCGGCGCGGCAGGCCGTGACCCTGCTCGCCGAGTGCCGCGCCGCCGGAATCGAGGCGGTCATGGGATTCGGCGAACGGAGCCTCAAGGCCCAGATGCGCGAGGCGAACAACCGCGGCGCGGCCCGGGTGGCTGTGATCGGCGAATCGGAAATCGCGGGCCGCGTCGTGCAGCTGAAATCCATGTCGGACGGCGGCCAGTCCGCGGTGCCGTGGGTGGAGTTGACCGCGACGCTGAAGGCGAAGGAGGCCGGCGCATGATCCCCGGACCGGAACGGTTTCCGCGGAGCCGGGACGTTTTCGCCGTGGTCACGGCGACTTTCGTGCTCTACGTCGGGTTCACGCTGGCGTTCGGCGGATCGGAGAGCAAGCCGATGATTCTCCTCATGGAACTCAGCCTGATCGCGCCGGCCCTTCTGTTCATCGTCCTGGGGCGCTACCCGCTCCGTTCGGCGTTCCGGCTCTCTCCCGCGAAACCCGGCCTGCTCGCCGCTTCCGTGCCGCTCGGCCTGGGCGTGGGCATACTCGGGGACGAGCTCGACCGCATGGTGCAGTCCGTGGTCCCGATGCCCGAGCACATCCTCCGCGCGCTGAAGGAGTTCATGACGGTCGACAGTCTTGGCGAGGCCGCGCTCGTCGTCCTGATGACCGTGATCGTCGCCGGCGTGGTCGAGGAAATGCTGTTCCGCGGTTTCCTGCAGACGTCGCTGGAGCGCAGCGGCCCGCCGGGCAAGGCCATCGGCGTGACCGCGGCCGTGTTCGCCTTTCTGCATTTCAACCCCTGGTGGACCTTCCAGATTTTCGCGCTCGGTGTCGTGCTGGGCATTCTGGCCTGGCGCGGCCGGAGTATATGGCCCGGCGTGGTCATTCACGGCCTGAACAACGCGGTCTCCATGCTCTTCATCAACCTCGACGAGTCCAAACTCCAATGGTACGTGTATCGTGACCATGTGTCGCCCGTCTGCTTTATCGCGGGGCTGATACTGACCTACGCCGGACTGCGCCTGTTTTTCCGCATCACCGGGCCCGCCGCCGGAGCGGCGCCGGGTCCCTGAAGGGAGGAATCATGAAAAAAGCATTGATTCGGATCTGTGGCGCGGCCGCGCTTTTTCTGGCGGGAACCGCGATCGGCGGCCAGGCCGTGCTTGAGAATGCCTTGACAGAATCGGCGGGATTGAAAGCCCAGGGCAAGTTCAAGGAGGCGGTGTTCGTCCTCCGGCAGGCAGCGGATGCCCTGCCGGAAAACGCGGACGCCCATTACCGGCTGGCCGAATCCCTGGGGGAGTTCTCGGGAAAACAAGCGGAAGCCGGGGATTTTTCCGGCGCCATGGCGAACGTCATCGAGGCATTCGCGGAACTGGACCGCGCGACGAAGCTGGATCCGGGCCACTTCGACGCACATCTCTATTACGGCGCGTTCGCGGTCAGCGTACCTCCTTTGTTCGGAAAGCAGGAGGCCGGTCTCCTTCACCTGGAAACCGCGAAATCGCTGGCCGAACGGAATCCCGGATCCCATCCCCCGGCCCAGACGGCCGTGCTGCACCGTTTTCTCGGACAGGCCTACCTGGCAGCCGGACGGTCGGAAGAGGCGCGGGCCGCCTGGGAAAAGACCCTGTCACTCGAACCCGATGGCGAGAACGCGGCGGCCGCGAAAAAAGGACTGGCCGGCCTGAAAGCGGCGCCTGCCGTTCCGGCCGCGAAGCCTGTTCCGGCGGAAGCGGAAAACGCCGCGTCCCTGAAGGCCAAAGGGAGGGCGGCGGTTGCGGCGGGTCGATGGGCCGAAGCCGCAGATCTGCTGCGCCGGGCCGTGCGCCTGGACACGACGGATGTGGAATCCATACTCCTGCTCGCCCGAGCGCTCGGAGCGGAGGCGGATTTCGGGTATGATCAGCGGATTTACGCGGACCAGAACTGGCGGACCAACCTGGCTTTCGAGGTTGCCCGCGTGCTGGAAACCGCAGCCCGGCGCGTCCCGGATGATCCGGCCATACAGCTTGCGTACGCGAGTGTGTGCGTCGGTATGCCGTTTTTTGTCGGCAGGATCGACGAGGGGCTGGCCATTCTCGAAAAACTGACGAAGAACCCGAACCTGCCCGATTCCCTGCAGGCCGAAGCCGCGTATCAGCTGGGTTTCGGATACCGGAAGAAGGGGAGGGGCGTCTGGGCCGGGCTCGCGAAAAACAGTCCGGATGCGCCCCAGGTCGCTTCCGTATACCGGGAATTCGGATTGCGTGAGAATCCAAAGCCCGCGGCCTCGGGCGAACGGGTCGCGGTTTCCTTCCATCTCGGTTTTCAGGACGAACTCGAGCCCCAGACCGCGGTCTGGGTGGAGGACGCCTCGGGCCGGCACGTCCGGACGCTGTATGTCTCCGGTTTTTCCGGTTTCGCGAAGGAGAAACAGGTCGATCTTCCGGAGTTCGCGGAACGCACGAAATTCGAGGACACAGACGGCGTCACCGGCGCGAGCATCGATTGGGGGAAGCATTCGTATTCCTGGGATCTGCTGGACCGCCGCGGGAAACGTGTCCCGTCCGGGCGTTACACGGTGCGGATCGAAGTGTCGTGGTGGCCGAGCATGCGGTACGAGACGTCCGCGGCGGACATACAGGTGGGCAGCGGGCCAGCCGAGGCTTCGGCGCCGAAAGAGCCGCTGATCCCCGCATTCAGCGTCCGGTACATGAAAAAGTAATCCCTATTCGATTGATGATGGCCGATCGATCGGATGTTCATGGTTCATAGTTCATAGTTGAAAGCAGATGAAAACGGTACCATCTTTTCTCTTTCGACCATGAACCATGAACCATGAACCATGAACCATGAACTATGAACTATGAACTGAGGTCTCCATGAATCTCATCGTCTGCGTCAAGCAGGTCCCGGACACCACGGACGTGAAAATCGACCCGGCGACCAACACCCTGGTGCGCCAGGGCGTCGCGGCCGTTCTCAATCCATTCGACGCGTATGCGGTCGAAGAGGCGGTCCGAATCAAGGAAAAGCGCGGCGGCAAGGTGACGGCGCTCACCATGGGGCCGCCCCAGGCCGTCCAAGTGCTCCGCGACGCGATCGCGGTGGGCGCGGACGAGGGCATTCTGCTGTCCGACCGCGCTTTCGCCGGGGCCGACACGCTCGCGACATCGAACACCCTGGCCCAGGCCATCCGCAAAGTCGGCGCCTTTGACCTGATCCTGTGCGGCAAGCAGGCCGTGGACGGGGACACTGCCCAGGTGGGGCCGGGCATCGCGGCCCTGCTCGACATTCCCCAGATCATTTTCGTGCGCGCGATACGCGAGCTTTCCGCAGAAAAAATCGTCGCGGAGCGGATGACCGAAGACGGGTTCGACGTGGTGGAATCGTCCCTGCCCTGCCTGATCTCCGTGGTCAAGGGCATCAACGAACCCCGCCTGCCCTCCCTTCGGGGCGTCATGACCTCGAAGAAAGCCGTCATCCCCACCTGGACCGTTCAGGAAACGGGCTCGGACCCCGAACGCATCGGGCTCAAGGGCTCGCCGACCTATGTCCACAAAATATTCACGCCCCCGGCCCGGACCGGCGGCCGGAAATTCGAGGGCGAAACCGCCCAGGTCGTCGAGGCTTTCGTGAAGGCCGCGGCCGAGGACCAGCTGTTCGGGCCCTGAGGCGCGAAGGCCGGAACCGCATGGCACTGAGAAGGAAGACGCCGGGGCGTCTTCCGGTATGATTCCATCCCTGAAGACTGAAAACTATTCATTCTAGGAGAAGCATCCGTGGCACCCATTCAGGTGATCGAGGACAAGTGCATCGGCTGTAAAAAATGCGTCAAAGTCTGTCCCTTCGGCGCCATTGAAATGCGGGGCAAGCTGGCCGTGATCGATCTTTCCAAATGCACCCTGTGCGGCGCGTGCGTGGAGCCCTGCCCGGTCGAGGCCATTGTCCTGGACCGCGGCGGACGGCCTGCCGGGGCTGCCGGTGACAGCAACGGCGTCTGGGTGTTCGCGGAACAGCGCGGCGGCGAGATACAGTCCGTGGTGTTCGAGCTCCTGGGCGCGGGCCGCGGGCTGGCGGCCGCCCGAGGATGCGAGCTCGCGGCCGTGCTGATCGGTTCCGGCGTGGAGGAGCAGGCCGGGCTTCTGTTCCGGCGCGGCGCGGACAAGGTCTACCTGGCGGACCACCCCGGGCTCCGCGACTACCGGGATGAACCGTACGCCCGCCTCCTGACGCGGATGATCCGGGAATACAAGCCGGAAATCGTGCTCACCGGCGCCACTTCGATCGGCCGATCGCTGATCCCGCGGACAGCCGTCCAGGTGCCGACCGGGCTCACGGCCGACTGCACGGGCCTTGAAATCGACCCATCCACCGGGCTCCTCCTGCAGACGCGGCCCGCTTTCGGCGGCAATATCATGGCCACCATCAAATGCGAGCATCATCGGCCCCAGATGGCCACGGTGCGGCACAAGGTCATGGAGGAGGCGCCCGAGGATCCGGACCGGCCGGCCGGCACGCTGGTCCGGGTGCCCGTCGCGGACGCGGACCTTGCGGCCCGCACGACCGTGCTGGAAACGGTCAAGGAACTCGAGGAAACGGTGAACATCGTCGAGGCGGACGTCATCGTGGCGGGGGGGCGG
Source organism: uncultured bacterium (assembly GCA_964577095.1). Taxonomy (GTDB): domain Bacteria; phylum Zhuqueibacterota; class QNDG01; order QNDG01; family DTFT01; genus JAFGAX01. The sequence continues at coordinate 6,597 of CAZNXX010000003.1, read as the reverse complement.
GGGCTGAAGGGGCCGGAGCACTTCGCCATGCTCGGCGAACTGGCCAAGGCGCTGGGCGGCGCGGTGGGCGCGTCGCGCGCGGCCGTGGACGCCGGATGGGTGCCCTATTCGCATCAGGTCGGACAGACGGGCAAGACGGTCAAGCCCAAAATCTACTTCGCCTGCGGCATTTCAGGCGCGATCCAGCATCTGGTCGGCATGTCGTCCTCGGACATCATCGTCGCCATCAACAAGAATCCGGACGCGCCAATCTTCAACGTGGCGACCTACGGACTGGTCGGCGACCTGTTCGAAATCGTTCCGGAGCTGACCCGTCGCTTCAAGGAAACCCTCCGCCGCTGAGTCCGCCGGTCGCGGAACACACGGCGGATCGGGGAGGAATGAAATGAGGAGGCGGCCGGCCGCGTTCCGCCCATGGACACGGTTTTCCACAGCCGCGGCACTGCTTCTTCAGCTGACCCGCTGCGGTCCGGACGAATCCCCGTCCGGTCCGTCCCAAATCCGGTCTGTTCCACTGAGCGGCGGCCCTCCTGCCGTGACCGTCTGCCGGTGGCCGATGGACAAAGCCGCGGCCTATACCGTCGGATTCGACGACTTCCGCGACAGCCATTTCGACGTGGCACGGCCCGAGCTGAACCGGGCCGGAATCAAGGGCACCTTTTACGTCAACACCCGATCCGTGACACGGTGGAACAGCCTCAGGCGGATGGCCGAAGAGGGACACGAGATCGCGTCCCATACCTGGTCGCACCCGCGGTGCAGTGACCTGGCGGAAAACAACCTGAGCCGCGAGATTGAACGCGCAATCGAGGATATCCGAAATCATCTCCCGGCCGTCCGCAAGGTCCCGAGTTTTTGCTATCCCTTCGGGCTTCTCGATGAAACCAGCAGGGCCGTTGTCTCACGTTACCATCTCTCGGCCCGATCCGGGACTGAGGGCATCGAAACGGGAGACGCGGAACAAACCGATTTGCAGGCGCTGAAAGCCATCGGCGTTTATCCCCCCTATGACATCGACCGGTTGAACGCTTCCGTGACGGAGGCGGTCGCATCCCGCGGCTGGATCATCGTCTATTTCCATTCCATATCGGACCGGAACCGGAGCGGGCCGACGACCATACCCCTCGGGTTGTTCAGGCGGCACCTGTCCTTCGTCCGTGACCGCAAAGCGGAACTCTGGGTCGCGACCCAGGGCCAGGCGGCCAGCTATCTCCTCATGAGACAAAATGCGGTCGTGTCCGCGGCGGTGAAGCACGGAGACCGCATCGAGGTGCGCCTGGAAGGGAAAATACCGGATCTCGGCCTTCCGGTTCCGCTCTGTGTTTCCTTGAACCGGCCTGCGGAGTGGATCGGCCGCGGGATCATCGCGGAAATCGAAGGAGACGGCCGCAGGATTCCGGTTCATGAGCCGGACCCGTCCCGTATTCTGCTCGACATGCCCGTTCCATCGACCTGCACGGTGACCGCGACGCAATGACACGGCGCTGTTCGGGCCAGGGATGCGGTTGAAGCGGCGCGGAAAGCGGATCCGGAACCGGGGAACAGACGGTCGGAGAGGGGAGGCGGAACGAGCCGATCAATCAATAATCGATAATGTGGAAGATTTTACCTACAAAAATGTCATAGGATCAAGGAGGAGGATTTTTTTGTAGAGATTATATATCGGTTATATGATATGTCAACAAAATAATTTTATTTTTACAGGCCCTTTTGACTTGACATTCGGCTTTCATTTCGCTTAATTACGCTCCGATCCGTCAGCCTTTACGGTAGGGCGATTCTGTATGTCTCCCTACCGTTTTCTTTTTTATGGACTTATCCGCAATTGCCGTGGATTCAACCCCAAGATTAATTATAACAAGCATTTAAATAAGGATGGGAATTCGCTCCCGTCCTTCTTCCCTTTATCCGGCAGAATCAATCCGGCCGACTCGGGTCAGATCAGGTCCCAGCCTTCAAATACACGTCCAATCTCCTGATCCCGCCTGTCCTTCCGAAAACAGCCTCGCTCCATTCCCGGTCCAGAACCAGGCCGGAGATTTCGATTTCCCGATCGTCCTTCGTCCTGATCCGGATTTTTTCCGCAGCCGACCGGTGCAGAATCACCGGCACCTGGCAGAACGTGAAAGCCAGGGTTCCGGCATCCAACTCGATCTCTTCGGCGCCCCCGTCCGCTCCGAAGCATTCGAAGACTTCCGGCGCTTTCAGGAATTCGGCGAGGTCCAGCAGTTCCCCTCCGAAAGCGAGACGCCCGCCCGCGACCCGTATCCCCAGTTCAGCGAGGCGGATGAGGATGTCCTCCTTCACCTGGCCTGTCATGCCGGGCTGCTGAACGCCAGCGAATCCCGGCGTGTGGGAATAGGGATCCGTCGGGAAAGCGCCGTACCGGTCGGGCGGCTTGTGCACGCCGATGCCTTCGCGTATTTCACGGAAGCGCTTCTTCAGCCGCCGGATGACGGCCGGATCGGCGCCGGAACGAATGGCTTCGAGAGCCGCTTCCTGTCCGGCCAGGCAGAGCTTGGACACCATGTGCCAGTAAATGCAGCCGAGTCCCTCGTATTTGTAGAACGTCCCGGAACGGCCGGTGAAGGACTTGTGGTCGAACATCCGTTCATACAGATCCAGCAGGAAGGGCGTTTCATTCACGGCCGCTTCGCGCCATCCCGGTCCTTCGAGGTTCTCGAGAGCGTCCCGCAGGAGTCCGGCGTTCCGGAAATCGGCGTTGAAGTGCAGAACGCCCCCTGAGTCGGCCGTCACGATGCGGCGGTCGTTCTCCGAGGCGCATTTCCTGAGGAACGGCGATTCCCGGACCGCTTCCGCCGGGATGACGTTCTTTTCCGTGAAACGCGGGAGCCTGCGGTCCGGATACAGGAGGTAGCTGTTCTGGTCCCCGCGGTAGAGGCGGCTCGACCGGAGCGCGTCCAGCACGTCCGCGCATTCCCCCGCGTTGAGCAGTCCGGAGCTCAGAACCGCGACCTGGCCCTCCAGCATCTCGTACAGCCGCCGGATCGAGATCCCGCCGTCCGGCGTCACGGTCATCAGGTTGTAGGCGTGGTAAAGGCCGTCCGGCCTCCGGTTGGCCCTGAGGGTTCTGTCCGCAGCGGCCAGCGCGAGGCCGCAGAAAGAGGACAGGTCCGCGGGGCTTGCCTGCCGTTTTTCCCCGGACAGGCCATCCGCGTACAGCCTCGAACGGAATGCGCCCGCCGCTTCTCCGAATCGGTCCAGCGCCTTCCGCCTCCGTCCGTCTGGGATCGGTCCCTCCGGCCCGGATAGGAGCGATTCGAACGCGGACCGCGTCGCGTCGAGCCAGTCCGAGACCTCGGCCGCGAGCGGAACCGGTTCCGAACCGGAACGGTCGAGCAGGTCCCGGAAAAAGGACAGGTACCGGCGCATGTGGCACAGCGTGACCACCGACACGCCCGATCCGACCAGGGCGTTGTTGGCGTCATTCCATTCGGGCCGCTGGGTGTTCATCCAGACGCCGGCTTCGGGTATGAAATTCGCCAGCTTGGCGAGAAGCGGAACCAGCATTTTTTCGGCCAGTCCGGCCCGGATCCGGGTTCCGTCAGGCCGCGTCAGGAACTTCCCGTCCTCTCCGACCGCCCGGACCCGCTCCCGGACCATCCTGTCCCATTCCGCGTCGAACCGGATGGTGTCGGCCGGATCGCGGATCAGGTCCGCGTAGGGCCGGATCCGGTAGGGCACGTCCGCGTAGGTGAAGAACTCGCGGCGGAGCAGGCCGGACAGCGCACCCGGATGATACCGGTCCGACCATTCCAGGAGCCGGAGCAGGTAGACGATCTGGTGGTCGCCCCAGTACCCGATGTAGGACCAGGGGTCGGCCGGGTCGAGAACCTCCCAGTCGAATCCGTCGCGGGTGACGCGGTAGGGGTTGTATCCATCGGCCGTCGAGGCGTCGACGAATTTGGCGATCATGCTCTCGACGTAACCGGGGAAACTCCGGGCCAGCGCTTCCCAGTTCTGGAACAGGTCGCGCCAGTTGCCCTGGTAATTCAGCACCTTGCGGCCGAACCGGTCCTTGATGCCGATGGAAAACAGGTTCCACGGCCTGCTGGGATCGCCGTGCCTGCGGCTGAAGGTGAGCGGAAGATACTCGAAGGCCAGGCGCTCGAGATCGGCGTCCCCGGCGGACGCGGCCCGGGAGAGGAGCTCCCCGTGCGGAATCGTTTCCGGAAGGGAACCGAGCCAGGCCGCGTGCTCCACGGCAAGGGGCCGGTTCGCTTTCTCAACGAATGCGCAAAAGTCGGACGCGGTAATCACGCATCCGTTGTCCGGGATGCCGCCGCGCATGACATTGAACAGCACGTTCGAGAAGTGCCTGGACGCGCTGAGCCGGTCGGCCGTAGCCTGCCGGCCGTCCGCGGCCGCGACCACGGCCTCGAGGCCGGCCGTGCCGGCGGCGACATCCTCCAGTATGGCCCCGGCCAGACCCGCGGGACGCATGAGCGTCCGGGAGAGGTCCGCCACCGCGGCCGAATCCAGGCCGACATCGGCAGCGAAAAACCATTCCCGTCCCATGGACGGCTTGAGCGGAAAGCCGGTCACCGCGAAGTATGCGCCCCGCACGCCCCGGATGTCCTTTTCCGTCCGCGGAGGACGGCCGTTCCTGAAGGCATCCAGTTGCAGGGATGAGAGGAGGCGTTTCGGCCGGACCAGGCCCGCGCACCAGACCGCGGTCGCGCGAAGGGCTTCGCTCGGTTCGGCCCTGTCCGTGGGAACCGAGCTCAGGGTGAAAAGCCCGAGCCCGGTGTCGTCCAGCAGTTCGTTCTTTTTGTATCCGTCGGCAAGCGTGCTGTATTCGAGCTGAAACCGGCGCTGGATGCCGTCCGGCAGCAGGTTCCGCATGCCGTCCAGGATTTCCACGCGGGCTTCGCGCCGGCCGGTATTGACCAGGATCGAGCGCTTGATGAAGCCGAACCGTTCGCCCGTCATCCAGGCGGTGCGGAACACGAGCCCGAGATCGCGGTTGATTTCCTCGAACATCAGCTTGTTGCCGGCCGCGTTCTTGTACAGGTTCCGTTGCGTCCGGAACACGGCTGCGGTCCGCACGGAAAAGGGCTCCCACACCCGGGTCCGGGATTCGGATGTCACACGGACGATGGTTTTCGAACCGGTGATTTCCGCGGAATCGTGGATCTTGTCGTCCGTCACATAGGGGAACAGGGCGTGGTCCGGATCCCGGCGGCCCGCGGTCAGGCCGCCGCTGCTCGAAATGAACATCCAGTGGTCCGATCCGCTGACCAGGCTCACGAGAAAGGGGGGCATGCGGTAGACGTTCGAAATGCGGTACCAGGATTCGCCGTCGATCGTGACGAACCCGCCGGTGACGGATTGTTTTTGTCCCCGGACCAGCGGATGTTTTTTTCGAGCAGATTGTTCATTAATCATAAATAATCCTTTTGTAGGTCCGATATGCCGAGCGAAGCGAGGCTATCGGACATCAGTTATTCAGGATTCATTCCGCGTATGCCGGGGATTTCCTTCCAACCCCATCCGATCTGGTAATGGCCTTGCTTCACGAAATCCATGTAACTGGAATGGGGCCATCGCTCAGGTTTGTCTGTCAATCCGTGTTTGACCGGGTTGAAATGTATGTAATCCAGATGTCTGTTCATGTCTTCTTGATTTCGGATCACATGGTCGAAGAAACGATGCTGGGCGAGTGTCAGGTTGTCTCGAATTCGATGATGACGTTTGTAGCTGAGCGTGAAATTTCTGCGCAGAGATTGGATGATTTTTGATATCGTGCAATCCAACGGCTCTAAGAGGAAGTGAAAATGGTCCGGAAGAATGATGTAGGCATGAAGTCTGTGAGGGTGAATTTGCCGCACCTGGGACAGCGTATCCATCAGGAGGGATGCGCTGTCTGTATTTGAGAATATCGGTCGTCGCTCGAAGTTGACGCATGTTGTGAAATAGACCGCCCCAGGCATATGGTAACGGCGGATATCCATAACGTTTTTGAGTTGTCCGGAAACCTCGTCCCGTTCGCCCGAAAGGCCCGCTGGAAAGCGCGGGCTATTTCGGACCTACAAAATCCTACTTTTTATAAAATGATCCTCTTTGTAGGTCCGATATGCCGAGCGGAGCGAGGCTATCGGACATTTATTACCGGGATATGTCCGAAAGCCTCGCCCCTGCGGGGCTCGGCATTTCGGACCTACATTTCATAGCATGGCGACGTCGGCTCGTCCGTGACCCTCTCCGGATACCACCCCCGCATCGCCTTCTTGGCCTTCCGTCCCTCCGAAAACAGGCCCCAGTGCCCCTCGGTGCCCGCGCCCTTCCAGGGCTCGTCGAACGCCTCGAAATAGAACACGTTGATCCCGTTCGCCTTCGCCCATGCGTGCAGTTCCCTGAAATACCGCTCCTGCTTGTCTTCGTCCCCGGCTTTCGGCGCGTGCGCGGGGCCGACGGTGTAGGTGGCCCAGCCCGCCTCGCCGATGACGAGCGTCTTTCCCGGAAGCGCCTTTTGGACGCTTTCCACGTGGCGGACAGTGTGGATCATGGCGCTGTCGATATCCGATCCGCCCCACATCGGGTAGGTGTGCACCGCGACGAAATCCAGATGCTCCG
>CAZNXX010000002.1:47629-49684 GCA_964577095.1 uncultured bacterium | reverse complement strand
ACAGGTCCTCGCGGAACCGGCCCTCCGCCATCTCGGCCCGCAGGTCCTTGTTGGTGGCCGCGATGAGCCGGATGTCGGTACGCACCGGCGCGGAGGCGCCGACGGGCTCCACGGACTCCGCTTCGATGGCCCGGAGCACCTTGGCCTGAGTGACGGGGCTCATGTCGCCGATCTCGTCGAGAAAGAGCGTGCCCCCATCGGCGGCCTGGAACTTGCCCGGCCTGTCCGAGACCGCGCCGGTGAACGCGCCCTTCCGGTATCCGAACAGTTCGCTCTCGATGAGCGTCTCCGGAATCGCCGCGCAATTGACGGCCACGAACGGTTTGTCCGCCTTCGGCCCGGCGCGGTGAATGGCGCGCGCCACGAGCTCCTTCCCCGTCCCGTTCTCCCCTTCGATGAGAACCTTGCTGCCGGTCCGGGCGGCCTTGAGGATCCACTCGTGCACGCGCCGCATCGCTTCACTCTCGCCGATCATGGCGTACTGCGCGGCCACGGTGCGGAGCAGAGAGGCTTTCTCGTCCTCCAGCCGGCGCCGTTCCAGGGCGTTGCGCACGGTCAGCAGAACACGGTCCGGGTCGAGCGGTTTTTCCAGAAAGTCGTAGGCGCCCATGCCGACAGCCTTGACCGCGGTCCGGATGGTGCCCTCCCCGGAAATCATGATCACCGGCACGGGAGGCTCCCCGCGCCGAAGGGCGGTCAGAAGGTCCAGGCCGCCGGTATCGGGCAGTTTCAGATCGAGCAGGACCAGGTCGACGGCCGACTGACGGAGCGCCTGGAGGGCTTCCGCTCCGGTGTGCGCGGCGGCCGATGCGTAGCCTTCGAGGGCGAGAATGTGGGCGAGGATCTCGCAGAGGTGGGGGTCGTCATCCACGACCAGGATGAGGGGTTTTCCGCTTTCCATCGTCGGTTGCGTTTCCGTCCGGCGCGGGCTCAGCGCCCCCGGACCCGCGACCCTGAAGACAGGGCCTCCAGGACCGCGGAGGCGAAAAGCGGCATCATGATTTCGTGGTGACCGGTGAACGTGTAGCCCCGGCCGCCGTCCGCGGTGGGACGCCCGACCACATTGACGGCCGGCCGGTAATGGCGGTTCATGTCGAAACTCGCAGTGAAGAACCCGGTGACGGGGCCCCTGATGTTCCGCGCCGCGGACAGGGCTTTCAGGAACACCTCGGGGAGCACCACGGCGGAACCGAACAGCAGGACCACGCCGCCGTTGCCCAGCCGGGAGACCTGCTCGGCCAGGATGCGGAAATCGCGCAGGCTGGTCTCACCGATGGCCGCGCCGTCGGCCGAGGGGTGGGGATGCACGATATCCGTGCCGATCGCGACGTGGACGGTGACCGGCACGCCGAGTCGGCCGGCCTGCGCCATGATGCTGGAACGGGCGTGCGGCGGCGCGTCTTTCAGGATGCGCCGGCCCAGGGCCTCGCCGAATCCGAGCCCTTCGGCCGCGCCCTCGCGCGCCGCGCCGTTGAGAATGCCCGCGGTTTCACGGGCCATGCCGAACCGGCCGTTCCGGATCGTCTTCCCCACTTCCTCCGAGGTCGCCCCGAAATACGCGATCTCCGCGTCGTGGACGGCGCCGGCGCCGTTGAACGCGACGCCCGAAACCACGCCTTTCTCCATGAGCCGGATGACCACGGGGCTCAACCCGACCTTGATCACGTGCGCCCCGGCCAGAAGGAGGACGGGCTTCTTCCGCCGCGCCGCGGCCGCCGTCCGGCCCACGAGCTCGCGCAGCTCCCGCGCGGCGAGCGCGTCCGGCAGACCCTTAAAGAACGCGTCGAAGGACGCGCCCGGTTCCGGGGGCTTTCCGGACGCGGCCGAACGGACCCTGCTCCGCCGGGTCCGGATGGAGTGGGTCTTGAGTTTTTTCACGTCGATTTCGGGGAACCGGCCCATGGGCGATCCGTCCCTCCTGTGCGGCCGCCCGTGTCAGGGGCGGACGATTGTTTTCAGCCGGCAGTCGATCGAACCGATGAGCACCTTGCTCTTCATCAGAACGGGGATGCGCCGCTCGTCGTCCGTCAGCCAGATGGTCAGCTTTCCCTTCTG
>CAZNXX010000002.1:22515-47529 GCA_964577095.1 uncultured bacterium | reverse complement strand
TAGGCCACCTCGAATGTCAGCACTTCCCCGACCCGGAAGGCCCGGTTTTCGACGCGCCGGAACTGAAAGACGCCGCCTGTCGAGTCCACCGAGGCGGATGCGCCGGCGGCCCAGAATCCCAGCGCCGCCCAACGCGCGGCGCGCTTCATCGCAATTCGGTTCATTTCTTTTCCGTCCGTCCTGCGGCCGCTTCCTTTTTCTGGGTCGCGCGCCGGATGATGTGCGGCAGAATTCTGGCGATCTCCATCTGCAGCGTGGCGAAGCAGTCCTCGTAGGCCTCCACGTCGCGCGACATGGGATCGTCCACGTCCCCTTCGACGCTCCTGCGACCGAAGGCCTTGAGCAGGAACACCTTGTCTTTCTGGTGCGGAATCATCCCGCGTACGTACTGGAGCTGCATCCGTTCCATGGTCAGAATCAGGTCCGCGGATTCCAGCAGGGTCCGCGTGAGCATGGCAGACCGGTGATGCGAGAGATCCACGCCGTTGTGCCTCGAGATCGACACGGCCAGCGGCTCCGCCTCCCGGTTTTCCGACGCCATGATGCCCGCGGAGGACACCTCGATGGCCGGCGCGTGCCGCTTGGTCAGCTGGATCCGCAGGATACCCGCGGCCATCGGACTGCGGCACAGGTTTCCGGTGCAGACGAAAAGCACTTTATAGGGTCTCGCGTTCATCCAATCGTCCGATCTCCGAACGGATCGCGTCCGCCGGTACGGGGCCCCGCCGCAGCAGCGTGAAAACGGGGCTGGTGACATCTACCAATGTGGACGGGGCCGAACCCGGTCTCGCGCCGCCGTCCAGAACGGCGTCCAGCCCCTGCTTGAAATATCCAAGCACCTCATCCGCGGTCCGGGCGGGCTCCCGGCCGGCCGGGTTCGCGCTGGTCGACACAACCGGTTTACCGAATGCCCGGGCCAGGCCGGCGCACACGGGATCCGGGGAGATCCGGAAAGCCACCGTGCCCCGGTCATTGCGCATGGCTTCCGGCAGCCGGTCCGAGGCCCGGAACACCAAAGTCAGCGGCCCGGGCCAGAACCGCCGCATCAGTCGCAGGGCCGGTTCCGGGACGTCGCCCACCCACGGCCGCATTGCTTCTTCGGAACCGGCGACCAGCAGAACAACGCGGTCCGGCGATCCGCCCTTCAATTCCCGGAGGCGGCCCAGGGCCCCGGCGTTCTCCGGGTCCGCGCCGATGCCGTACACGGTTTCCGTGGGATAGGCCAGCAATCCGCCGTCCTGAAGGATGGCTGCCGCGTCCTGAAAAGCCGACATCCGGTCCGGATCCGCGGGAATGCGCCGGACGACGACGCTGATTTCCGCTTTTCCGGTCCCGCTCATGACTTCCGCCGGGACCGGGATCGGCCGTCCGCCCGGTCTCCGGCCGGTTTCGCGGACCCGCTCCTGTCCCTTATACGCCCGGCGCGGGCGTTCCGATCCTGAAATTGCATCTCATACAGGTTCCGGTACAGGCCGCAGGACCTCAGGAGCTTCGGGTGCGTGCCCTGGGCCAGCACCCGGCCCTTCTGCATCACCACGATCCGGTCGGCGCGTATCACCGTGGACAGCCGGTGCGCGATGACCAGCACGGTGCGGCGCTTCATGATGCGCTCGATCGCCTCCTGCACCGCGCGTTCCGATTCGGTGTCGAGCGCCGAAGTGGCCTCGTCCAGGATGAGAATGGGCGGATCCCTCAGGATCGCGCGCGCGATCGAGATGCGCTGTTTCTGGCCGCCCGACAGGTTCACACCCCGCTCGCCGATGCGCGCGTCCAGCCCGCCGTCCATCGCGCGGATGAATTCCCACGCGTTCGCCGCGTCCGCCGCGGCCCGGATGCGGGCGTCGTCCGCGGCATCCATGCCGTAGGCGATATTCGAACGCACCGAGTCGTTGAACAGCACGGTCTCCTGCGTGACGATGCCGATATGACCGCGCAGGGAATGCAGGGTCATGTCCCGGATGTCCGTGCCGTCGATCCGGACGGCCCCCTCGCGGACCTCGTAGAAACGCGGGAGCAGGTTCACCAGGGTCGTCTTGCCGGACCCGCTGGGCCCCACAAAGGCGACGGTCTGGCCCCGTTCGACGCGAAGCGACACGTCGTGCAAAACGGCGTGCCCGTCTTCCTTGTACCGGAACGAGACGGCGTCGTAGACGATGTCGCGACGAAATCCCTTCAGTGCCTTCGCGCCGGGCTTCTCGTAGACTTCGCCCGGCTCGTCGATGACCGCGAATATGCGCTCCGCCGCTGCGAGGCCCGTCTGCAGCGTGTTGTTGATGCCCGACAGTTCCTTGAGGGGCTGGAAGATGCCGAAGAGAAACACCAGGTAGCGGACGAAATCATCCGGCGACAGGCCCTGGCCGCGGATCACCAGACGGCCGCCGAACCAGAGCAGGGCGGCGATGATGAGCGCGCCGAAGGTTTCGTTCAGCGGAGAAGTGAGGTAGCTGAGCCGGCCCTGCCTGAACTTGAGCGCCAGATAGTTCCAGTTTTCCCTGTGGAATCGCCTGCGCTCTTTTTCCTCTCCGCCGAAAGCCTTGACAATCCGGACGGCGGAAAGCGACTCCTGGAAAGCGGCCACCAGCAGGGACATGCTCTGCAGGGTCCGGCGGCTCTTGCGACGCACGCTCTGGCCGATCCTGGCGATGGCCAGCCCGCTGACCGGCACGATCAGAAAGGTGATGAGCGACATTTTCCACGACAGGGAGACGAGGATGATCAGGAAGCCGACGGTCTGGATGGGCAGAAGGATGAGCTTCCCGAAACTGTCGTTCAGCACGACATTCATCGCGTGCACGTCGTTGAAAATGACCGAATTCAGGGTTCCGGAATGCCGGTTGTCGAAATACGGCACAGGCAGGCGCATCATGGACTGGAACACCTTGTCCCGTATGGACGTCACCACGCGCTGCTCGATGTACAGCGTCACCACCCGCTTGAGGTAGAAGGCCGTGTTTTTCAGGAGGAAGGAGATAAAAATGACCAGGCACACGAGCTTGAGCGTGTCGTCCCGTTCAGGTCGCACGAGGAGCTTCTTGACGCCGATTTTTAAACGGTCCGTCAGTTTCAGCTGACGGTTGAGCCGCCGGGCGTTGTCGACTGCCGACGGAACCCCGGCTTGCGGTTCGTTCTGGCTGTCCACCGCGGAAGCACCTGCTTCCGGACCCGCAACGGAGGACGTGGGAACGAAAAGTTCCTGTATGAAATCGACCGAGACCCACAGGGAAATGCCGTTGAAAGTCACATACGTGATGGCCAGCCCAACGGAAAGGAGGATCATCTTCCAGTGGGGTTTCAGAAACCGCAGTATTTTCAGATACATTCGCATAATCAAGTAATATAACATAAAAAAAGACAATCCAAAATGATATTTTATGGGTCTTTACCGCATCCTGCGATCTCGCCGTTTCGATTCCGGACGGCACCTCCCGCGGGTTTGTGATAACTCGCGGGAGATTGCCGCTGAGGTTGACACCCAGGATCGGATGATCAGCGGTTCCGGTGAAAAAGGATTTGCGAATGATATTAAAAATATTTATTTTAAGCTGTATTTTTCCGGTTTAACCGATCGGTTTGCGCATGAAAATCAGCGGTTTCTCATTCGTCCGGAACGGTGTCAAACTCTATTATCCGGTCGCGGAATCCATATCCTCCATTCTCCCGATTGTGGACGAGTTCGTTGTGGCGGTCGGCAAGGGCGATCCGGACGACACCACGCTTGAAACGATCCGTTCCATCCGGGATCCCAGGGTCCGCATCATCGAAACAGTGTGGGATGAACAGTATTTCGTGAAGGGCGCGATCAACGCGGTGCAGACCGACATCGCGAAGAATGCCTGCACCGGCGACTGGCTGTTCTATCTCCAGGCCGATGAGGTGGCGCACGAGAAGGATTTGCCCGCGGTGCGGGCGCGTTGCGAGGAATTGGCGGAAAAGCCCGAAGTCGAAGGCCTGCTGTTCCGGTACCGCCATTTCTGGGGCGACTACAACCATTTCCACGACGGTCACGGCTGGTATCCCTTCGAGGTCCGCATCATCCGGAACCGGCCGGACATCCATTCCTGGCAGAGCGCCCAGTCCTTCCGGAGTTTCAGCCATTACGAGCATCCCCGCCAGCCGCGTGGCCACCGGCCGCTCCGCGTGGCCAAAGTGGACGCGACTATCTATCACTACGGATGGGTGAGGCCGCCCCGCCTCATGCAGAACAAGAAGCGGGCGCTCGATTCCGTTCACTGGGGGCTGAAACGCGCCGCCTCGCATTATGACGCGGGCCCTCGGGCATTCGATTACGGCCCCATGGACGCTCTGGCCGTTTTCCGCGGGACGCATCCGGCGGTCATGAAGGAAAGGATATCCAGGCTCGACTGGGCGGGCATGCTCCAGACCGGCGGAAAACCGGACCCGCGGCGTCAGCCCCACAAACACGAGCGCATGAAATACCGTCTCCTTTCCTTCATCGAACGGCGCATCCTGGCCGGACGGCCGATCGGCGGCTTCCGCAACTACCGTCTCCTGAAAAACGCATGAAACGCGTTCTCGTTCTCGCCTACCACTTCCCTCCCGAAGGGGGCCCCGCGGTTCAGCGCGTTCTGAAATTCGTCAAGTATCTGCCGGATAACGGCTACCGGCCCGTGGTCCTGACCGCGAGGCACCCGCTCCCGGTCAGGGACGTGTCCCTGCTGTCCGATCTGCCCGCGGGCGTCCGCGTGCACCGGGTCATGGACTGGGCGGCATGGATGCCGTCTCCCTGGCGCCGGGCGGCCGGCCGCAGGCGTTTTCCGGACCGGCACATCTCCTGGCGGAAGGCCGCCGTGCGCCGCGCGATCCGGATCGTCCGGGATGAGGGGATCGATCTTCTGTTCGCGTCGTCGCCGCCCCATTCGGTTCAGGTCATCGCGTCCGAGATCGCGGATCGGACCGGCATTCCCTGGGTCGCGGACCTGCGGGACGAGTGGGCCATGGATCCCAATGTCGCGCCGTCCAAACGCGACCGGATGAAACGGACGGAAAAGGAGACGTTGAGCCGGTGCCGGGCGGTGGTCGCGGTCACGCCGCAGGCGCTGAAAAATATACGGCCGGCTGCGCCCGCCTCCGCGTTTCTCCGCTTCCTGCCCAACGGATACGATCCGGACGACTTTCCGGAATCCGGGCCGGGGCCGGAGCCGGAACCGTCCGCCGGCCGGCTCACGATCGCCTATTGCGGACGTTTCACGCGTAAAAGCGATCCGGCCGTATTCCTGAACGCGCTCGAGGAAATCCTGCGGACCCGGCCGGAATGGGCGGACCGGATCACGCTTCGCGTGATCGGCGGCACCGGCAACCGCAGGGCCGTCCGGGACCTGCCGAACGTGAGGCGCATCTCCGAATTTTCGACATACCAGCCGCACCGATCCGTGCTCTCGGTGATGCGGCGGGCCGATGCCCTGCTCCTGCTGGCAACGGGCACGGCCGCATCCGAGGTTCTGACCCAGAAGGTGTTCGAGTACATGGCCACAGGAAATCCCATCCTGGCCGTCGCCTTCGGACCCGGAGAACTGACGCGGATGATGTCCGCTTACCGGAATGCCCGCGTGGCCTTCCAGGGGGATCCCGCGTCCGTGAAGGCCGCGGTCCTGAAGCTCCTCGAAGACTGGCGCCGCGGGCGTCTCTCCAGGCCCGGCGCCTCCAGGTTCGTGAAACGCTTCGACCGCAGGGAGCAGGCCGCGGACCTGTCGCGGCTTTTCGACCGCGTCCTTCGGAAAGAGGCGGCCCGATGAAAACAGCCTGTCCGCATCCGCTGGAACCGGCCCCCCTCTACGACGTGTGGACGGCCGACACCCGCACGCGGCGGTACCGGAACGAAATTCTGCGTTACCGGCAGCTGCTCCGCATGCTCCCGCGGCGGCCCGCGGCCGTGATGGACGCCGGCTGCGGCACGGGCTTCATGTCCGTGCTCATGGCCCGCCGCGGGTGGGCCGTGACCGCGGTGGACGAGAACCCCGTCAGCCTGTCCGCTTTCGCGGACGCGGCCGCGGAATGGAAAATACGCGTGCACCGCGCCGACCTGTTCCAATTCCGGATGGAACCGGCGGACGCCCTTGTCTGCCAGGAAGTGCTGGAGCACATTCCGGATGACCGGTCGGCTCTCAGGAAAATGTCGGATTTTCTCAAGCCGGGCGGAAGGGCCGTGTTCTGCGTGCCCTATCGCGAGAATCTGGACGCCAAAACCGTCCGCTGTCCGGAATGCGGGGCCGCCGTGCACCGCAGCGGCCATCTCCATCGATACGACGAGGCCGGATTCACGGAGCGCATCCGTGAGTCCGGATTCCGGGTGATCCGGACCGAACGCATCGTGAACAAACGCGCAGTGAAGTGGCTGACTTCCGCCGGACTGCCCGTCACAAGGGCCGCGCTCGCGTTCGACCGCCTGCTGAACCGGTTGTTTCCGGGAAAGGCGGCCTATCTCGCCGTGATCGCTGAAAAACGCCCGCCTCAGGACGAATCCGCGGCCGCTGTTCCGGGCCGGCGGCCGGGGAATTGACGCGTGCCGGTCGCCTACGCCCACACGGGACGCTTCCCGTCCTCCTCCCCGAGCTTCACGTTCGCCACGTATAACGCCATGGCCATGGCCTATGCCTTCAACGGGTGTCATTTCTACATCCGCCGCAACTCACCCCTCAAGCCGGCCGAAATCATCCGTTCCCGATTCGGTTTCCGGCCTCCCTCCAACCTGGACGTGCACGCCGTTTCAGGCCCGTCCTGGCTGCCCGCCCACTTCTGGCATATCCGCAGAGTGCGGCGCAGCCTGGCCGGACTCATCCGGTCCGGCGCGGTCGACGCGGTGATCGCCAGAAACCCGGTGTTTCTGCCGATGCTCAAGGCCCTGCGCGAGGAATACGGCATTCCCGTTTATTTCGAGAGCCACGACTTCTACGCGGACCTGTCCGTGCGGGACGATGTGGATCGCTCCCGCAAAGGCCGGCTCGAGCGGCTGGAGCGGGATAACATCCCCGGACTCACGGCCGTGATCTGCCTGCAGGAATCGCAGAAGGAATGGTACGCGAAGACTTTTCCCGGAGTGCCGGTTCACGTCGCCCGGACCGGGCTCTGGAAGGTCGACTCCGGCGCTTCCAGCCCCCGAGAACTGATTTACATCGGATCCCTCGACAGCCACAAAGGCGTGGACCTGATGCTGAGGGCCGCCGCCCGGTCCGAGGCAAGACCGCCCGTGCGCATCATCGGCGGGAAGACACCCGCCGAAGTGCGGATCTTCGAAAAACGCGCCACGGAAATCGCGGCAGGCCTCAACGTGACAGTGACGGGGTGGCTCGATCGGTCCGCTCTGGAGAATTGCCTGTCCGGCGCCGCGCTCGGCGCATTGCCGCTCCGGGACACGTTTTTCAACCGGTATCTCACCTCGCCGCTGAAGCTCTTCGATTATTTCGGGCACGGCATACCGGTGCTCGCCGCGGACCTGCCCACCATGCGGGAGCTGGTCCGCGAGGATGAAACCGGTCTTTTCTTCCCGCCGGGGAACGAGGCCTCGATGGCCGCGGCGATCGACCGCTTTTTCTCGCAACGGGACCGGTGGCAGGTGATGCGCGAGAACGTCCTGAAGACGGCCGCGGAATGGACCTGGGAGAAGCGGGCCCGCCGGATCAGGGCCATCGTGGAATCGGATCTGCGCCATCAGTCCGCTCCGGAGTCCGGCGGCGTCACGGCCTCGAACCGGGAGGAGACGGGCCATGCGTCCTGAGCTGTCCGTCGTGATCGTGGCGAAAAACGAGGCCGCAAACATCGCCGCCTGCTTGGAATCCGTTTCCTGGGCGGACGAGATCCTGGTCCTGGATTCCGGATCCACGGACGGCACACGGGAACTCTGCCGCGGCGCCGGATGCCGCGTGATCACCGAGCCGTGGATGGGGTTCGGCCCCACCAAACGCCGCGCGGTCGAAGCGGCGTCGCATGAATGGATCCTCTCCGTGGACGCGGACGAGCGCGTGTCCGGCCCTCTCGCGGCGCGGATTCGCGAAACGCTCGGACATTCCGCGTTCTCCGGCTACCGCATCCGCAGGCGTTCGCATTACCTGGGCGAGCCCGTCCGTTTCAGCGGGTGGCAGAACGACCGGCCGCTCCGTCTGTTCGACCGGCGGGCCGGGAATTTCAATGACCGCCCGGTGCATGAACGCGTCGTGCTGAACGGGCCGGCCGGTGTCCTGGAAGAGCCCCTGTTCCACCACCCGTATCCGACGCTGGAATCGCACATGGCCAAGATGACCCGGTACGCGTTTCTCGGCGCCGGCCAGATCCCCGGCCGCAGGCGCGCGTTCACCCGGCTGGGCGCGTTTTTCCACGGGCACCACAAATTTCTGAAGATGTATTTTTTTCAACTCGGCTTTCTCGACGGCTGGACCGGGCTCGTTCTCGCAAAAAATTCCGCATTCGGCGTGTACCTGAAATATCTGAAACAGTGGCTGGACGACCGGTGAGCGGCGCAACCGGACAGCGCGCCGCGGATTCCTTTCCGCGTGAAACCGGCCCGCCGGGAACCGGCGATCCGAACCCCCCCACGCCCCGGACAGGCCGGCCGCCTTTCGTCCTGCACGTGGACGAAACCCCGGGATGGCGCGGCGGCCAGCAGCAGGTATTTTCCCTTCTGACCGGCCTGGCCGGGCGGGGTTTGCCGTCCGTGCTCGCCTGCAGGAAAGACTCGGAACTGGGCCGGCGGTGCGAAGCCGCGGGAATCGAGCGGCTCGTTCTGCCCCTGGCCGGAGAATTCGACGCGTTCTCGGCTTTCCGGATCGCGCGGTTCTGCCGCGGCCGCGGTGTGGACATCCTGCAGGCGCACACGGCGCACGCGCTTGCGGTCTGCCTGTGGGCGCGGCTGTTCCGGCCGTCGCTCCGCATCGTCGCGGTCCGGCGGGTGGATTTCCATGTCGGGGCCGATCCATGGAGCCGGATGAAATACAGCGCCCGGGCTCTGGACCGTATCGTGTGCATCTCCGAAGGCATACGGTCCGTGCTCCTGTCGGACGGTCTGGACGAAAGCAAACTCGAGGTCATCCGCAGCGGCATCGACATCGGCCGCTTCGACGGCGCGCGGCCGGACGCCGCACTGCGCGCCGAAATCGGCGTGCCGGAGGGCGGGGTTCTGATCGGCACCGTGGCGTCCATGGCCGGGCACAAGGATTATCCCAACCTGCTGGCCGCGGCGCGTATCGTGCTCGACCGGACGGACCGGGTCATCTTCTGCGCTGTGGGCGACGGGCCCGAGGAAAAATCGGTGCGGCGCCTGGCCGCGGACCTTGGGCTCGGACCCCGGTTTCATTTCGCCGGGTTCCGGAAAGACGCGGGGCGCTATCTGAAATCGTTCGATCTGTTCGTGCTGGCGAGTAAAAAAGAGGGGCTGGGCACATCCATTCTGGACGCGCAGGCCGCGGGCGTTCCGGTCGTGGCCTGCAGAACCGGCGGCATTCCCGAAGCCGTGCAGGATGGCGTCAACGGACTTCTGGTCCCGCCCCGGGACTCCGGCGCTCTGGCAGCCGCCTTGCTCCGTCTCGTTTCCGACCCGGACCTCAGACTGCGGCTGGCCGAAGCGGCGAAGCGGACCGTCGAATCCTTCGACATCCGCCGCACCGTTGAATCCTATGTCGATCTGTACGGCCGGCTCCTCGGGCCGGAAGAGAACGGAGACACGCCGGCTGGGACCGGGGACGGACCGGCCGAGGCTCCGGCATCGCAGGCGGCCCGATGAAGAAAATCCTGGTGATCCAGACCGCTTTTCTGGGGGATGTCATACTCTCCACCCCCTTTTTCAGGGCTCTGGCGCAGGTCTTCCCGGACGCGCAGGTGGACGCGCTCTTCGTGCCCCAGACGAAAATCGTGTTCCGCGATTCGCCCGCGGTCCGGCGGGTGTGGACATTGGACAAGAGCACCGCGCTCCGTAAAACGGCCGGCCTGATCCGGCTCGGACGCGATCTCCGGGCGGAACGGTATGACGCGGCATTCTCACTCCAGCTTCACGCCACGTCATCCTTTCTCATGGCCGCGGCCGGCATTCGAACCCGCGTCGGATTCCGCCGCCAGAAGGGGCTGACGCATCCCGTCGCTCCGCCGAAGGGCCTGCACATGCGGCTCCGTTACCTGACTTTGCTCTCTCCGTTCACGGACCGGACGTTTGACGGCCGCACGGAACTGCGGTGGTCCGCAGCCGAGGACAGCGCCGCCGAAGCGGTCATCGCCCCCCTGCGGCGGGCCGGAGGCGCCCTGGTCGGGCTGGCACCCGGTTCGGTGTGGCCCACCAAGCGCTGGCCTCAAACGCATTACGCCGCTCTGGCGAGCATCCTTTCGGCCGAAGGGATGAATCTCTTGGCCGTGGGAGGCCCTGAGGACAGGAGCCTCTGCGCCTCCGTGCTCGATGGAACAGGGAGCCGGTCGGTCAATTGCGCGGGCGCGTTGTCCGTACTCGAGTCCGCGGCCTTGCTCAGCAAGCTGGACGTGCTGGTGACCAATGACAGCGCGCCCCTGCATATGGCGGACGCGGTTGGGACGGACGTGATCGCCCTGTTCGGCCCCACGGTGCGCCGTTTCGGGTGCGCGCCATGGCGGCCCGGGGATGAAATTCTGGAGCGGGACCTGGCCTGCAGGCCCTGCTCGCGGCACGGGGGCAGGCGGTGCCCGGAACGGCATTTCCGGTGCATGCTGGATACGACTCCCGAAGCGGTTGCGGCGCGCGTGCGCCTGCACACCGGTTCCGTCCGGCCGCTTCATAAACGAGGGGATCGCTTCGAATGAGAAAAAGCCGATTTGTCCTGCTGACCGGAAACCGGGGTTTCTTCGGACAGACCCGGAAGGCCTGGGTCAGCATGGACGTCGCAAAAATGGTCCGGGTCTTCGAAGCCGCGGGGCTGAAACCCGAGGTGATGCCTTTCCACACCGTGGTGAACGGGCATTCGATCGTGCGCGACGCCGACGTGTTCTACACATTCAGCCAGAAGCCGAACCTGCGGCAGTACATCATCGACACGATCCGTCACCTGGACGACGGCACCAACCGGCTCGTGCCGCGCTTTGACCTCCTGCTGTGCCACGAGAACAAGGGGACCCAGGAACTGCTCAAGCGCCGCCTGGGCATCGAATCGCTGGCCGCGTCTTATTTCAGCGGCGCGGACGACCTGGCCGGCTTCCCGGTCCGGTTCCCGGTCGTGCTGAAATCGGCGGACACGTCGAACGGGAAGGGCGTTTTTCTGGTACGGGACGAAGCCGAACTGATGCGTCGGATCCGGGGATTGGAGAGACAGAGCCTCGGCACCCGGCTGGACCTGTTCCGCAGGAAATATCTGCGCCGGAAAAAACGATACCCCGCTTACCCGGATTACGACAACCGGACGGACTATGTCCAGTACCGGGAGTACGCGCTGAAGGAGCGGAATTTCATCCTGCAGGAGTACGTGCCGGACCTGACCTGGGACTGGCGGGTTCAGGCCATGGCCGGCAAGTATTACGTGATCAAGCGCCGCACGTTCAAGAACGATTTCCGCGCGAGCGGCACCAAGCTCCACGAATTCGGCAGGGAGGCCGATCCGGCTTTGCTCGATTTCGCGGACGGCATCTTCCGGAAAATGGACGCGCCCTTCCTGTCCATGGACATCGGAAAAACCGCGAAGGGATTCTGCCTGTTCGAATTTCAGGCCCTTCACTTCGGCGTCAATTCGGTGATCAAATCGCCCGGATATCACAGCCGCGACGGATCGTCCTGGCGATTCACGGAGGCGCGCTCCGAGATCGAAACCGAAATCGCATCCGGTCTCGTCCGTTACCTCGACGGCCGGGAGCCGGAACGGGGATGATCCCGTCCTATTACATCCTCAAGGGTCCCTACTGCCTGCTCTGGCGGCTTGCCGGACGGATGGGCCGCAGGCCGGCCGTTGCCGCGTTCTGCGCGGTGCCGATGGACGTGGCCCTGTTGCGGCCGGTGCTCAAGCACCTGCCGGCCATGCCGGTGGTGGTGAAGAACCGGCGGACCGCCCGTTACGCCCGGAGCCTCGGCATGACCGTCCGGTTCTGGCCCGTGTTTCCGGACGCGGTGATCATGTGCCGCCACGCCGCCCACCTGTTCCCCTGCGAGTCCATCGTGCGCATCGGGTTCCGGCATGGCGCGTACACGTTCAAGGCCTTCGCGGGCGCGAAATACTACAACGCGTTCGACGCGTATTTCCTCACCGGCCGCGAGGAGCTTGAACGCGCGGTCCGGCACGGCATACGATCGGCCCGTGCCGTCGGATTCCCGAAACTGGACCCGGCCTTTGACGGCACGTGGACGCCGGAGAAGCTTGAACCACTCAGGCGGAAACTGGCGCTGGACCCGGACAAATCCACCGTCATTTTCACCGCCACCTGGGACAGGAGCGGCATGTCCGCGGTGGACCGCTGGGCGCGGTCGCTCCTGCCGCTGACGGACCGGTACAACATTCTCGCGACCGTGCACCCCTGGACGTCCGGCCGGTACGTGCGGGCGATCCGGCGGACGAAAGGCGTTCGATTCATCGAGGATCCGGACACCCTTCCCTACCTCCTGCTGGCGGACGCGCTCGTGGGCGATTCCAGCTCCATTATCGCCGAATTCTGCGGCCTGGACAAACCCATGGTGACGTTCCGCGTCCCGTCCTCGCGCCGCTCCGTCCCCCACGTGCGTGAGATGCTCGATCGGATCAGCCTGCGCATCGACTCTGCGGATGAACTGCCCGCCGCGATCGCGGCCGCTCTCGGGAATCCCGGAAAGCTGCGGCCGGCAAGGGCCGAGGCGGCCCGGCACATGTTCGACAGTTTGGACGGGAAAGCCGGGCTCAGGGCGGCGGAGATCATTAAGAAGGAGTTCCGGGTTCCGGGTTCCGCGTTCCGGGTTCCGAGTTATTGAATAGAAAAACCGTTTTCATGAAAAAAGGCAGCCTTCTTCAGGAAGGTTGCCTTTTTTTATGTATCCATTATCCGAACCCGGAACTCGGAACACGGAACACGGAACTGAGTTACAACCCGTTAAGAACGACGAAAACTATTCGCCAGGAGGCCTCGTCTTCCACCGCTTGTGCATCCAGAAATACTGGTCCGGGTGCTCACGCACGGCTTTTTCCAGGAGCGACGTGTAGGCCTGGGTGATGCGGTGCACGTTCTCCGGTGTCTGCTCGCGGGTGCCGTCGAGTCGGAGCGGCTGGGCGTCGATGCTGTAGCGGCCGTCCGGAAGCCGCAGGCTGTATCCGAAAATGATGGGCGCGCCCGTGCGGGCAGAGAAGACGGCCGGCCCCTGGTGGTTCGATGCCTTGCGGCCCATGAAATCGACGAAAATGCCGCCCGCGTGCGCGTCCTGGTCCGCGAGTATGGCCACGCATTCGTTCGACCGCAGGGCGCGGTAAACCTCCCGGATCGCGACGCCGGGACGGATGACGCGCATCCCCATGTTTTCGCGGAAACGCCGGGTCGCCTCGTCGACCGCGCGGTTTTTCTGCCGTCCGATGATGCCGGATACGGCGATCCCCCTCGCGGCGAGAAAAGGCCCGACAATTTCCCAGTTGCCGAAATGCCCGCTGACGAGGAGGGCGCCCTTGCCGCCCCGCAGCGTTTCATCGAGAACAGCCTGCCCCGGAAAGTCGCAGAGCGACACCAGGGCGTCATGATCCATGACCGGAAAGCGGAGGAATTCGATGAACGTCCGGGCGAAATTGCGGTACGTCCGGAGGCCGATGCGGCGGAGCTCGACGGCCGGCTTTTCAGGGAATGCATTGGCCAGATTGTCGAGCGTGACGGACCGTCTGAGGCGGAGAACGGAAAATGCGAGGCGTCCCAGGACGTCGGCCGTGAGGCGCACGGTTTTCATGGACGCGCGGCCGCACAAAAAAACCAGCCCCCGGAAGAGGGCATACTCGATCCGGTGCTGGACGGCCTTGCGCGCTTTTCGGATGCGTTTGGAGAGACGCGGCATGGGATTACCGGAACGGGCGGAGGAGCGGGGCGGCCGGAAGTCAGTAAGCCATGGACACGCCGAGATGGTTCACCGATCCCAGCATGCCGTGGTTGCCGTACCCGTAGTCGATCCTGAAATTCCGGACCGTAAGGCCGGCGCCGAGGGAGACGCCGGACAGGCGGCCGCCGGACGGCCCGGTTTTCTGCCCGGATCCGACGGTCGTGTAACCGAACCGCCCGACCAGGACGCTGGAAAACGTGAATTCGCCGCCTGCTGCGAATTCCGTATTGTCCAGCGCCGATTCGGACGCGCCGGTGTACTGGATCGCGTCCACGGACAGCAGCAGGGGCAGGTGGGCGAGCCGCTTGGTGAATCCGGCCCGGATGGACGTGGGCACTTTCTCGATATGGTCCCGGAACCCGCTCAGTCCCCTGCCCAGATTGACGATCGCGAGCCCGATTGTCATCTGCTGGGACGGAAAGAGGTGGATGATCCCGGCGCCGACGACGGCCGCGTCCGCGGAATAATTCTGGATGCTCGAGCGGATATACCGGACCGAGGCGCCGAGACGGGTGGTGCGGGTGAAGCCCGCGGCATAGGCCAGCGTGGCGGCCACGTCGCCCGGAGTCGAAGAGCCGGCCGGTCCGCCGTCCTCGTCCGTCCAGTCGAATTCGCCGTAATTGGCGTATCCGATTCCGAGGCCCAGGGTGGCGCCGTTGCGGAGCGGAGACGAGAAGGAAACGGAACCGATCTGGAAATCCAGGAAATAGTCCACGTAGGAGAAGGCGGCTTCGCGTTTCGGAATGATCGCCAGACTCGCCGGATTGCAGGCCAGGCCGTTCAGGTCGCCGTCCATGGCGGTGAAGGCGCCGCCCAGGGCGCTCTGCCGCGCGGGCACATCGATGCGGAGAAATTCGAAGCCGGTCTGTCCGGCCGACCCTTCTGCAAGCAGGGAGTACACCGGCAGGGCGATGAAGAGAAGCGTTGGGACGTAGCGTTTCATTGGCGTTCCGATGCAGGAAATAAAAAAGAGCCACCCGTCGGAATTGAACCGACGACCTGCTCATTACGAGTGAGCTGCTCTACCAACTGAGCTAGGGTGGCTGATGGAACCGGCCTGAAATATATCATTCGACCGGGACAAAGTCAAGCAAAAGGTGAAGATAGGGTGTTTTTTCAAGTCACGCCGCTGCGCCGGACCGTATCCAAACCGCGGCTCTCTCCATCCGCCTGAAAACGGTTTCAGCGCCCAGGGTTTCCATGACCTCGAACAGGCCCGGACTCGAGCCGCTTCCTGTGAGCGCGATCCGTACGGGATGGATGAGGGCTCCGGCCTTCACCCCTCTCTGCTCCGCCAGGCTCCGGACAGCGGCCTCAAGGCCGGCCGCTTTCCAGTCCACGGCCTTCAGGTGGTTCTGCACGGCTTCCAGAATATCCGCGGCCTGCGGTCCGGGCCAGTGCTTCACGACCGCCGCGGGCTCGTAGGCTTCCGGGTCGTTGAAGAAGAAGGCCGCCGCGCCTGTCAATTCGGACAGCTTCTGCACCCTTGGCCGCATCAGGGGCACCCAGCCTTTTGACCGGCCCGCGTCCAGTGCTCCGGCAGGCAGGAAAGGTTCCGCCGCTTTCAGCCACTCCTCATCGGTCAGACGGGACAGGTACTGGGCGTTCATCCATGCGAGCTTTGTCTCGTCGAACACCGCCGACTTTTTCGACACCGACGCCAGGGAAAAAGCATCCGTCATCTCGGCCAGCGTCATGATCTCCCGGTCGTCCCCGGGCGACCATCCGAGCAGAGCCAGAAAATTCCGCAGGGCCTCGGGCCGCACGCCCTGGCGCTCGTATTCCCCGACAGACGTGGCGCCGTGCCGCTTGGACAGACGCTTCTTATCCGGACCGAGAATCATGGGCACGTGGGCGAATTCCGGCACTGGCCAGTTCATGGCCCGGTACAGCAGGATCTGCTTGGGCGTGTTGGACAGGTGGTCGTCGCCGCGGATCACGTGCGTGATCGCCATGGCGTGGTCGTCGGCCACCACGGACACCTGGTAAACCGGCGTGCCGTCCGAGCGGAGGATGACGAAATCGTCCAGTTCCGCGTGCTCGACCGTGACGTCCCCGCGGATCCGGTCCGGCACCGTGGTCCTGCCGTCCGGGATGCGGAACCGCACCGCGTGCGGTTCGCCGGCCTTCATGCGGGCCGCGGCCTCGTCCCTGGGAATGGTCAGGCAGGTCCGCTCGTACTTGTAGACCGTACCGGCCTGGGGCCCTTCCTCCCGGCGTTTGCGCTGTTCCTCCGGGTCGCAGAAGCAGGGATACGCCAGCCCGCGATCGAGAAGGTCGCGGCAGAGCCGCACGTGCTCGGGCCGGTTGGCGGACTGGAGCACCGGTTCCCCGTCCCAGTCGAGGCCCAGCCATTTGAGGCTCGTGAGGATGTTGTCGGTCATCTCGGGGCTGGACCGCGCAACGTCCGTGTCCTCGATGCGGAGCAGAAAGCGGCCGCCCTGCCTGCGGGCGAACAGCCAGTTGAACAGGGCTGTGCGCGCGCCCCCGATGTGCAGGTAGCCCGTGGGGCTCGGCGCGAACCGGACGACAACGGGCGCTGAAGATTGTGATGTCATGTCGGATTCCCGGAATGGATTGGATGGACAAAAGAAAAATCCAATGACAATTGCATTGGATTTTCCGGACACGCGGCCGGCTGGAAGGGTTCTCCGGTTCCGGGACGGACGCGATTAATAATTGCGGAGAGGCAGGGATTCGAACCCTGGGTAGAGGTTTAAGCCCCTACAACCGCTTAGCAGGCGGTTGCCTTCAGCCAACTCGGCCACCTCTCCGAAAACAAACGAATGAAATACGGAACTTCGGCGTGGACGGTGTTCCGTTACTCTCTTTTTTTTGGCGGAGAGCGGGAGACTCGAACTCCCAAGGGCTTTCGCCCATCGGTTTTCAAGACCGACGCCTTACCAATTAGGACTAGCTCTCCGGATGAACAAACAGCCGTCCCCACTCTCCCGAAAAGCTTAAGAATATACGAAATCCGGCCATGCAAATCAATACCAAACAGGGATTTTACGCCTCCAGCCGGCTGAAAACCGCTGCGCCCCGGGTCCACAGGAAGCGGATCAGCGCCGCGTCCACGGCGAGAAAAGCGGCGGTCAGGCACAGAAAAGCCGCTTCCGGTCCGGTTTCGGACCGCCTGACCAGCCAGAACATGCCTGCCGCGGTCGCGGCACACAGCGCCATATGTATCAAAACATTCATGTTCTGCTTGACCGCCTTGGCCGCGTTGTCCCAGTACAGTTTCGGGAAAAACAGGTCGATCAGCACGCCGGTGCAGGCCGCGTAAACCATGCCGAGCGGCATGAGTACTGCGGCCGATGGCAGAGCGGAAAACGGCACGCCGAAAACCGTCAGGGCCACCACCAGCATCAGCGCACATCCGATCGCGCCCAGAACCGCGGCCGCAGCCGCCTTGGCGATGAGCTGATGCTGGAACGGAAAGGGCAGGATTTTCAGGCTGCCGATCTCCCGTCCTTCCCTGGAAATCGCGGACGAGGCAATGGCGTTCATGGCCGTCATCACCATGCCCAGCCCCAGCCAGCCTGCGTTCAGGACGCCCTTCCCGGCCAGGACGAGAAACAGACCGGGTCCCCGGCTCAACGTGGCGCCCGTTCCGGTCAGCACGACAAAAAGCGTGAAAACGGGCCAGAGAAAATTCGTCACCACGCAGTTCATGAAGAAAACCGGATCCCGGAACAGGATTTTCAGCTCCCTGTCCAGGTAGGCGACGAAAGCGGAGCCGGCCTTCAGCCGCGGGAATGCTCCCGGCGCCGACTGCGCCGCCGCTCCACCCTTCAGGCCGCCTCCTCCCCTCACGCCCCGCAGGTAAAGATACTCACCCGCGGGCAGAAGAACGACGAACGCGAAAGCGGAAACGGCCGCGAACAGCCCCAGGTTCAGCCACCCGGCCGCGCTTCCGGCGGACAGTACGGCCTTCACCGCGAATTGACAAGCCGGAAAGAGGCGGTTGATCAGAAATCCCCATATGCCGCCGCCGTTCACGAGGCCGGCCACAATCTGCGCCGGGTCGAGGCCGGAAGTCCCCGCTTTCTGGAGCCCGAAATTCATTGCCAGCACCAGGGCCATCAGGCTGACACCCGCGATCTTGGCGAAACGGTCCCGGTTCCGGGCCAGTCCGGTGAACCGCATGGCGGTCATGACCAGAAGAGAGGCCATGGCCACCGGTATCACGGGCAGGAGCAAAAAGATCACCCCCGCGGAGAGAATCAGCGGCGCGGAAAAGCCCGCGCGCAGGCCGTACACTGCAAACACCGGGATGAGGACCAGTGCTTCGGCCGCGTATTCGACCACGAGTGCCGTGAAAAATTTCGCGGAGAGGAGCACCGAGGGTCGCAGAGGCAGGACAAGCAGGGACTCGAGGTCGTGACCGAAATAATAAACGACCAGAACGGACGGAATGCCGAAAGTCAAAATCAGAAGGCTGGTCAGGGAGAACGCGAACGCGAACAGCATCCCCTCCTGCCCGATCGGCCCGAGCACGGCGAGTGTTTTATCCGCCAGCACGCCGATCTGGATCATGAGGGGCAGAAACGCCAGGGCGATCAGCAGACCGAACAGGGAGCGCTTCAGCCCCCGGCGTTTCCCGGACGCGATGGGATTCCGGGCGTTCCGGATCAGCACCCAGGTGAGCCGGAACAGGTTACGCATCTTCGGTCATTTCCAGGAACATGCGCTCCAGCGTGGACTCCGCGCCGGCGCTGGCTTTCATTTCCGCGAGCGTTTCGTCGAACAGGAGCTTCCCTTTGTGAATCACTGCCACCCGGTCGCAGAGCCGCTCGGCCACGTCGAGCACGTGGGTCGAGAAGAAAACAGTGCGGCCCTCCCGGGCCCGCTCCCGGAGAATCTCCTTCAGCGTGAAGGACGATTTCGGGTCCAGACCGGTCAGCGGCTCGTCGAGAATGAAGACGTCCGGGTCGTGGAGCAGGGCGCCGATCAGCACGATTTTCTGCCGCATGCCGTGCGAATAGGACTGCAGGGTCTCGGCGAGCGAGGCGGTCATTTCGAACGTTTCGGACAGGCGGCCGGCCCGTTCGTTCCGGTCCGCTTCGGAGACGCCGTACATGTCGGCCATGAACCGTAGGTACTCCCGGCCCTTCAGCTTGAGAAACTGGTCCGGATTGTCGGGCACGTACCCGATGAGCCTTTTCACGTCGACCGGACGCTGTGCGATGTCCATGCCATTGACCCGGATGGAACCCGTGTCGGGCGACAGGATGCCGGTGATCATTTTCAGCGTGGTCGTCTTTCCCGCCCCGTTGGGCCCGAGAAATCCGACGATTCCACCCTGGGGCACCGTGAGGTTCAGGCCGTCCACGGCCCTCACCTTCCCGTTGTATGTCTTGCTGACGCCCTCGATCTCGATCATGGCTTTTTCGCCTGCATTTTTTTCTCCACCTTGGCCCAGGCATCCTTCAGGGTAACGGTCCGGTTGAACACGGGCCGGCCCGGAACGGAATATTTCGAATCGACGCAGAAATAGCCCAGCCGTTCGAATTGATATCGGTCCCCGGGTCCCGCGTCCGCGGCCGAGGGTTCGACGCGGCAGTCAACGATTTCGAGCGAAGACGGGTTCAGGTGGGTCTTGAAATCCGTCTCCCGGTCCGCGTCCGGCTCCGGCACGCTGAAGAGCCGGTCGTAGAGCCTGGCTTCGGCCGGCCGGCTGTGCGGCTCGGACAGCCAGTGCAGAGTGGCCTTCACCTTGCGGCCGTCCGGCGCGTCGCCCCCGCGCGTGGCGGGATCGTACGTGCACCGGAGTCCGGTGACCTCGCCGGTGGCGCCATCCTTCTCCACGGACGTGCACCGGATGAAATACGCGTAGCGCAGACGGACCTCCCGGCCCGGCGCCAGGCGGAAGAATTCCTTCGGCGGATCCTCACGGAAATCGTCGCGTTCGATGAGCAGTTCCCGCGAGAAGGGCACCTTCCGGGTGCCGGCCGAGGGGTCCTCGGGATTGTTGACCGCGTCGAGCCACTCGGTCTGTCCCTCGGGGTAATTCTCGATCACGACGCGCAGGGGCCGGAGCACGGCCATGACGCGCGGGGCGCGCCGGTTGAGGTCCTCGCGGATGCAGTATTCCAGCAGGGCCATGTCGACCGTGCTGTCGCGCTTGGCCACGCCGATCCGGTCCGCAAAGTCGCGGACGGACTCCGGCGTGAACCCCCTTCTGCGGAGCCCGGACAGCGTGGGCATGCGCGGGTCGTCCCACCCGTCCACGATCTTCTTCTCCACGAGTTCCAGGAGCTTGCGTTTGCTCATCACCGTGTAGTTGAGGTTCAGCCGGGCGAACTCGATCTGCCGGGGATGGTGAACGCCGAGCCGGTCGAGAAACCAGTCGTAGAGCGGCCGGTGATCCTCGAATTCGAGCGTGCAGATGGAATGCGTGATGCCCTCGATGGAATCCTCCAGCCCGTGCGCCCAGTCGTACATCGGGTAGACGCACCAGCGGTCTCCCGTGCGGTGATGCGACGCGTGGAGAATGCGGACCATGACCGGGTCGCGCAGGTTGAGGTTGGGGGACGCCATGTCGATCTTCGCGCGCAGAACGCGGGACCCGTCGGGGAACTCGCCCTTGCGCATGCGTTCGAACAGGTCGAGGTTCTCCTCCACGGACCGGTTGCGGTGCGGGCTCTCGACACCCGGTTCGGTGAGCGTTCCGCGGGTCGCGCGTATCCCGTCTGCGGACTGATCGTCGACGTAGGCCTTTCCGTCGCGGATGAGCCGAACCGCCCATTCGTGCATCCGGTCGAAATAATCGGACGCGTAATACAGGTGTTCGCCCCAGTCGAAGCCGAGCCATTTGACGTCCGTGATGATGGAGTCGACGTACTCCTGCTCCTCCTTCGCCGGGTTCGTGTCGTCGAAGCGGAGGTGGGTGCGGCCCCCGAACTCGGCGGCCAGCCCGAAGTTCAGACAGATGGCCTTGGCGTGGCCGATGTGCAGATACCCGTTGGGCTCGGGCGGAAAGCGGGTGACGATGGTCTTGTGCTTTCCGCTCTCCAAATCCGCCTCCATGATCGCGCGGATGAAGTTCGGCGTCTGTTTCTTCTCTTCGCCGTTCATGCTCTTCCTTTGATAATGACGGCCGCCCGGCTCACCCGATGCGGCGGGCGAGCCACGACAGCTCCTGGATGACGGCCCCTTCGGGGCACGATTCGTTGCAGCACATGCAGTTGATGCAGAGCCGGTAGTCGGTGACCGGCTTTCCGTTTTCCATGCGGATGGCCCCCACGGGACAGGCGGCCACGCACACCCCGCAGCCCGTACACTTCTCCGGATCCGATTTGGGCCGCACCCAGATGAAACGGCCCAGCCGCCTCCCCAGCCAGCGGGCGGCGACCGGCGGGATCGCTTTCATGAGGTGGTTGGACGGCAGGCGGAAATCGGGAATCCGGGCGGAGGCGAGGGGCTCCCCGTCGATCTCGATGTCCGCCAGGCGCGAAGCGCCGAGGCCCTGTTCGCCCGCGATGCGGATCGCGTCGATTTCGTCTTCGCGGAACCCCATGATCGCGGCGGCCACGGCGTCGAGAGCGACGCCGTCGGCGGAGGCGAGCAGGAGCCCGACGGGACGGACGTCGCCGGTGGCCGGGCCGTTTCCCTCCATGCCGACGATGCCGTCCATGAGCGTGAGCGCCGGACGGACGGCCGCGTACAGGTCGACCAGGCGCACGCTGAAATCCGTGGGGTGCGGATACTGCTTGTGCAGGGCCGCCTTCTGGAACCCGGGCAGGACGCCGTAGCAGTTCTTGATGGCGCCGGTGAACAGGGCAAACCCGTGCGTCTTGAACTTGGGCAGGTTGATGACGACGTCAGCCCCGGTCACGGCGCGCGCGATGTGGTATCGCTGGTCCCCGGCTTCCCGCGCCTCGGTTCCGCCCGCCTCGAAATGGGCGAGCGGGGCCCCGGTCCGTTCCGACACGGCCAGAAAGCCCGTGTTCTCCCAGCACCGCTTCACGCCTTTCAGCGCGCCCGAGGGGCTGTCGCCGATCGAGGGCTCTGCGCCGGCCGCCTGCACCTCGCGCACCACGGCCTCGAGCACCAGGGGATGCGTGGTGATGGCGCGCTCGGGTGCCTTGGCCGAAAGCATGTTGGGCTTCACCAGGACCTTCTGTCCCGGTTTGACGAACGCGGCCATGCCACCCACGCGGTCGAGCGCTTCGCGGACCTTCTCCGACACGAGTTCCGCGTCATACCGGCCGCAGCGCACCACGGCCACCCGGGAGCGGCTCATTCCACCCTCGCGAAGCGCATACCGGTCATTTGTTTCACGCACGATTTCAGCTCCATGGAAAGCAGCATCGCCAGAGCCTCGGAAACGGCCAGCCGGTTCTCCGAAGCGATGCGGTCGATGTGTTCCGGCTCGGACGAGAGTCCGTCCCACAGGTTTTTCTCGGCCGGGGAGAGAAGCCCGGTTTCCGCGGACGGAACCGCTCCCGCCGCGGCGGTCGCCGGCGTCCGGCTCCGCCGCATCTCGGGGTACTCGGAGAGCACGTCCTCGACGGACGCCACGAGCTTGGCGCCGCTCTGGATCAGGCGGTTGGTGCCCGCGCTCTTGGGGCTGGCCACGGATCCGGGAACGGCGAACACGTCGCGGTTCTGTTCGAGGGCGATGTCGGCCGTGAGCAGGGCGCCGCTCTTCTCGCCCGCCTCGACCACGAGCACGGCCTTGCAGAGTCCGCTGATGATGCGGTTCCGCCTGGGAAAGTGCGAGGCTTCGGGCGGCGCGCCCATGAAAAACTCCGAGACCACGGCGCCGCGTTCCAGTATGTCCAGATACAGTCTGCGGTTTTCAGGCGGATACACCACGTCCACGCCGGAACCCGTCACCGCCACCGTGGACCCCGCGCCCCGCAGGGCGCCCCGGTGCGCGGCCGTGTCCACGCCCCGGGCCAGGCCGCTGACCACGGTCAACCCCGCCCCGGACAGCTGTTCGGAGAGCCGCTCGGCCACTTCGCGGCCCGTGGACGTCGGGAAACGCGTGCCGACCACGGCGAGGCCGTTGAACCGGCTCCAGTCGAGGCCGCCCTTGACGTAAAGAAGAACCGGCGCGTCGTGAATCGCCTTGAGGAGTTCAGGGTAGTCCCCGTCCCAGAGGGTCATGAGCCGGACGCCGTGCCGGGCGGCCCGTTCGGCCTCCTGCTCCGCGAACCGGCCGTCAGTTTTGCCGAGCACGGCCCGGGCAGTGGCCTCGTCGATTCCCTCCACTTCAACCAGATCGGACCGGCTCGCCTTGAACACCGCGGACGCGGATCCGAAACGCGAAACCATCTGGCGCACGCGGCGGGGCCCGACCTTGGGCACCGACAGCAGGCGCAGGATTGAGACGACCTCGCTCACGTCCGTTCTCCCGAAAGCAGGCCGGCGACGGCCTCGATCAGTTCAGGGAGGCCTTCGCCCGTGACGCAGGAGAAACGGAGAACGCCCCGGCCGTCGATCTTTTTGGGAAGCGTCTTCCGGTCCGCCGAAGGAATCAGGTCGATTTTGGAAAGGGCCACGAGTCGCGGCTTTTCCGCGACCGCCGGATCAAATTCCTTCAACTCCCGGAGCAGTAGTTTGAAATCCCTGCCGGGATCGTCCGAAGCCGCGTCCACGAGAAAGAGCAGTACGGCCGTGCGCTCGATGTGGCGCAGAAAGCGGTCGCCGAGCCCCTTGCCCGCGTGCGCGCCCTCGATCAGGCCCGGAATATCCGCGGCCACGAAGGTCCGGCCGCCCGGTCCCTTGACGATGCCGAGGTTCGGCACGAGGGTCGTGAACGGGTAATCTGCGATTTTCGGACGGGCCGCGGAGATGCGTGACAGCAAAGTGGATTTGCCCGCGTTGGGCAACCCCACGAGACCGACATCCGCGAGCAGTTTGAGCTCGAGCCGGATAAAGCGCCGCTCGCCCTCGGTTCCGGCCGTCGCTTTCTCGGGCGCCTGAATGGAGGACGTCTTGAAATGCACGTTTCCCTTGCCGCCCCTGCCGCCTTTCGCGACCACGGCGGTCTGGCCTTTCCGGGTCAGATCGGCGATGAGCTCGCCCGTTTCCCCGTCCTTCACCAAAGTGCCCGGCGGAACCGGAAGCTCGATGGTTTCGCCGTTGCGGCCGGCCATTTTCTTGCCCTTGCCGTTTCCGCCGCCCGCCGCACGGTAGTGTTTCTTGTGCCTGTAGTCGAAGAGCGTGGTGTACGCCGGATCCACGCGCAGAACGACGTCCCCGCCGTGTCCGCCGTCTCCCCCGTCCGGCCCTCCCTTGGGCACGAATTTCTCCCTGCGGAAGCTCATGCAGCCGTTGCCGCCGTTGCCGCCGTGGGCCCAGAATGTGACTTCGTCTATGAAATCCATATCACCCGGTCATTTGTGAGTTTCCATCTTCCATTCAAAGAAAAACCCCACCCCAGATTCCTCGGGGAGTCACCCGGCAGGCGGGCTGAGCTCGGAATGACACTCTTTTAAATCCTTCTCAATCTTTTACCCGGTCACTCATGTTCCGCGATATTCACCGGAGATCAGAAAGACAATTATTTCGTCAGCGCCCCGTCCTTGGCCAGCCAGATTTCCTCCATCCGGTACATGTGCCACCCGTCGTGCGTCAGCACGTGGCGGATGAGGATCTCGAACGTGTACAGGTCGTACTGGGGATGCGTCCCGGTTTTCAGCCACACCTCGGGCCCGCAGGAACGGATAAGTTCGACCTGTCTGGCCCGCCAGTCCTTGAACACGGCGACCAGTTCGTCCGCGGTCCGTTTCTGCGTCCGCTCCTTCTCCTCGCGCTCGTCCGGGAAATAGGCCTGGATGACCGGCTTCTCATCGTTCTTGAACATCCGGAAACGCTTGAACATCACCGGCTGGACAAGCGCCAGGTGATGCAGGTGCTCGCGCACGGTCCAGACGCCCTCCCCCCGATCGCGGTCCATCTTGAATTCCGGGATCTGTTTGACGAAACGCTCCAGTACCGCGGCGCTCATTTCAAGGGAATCGATCAATTCTGCGGGATGCATGGGACAACCCTCACATTAGAACGTT
>CAZNXX010000002.1:18964-22415 GCA_964577095.1 uncultured bacterium | reverse complement strand
TTAGAACGTTTGCACGTTTGAACGTTGTAACGTGCCAACGTTTATTTGAAAGGTCCGACCATCCATCCGACCTCCACCCGGAACGGCTCGCCCGGCTTTAGCCGGACCATCCAGTTCCAGAGGCAGACCGTGCCCTGGTACACGCGCTCGAACCCGGCCTCGGACATGGACACGGTCTCAATCGGAAATCGCCACAACCCCGCAGGCCTGTCCACGGTCGACGCGGTCATGAGTCCCTGCCGCCTGTCCCACATCCGGAGCACGGAGACGGCTTCGCTCTCTCCCCGGCCGTTCACGAAAGGCGGTTCCGGCGCTGTGCCGTCCAGGTCGCAGGCGCATTCCGGGTCGTTCGGCGAATTGAACGCGAAGGCCAGCTCCACCCCGAACCGCATGGGTTCGGGCCATTCGCGGTCCGTTTCCAGCGTGTACGCCGCGGTCAGGCCGGAACCTTTCGCGGGGACGATGAAACGCTTGGCGATCCGGACGGACGCGGGCCCGTCGGTCAGGCGGACGGATCCGTCCGCGGTGAAAAGAATTTCAGCGCCGTCCGGCCGCTTCCTGCGCTTCATGGACCATATCCGTTCCGCGAAATCTCCGGCGTCCTCCGCCCCGGATCGGCTGAAGGCATCGGGATCCGTATCCGGACGGAAGAAAAAGTCCGTAAAGCCCGCGTGCGGAATCTTGTCCTCGACCAGGAGCCGTTCGAGCCCCTCCTCCTTGGCCTTCACGAGATCGTGAATGCTGGCGACTTCGCCCTCGTGACGCGCCGCTTTCCGGAGATGCATTTCACGCAGGTCGTGGTGGTATCCTTCCTCGCGCCGGTTCATCACATTGAGCAGGTTGACTCCGGACCGCTTGTCGTCGAATTCGATCACCCGACCGCCCCTGGGATGAAACACCAGGGAGATGCGGGGATTGGACACCACGGCCTCCTTCAGTCCGTCTCCGTCAAAATCCGTTTCAGCGGAGTCCATCCAGTTCTTCGCGGTATGGCCCGCGGAATCGGCCAGCGCTTCGGCCCGTATGAGCTCGCGGAAATTGGCGTGCCTGAGATGGGGCAGGTACAGGCCGCCGAAAACGCCGTGCCAGTAGGGACAGTTGCACTGGCCCGCCCACAGGTGGTCCAGCGCCTGTTTGTATCTTTTCGGACCGAGCTTCTTCTCCAGGGACCGGACCCTGCGGCTCACGGCCAGCATTTTCTTGTGCATGGCGTTCGACTCGGGGTACTTGGCCAGGAAATTCCGCCAGAACCCGCCCCGGACGAAAACATGGAAACGGTCGTACAGCCCCGCCTCCTTGACCCGGTTCTCGAAATCCTCGTAGGCGCGGTACCCGGGCGTGCGAAGCGCCCAGTGCATCATTTCGCGGTACGAGGCCGTCGGGATATAGACGCGTCCCAGCGAAGGCAGGCGGTCCAGCGCCTCGCGGAAATGCACGATTTCGATCCAGTCCGCGTTCTCTTCCAGGACCCGGAAAAAGGACTCCAGCCAGCCGTTTTCGTAAACGTGCGCGTGGGTCTCGGGCCAGACGCCGAATTTCTCCCCGTCGTCCGCGAACACCACCAGGCGGTCTGCGCCGCCCTCGGCGATCCGCCGGAGGTAATCGATGGTTTCGTGCGGCGGCTTGAAGGGGATGAAATACCGGAGCTTCTCGTTGATGGGAAACAGGGCGACCGTTTCGCCCGCTTCCTCGCTCACGAAATGGCCGTGCAGGTCGTTCTCTTCGAACCCCGCATACTTGAAATGCGCGTCGTCCAGAATGGAATACCGGATGCCGGCCGCGGCCATGCTCTTCGGCAGGTGCGGCTCCCAGACCCGCTCCGCGCACCACATGCCGGAGGGCCGGTCGCCGGTGTGTTTCCGGATAAAGGCCGTCAGTTTTTCGATCTGCCCCTGCCGGTCCGGCTCCGGAATGGCCGGCAGGATGGGCTCGTAATACCCGCCCGTGATCATTTCGACGCGGCCCGCCCGCACCAGTGCCCTGATCCGCGCCACGTAATCGGGATGGTGCCGAAGCAGCCACTCGAACAGGATGCCGGAATAATGCATGGCCAGCCGGATGCGGGGGTGCCGCTCCAGGACGTCGAGAAAGGGCCTGTAGGACTTTTGGTAGGAATCCTCGAACACGAAGTCGAAGTTGCCCACCGGCTGGTGGTTGTGGATGCCGAGAGAGAGAAAGATTTTTTTCATGGGACGTTTTCCTTCATTCGCAGAGGAACCTCCCTCGGGCTTTTCCCTGCCCGCGGGAGGTTTCTTCAATCTTTTTCCGAGACCAACCTCCCGCAGGCTTTTATAAGCCTGCGGGAGGTTTCACTCGGTTAATCCCAAATGTGATCCCGAATCCTCTTCGGATCGAGATCCGAATCCTTTCGATCATACAGAAATTGACGATAATCATCCGGGGTTGGAAAGAATCCGCCGAAAATGCCGGGTATTCGTCTGTGACCCGCCAACCAATCGGAACAATCGGAAAAAGGCCAATCTTCAGGCCTTGAAACCATTCCTGCCTTCACCGGATTCAAATGAATATACGACAAAGATGCATCAGATATTCATCCCGGCTTATTCTGGATTGTTTGAATCGACCTTGAAACATAGGGCCGATCCGTTGATGGCGGCGGTTGACCGCCTGTGCATACGCATTGAACACCGCATTGATGAAACAACCGACCGACGATTCTCCATCCTGCCGCACGAGCAGATGATAATGGTTCGGCATCAGGCAATATGCAGGAATGGACATCTGATACTTGCAGCGATACCGGCCCATGAGATA
This sequence comes from uncultured bacterium, assembly GCA_964577095.1. Lineage (GTDB taxonomy): Bacteria > Zhuqueibacterota > QNDG01 > QNDG01 > DTFT01 > JAFGAX01. Next base: position 19,640 of record CAZNXX010000002.1, on the reverse strand, counting down.
TAGGAGATACGGATAGTTGCCGTGTTCAAGGAAAATGGGCTCCCGACTGACACCCCTGTTGTAAACATGATAATACTCACCAGGCGCGGAATCATTCCTGCGAAATGGCACGCACTTGAACCGTCCTTACCCGCGGGCCTGTTGCGGGAACCTCCCGCGGGTTTAACAAACCCGCGGGAGGTTAAAAAGATGCTCCCTGCGGGGGTTGAGTTAAAAGTCGACCAACCTCCCGCAGGCTTATGCCAGCCTGCGGGAGGTTTTTTCCGTCTTACACCAGCGCGGCGACGGCCTTCGCCACGTCGAGCGTGGAATCCGATCCGCCCATGTCGTAGGTCCGCACCTTCCCGTCCGCGATGACGCGGGCCACGGCGGCCTCCAGCGTCCTCCCCCGCTCCGTCTCGCCGAGCCAGTCGAGCATGAGCTTGACCGACAGCAGCGTGGCCACGGGATTGACCCTGTGCTGGCCCGCGTACTTGGGCGCGGATCCGTGCGTGGGCTCGAACACCGCGTAGTTGTCGCCGATGTTCCCGGACGACGCGAAACCGAGCCCGCCGACGAGCTGGGCGCACAAGTCAGACAGAATGTCGCCGAACATGTTGCTGGTCACGATCACGCCGTAATCGAGCGGGTTCTTCAGCAGCCACATGCAGACGGCGTCGATGTTCCCCTCTTTCAG
>CAZNXX010000002.1:0-18864 GCA_964577095.1 uncultured bacterium | reverse complement strand
CGGAAAACCACGAGGTCGATGCCGTCGCGGTAATTGAGCGGATTTCCCGGATAGGCCCTGCAGGGCCTGAGGTTCGTCCGGAGGTTGAATTCCTGGCGGAGCCGGACAATGGGACTGCGGTACTGCAGGCCTTTGCCCCGGAGTTCGGGCGAGAGCTCCTGTTCGGCCTCGGCTTTCGGCTTGGAGGTGACGGCCCCGAACAGACAGCAGTCCGTCTCCCTGAGCAGGCGGACGGTGCGTTCCGGAAGGGCGTTCCCCTCGCTCCGCCAGAATTCCCAGCCGATGTCGCCCGGCCTGTACTCGGCATCCAGCCCGCAGGCGTCGAGCACGATTTTCGCGGCCTGCATCACGTCCGCGCCGATGCCGTCTCCCGGCAGCAGGGCGATTCTGTATTGGGACATGGATTCCCTCTTTCGGATGGCCGGAACAGCGGGTTCCGGCGGTGGCGGAGTCAGAACGACCAGGCGACCGTCAGCCGGTGGGAGTCGCCGAGGCCCTTTTTCAGGGGCAGAAACGCATAATCGAAACGCAGGCGTCCGGCCGCGACGCCCACGCCGCCGGACGGGCCCAGCGCGGACACGCCGCTGCGGTATCCGGAGCGCAGGAACAGAACGTTCTTCCAGCCGTATTCCGCGCCCGCGGCCAGGCCGAAATCGGAGTCGCGCTCCTTCACGGCGTCCAGCAGGAGCAGCCAGTTCCCGCCCGCGGTTTCCGCGAGCCGGCCGGCCGCGCCGATCCTGAAAGTCAGCGGCAGGCGGATCCGTTCGGACGCGAGCCTGGACACGGTCCCGATGTTCTGCACAGCCGCGGCCACGCGGACCGGGATGCGTGAAAACGAATAGCATGCGCCGAGGTCCGCTCCCGCTCCGAAAGCCTCATCCGCGAATATCTTCTGATAGTACACGCGGCCGCCCAATCCGACCGACCAGGCCGGTGACAGCCTGCGGCCGACATCGAGTCCGGCGGTGGCTTCGCTCGCAGAAAACGTTCCGAGCGGCGTTTCGGACGGGCCGGTGCGGTAGTCGATATCCGGAATTTCGGTGACGAGAATGTGCCCGCCGAATCCCGTCTTTCCTGCCGGGGCCGTGAAACCCAGAAAACCGGACTGCACGTCCCGCATCCACCGGTGGGCCGAAAAGACCGCGCTCCTCCGGATGCCGGCCGCTGTGAGCGCGGGGTTCCGGAAACCGGCGGACCCGTCCTCGGGCCAGGCCGTTCCCGCGTTGCCCAACGCCGCGAACCGGGCATCCGCACCCATCATCAGGGAAGAGAAGCCGGACGCGGAGGCTTCGATTGCCGCAGCCAGGATGAGCATACCGATGAGTCGCTTCATTCCGCCCCCTAAAGAAGAAAGGACCAGGTGAACGCGTGCCGGCCGCCCGGAGCGACGGAGTCGGGCACATAGGCGTAGTCGAGTCCGGTGATGCGGCCCAGCAGGGACCTGCGGACGCCGAAACCGAAGGGAAATCCGTCCCGGTTGATTCCGGCCCTCAGCAGAAGGCCGGACGCCGCTTCCGCCTCAAGCCCGGCGGAACCTTCGACGGGCAGCCACCGATCGGGATCCGCGTCCGTGACCTTCCGCTGTTCGATCTGGCCGACTGCGGTGAGACGGTCCGACCACCCCTTCCACGCGGCGGACACGCGGAATCCCAGCGGAAAAGGAGACACGGTCTGCGATCCCCGTTCGTACATTTTCTGCGAATCCCACGTGTAGCGCGAATGCAGGTCATGCACGGAGACCGCCAACGCCAGGCTGCGGACGGGCCGGATGCGTATGCCCGCGTCGAAACCCACGCCCGTGGCGCCCATGGATTCGTTACGGTCGGTCAGTCCCGGGAACACGCTCCAGAGCACCTTGGCGCTGAAACCGATGCCCACAGCCGGTCCGGGCTGAAGTGCGAAGGAGAGTTGGAAGGCGTTCTCGACGTGCGTGTAGTCTTCGGTGTGGTTCCCGTCCCAGTCCCGGCCGTCGATATTGCCCGTGACCGCTCCGATCCAGGACAGGGCAAAACCCGCGGCCATGGGTCCGGTCCTCCGGATCGAGTCCGGCCGTCCGTGGAAGGACTGGCCGTATTGGGCGGACATGAGCTTCCGGTCCAGGGACATGGCGTCCATGGAAACGCCGATGTGACGGCCTTCGAGAAAGACGAGGCCGGCCGGGTTCCCGTACGCCGCGGTCGCGTCGTCCGCGAGAGCGGCCGTGCCGCCGCCCATGCCCAGGGACCGCGCGCCGAGTCCCATGCGCAGGAACGCGCCGGCCTGTCCCGCGCACCCGGTTTCCCCTGAAACCGCGCCGCTGACCGCCAGGCCGAAGAGAAACGCGGCCGGAATCGCGGAACGAAGGGCCTTTCCGGGATGCCTCCGAATGGACACGGCCGGTTTCACGCAAAATGTCGGATGGATCATGGCCGCGTCCCCGTCAGTTCATCACAATGACTTTGCCCCAGCGGGGCTTCGCGCCGGACACGTCAATGCGGTAGAAATAAACGCCGTTGGCAACCGCTTCGCCGTAATCGTTCCGGCCGTTCCACATCTCGGAATACTCTCCGGCGGACGAACGTTCCCGTCCGGTCACGGCATTGGCGATGAGACGCATGGAAAAATCGTAAACGCGCACCGTGACCCGGGCCGGTCCCGAAAGCCGGTACTGGAACCGGACGTGCCCGTTTTCCCCGATCAGATTGTCCCGGAACGGGGAAAAGGGATTCGGAAAGGCGTAGGTGCCGGGTTCTCCGGCTTCGCCCGGCGTGCGGAAGGCGCGGAACACGCTCCAGGTGGCGCCGCCGTCTCCGGTGAGGGCCAGGCCGTCGGATGTCCCGACCCAGAGATCGGACCCGGCGGAATCAACGGCCGCGCAGTTCACTTCAGGGCCGGTGACGACAGCGCCGGTTTGCGAATCCGCGATCGGCCCGAACAGGGCCCATTGACCGCCGGCATCCGGGGACACATATAAACCCGAGTCCGTCGCGACATAAACCGCCGGGCCGCGAAACGCGAAGTTGTGGGCGAAAACGCCGGCCAGTTTCACGGACCAGGTCAGACCCCCGTCCTCGGACATGGACACGCCGCGGGTCTCGGTGGTGTCGCCTGATTCGCTCGTGGTCTCGATGGTCGCGGCCCACACGAACCTGCGCTCCGCGATTTTCTGGGTCGCGATCGAGACGACGAAATTGCCGGATATGCCCCGGGGCTGGTTCCGGTGGGTGAAGGTGGTCCAGGTGGACCCGTTGTCGTCGGACCGGTGGATGCCGCCGGCCGATCCGGCCCACAGGGATTTTCCGTCGAAATGGATCGAGAAGGCCCGGTGCGAAAGGTCGGGCACGGGGTCGAAGGGCCGTCCATCCACGGTCACCACTTCCCAGGTGCGGCCTCGGTCCGATGATTTGCGGAATCCGCCCGCGAAGCTCGCGATCCAGACCGTTGTGTCCGACGGGCCCGGGACAAGGGTGAGATCGTAGGTGATGTTCTGGACATGGGTGGTGGTCGGGCTGTACCGGGTTTCGTCCCTGGAATCCACGGGCTGGGACATCCAGGTCCAGGTCGCGCCGCCGTCGGTTGAGTATCCGACTCCGCCTCCGGCCGGGAGAGCCGAGGGATCCACGGACGTGAGCGTGTCGTACCCGGTCGCGGCCCAGACCAGTTCGCCTGCCACACCGAGCGCAGAGATGCCGCCCTTGCCGATGCCGTGCCCGTGTCCGATATTGTTCCACGAGGCGCCGCGGTCCGCGGTGACGGACAGGCCCTCCCCGTTCGCGGCCCACACCCGGCTTTCCGTGTACAGCAGATCGTTGATGCCGTTGCTGATGGGACGGGATTCGGCCGCCCCTTCGAGACGAAACCCCGATTTGCCGGGCGCCTGGGCGCGTATGCCCGCATGGAGATGGAGCAGGAACAGGCCGGCTGCGGCCAGCCGGCACGGGACGGTTGTTCTCATCGTCTAATCCTGTAACTCGTTGACCACGGTGATGATCCGGGTGAGAGGCCCGGCCATGGCGCCGGCATTGTCTTCCGCGTAGAAATCGAAGCGGTAATTTCCCAGCGCATTGGACGCGGAAATGACGATTTGCAGGGAGTACACACCGTCGCCCGCGACCGCGTCTCCGGCTGTGCCGTCATCGAGCATGAGAAAAGGATTGCCGGACGACGGCGCGCCGTTCGGCCGGGTGGTGTTGAAATACACCCTGCGGATATCCGATGCGCCCTGCGGATCCGTGACGCGTACGGACAGAAGAATGGGATCGGCCGTGTTTCGATCAACCGTATCCGGCGCAACCGCATCGGACAGCAGGGGCGGATCGTTCGGCAGAACAACGGCCGCTTCCAGCACGACCGGCACCGATTCCAGTCCGCTTTTGTCCCTGGCGCAGAAACGGAAACGGTGGACGCCGGAGCCGGTGAGCAGGGGGGACATGTCCGCGATCGCATTAAATTCATCCGCGCCTGCTGTCCCGAAAGAACTTGCGGACGGCCCGAGCGCGACCCGGCCCGCGGGAACGGTCGCAAATGGCGGGTAAATGTCACAGTACACGGAATCCACATCGCCCGGGCCGTCCGGATCGCTCACGGAAACGCGGAGGTTCACGGCCGACCTTTCATCCGGACCGATGGTATCGGGCGCCGCGCAGCCGGATAGAACCGGCCGTCCCGGAGAGACGCCCGCGACCGCGCTGAAAGAGACGACAACGGAGCCGCTTGAATTTCCGTCCCGGTCCACCGCCTGGAAACCGAGCATGTACAGGCCCGCGGCTCCGGCCAGGTCGGATCCGTTGATCCGTCCGGTGAAGACCCCGTCGGACGCAAGGATATCCGCCATGGTCCCGTTGTCAAGAAGCGTCTCTTCGTGCACAGGAGAATGAAGCTGTTCTCCTCTGAAAACCCGGCAGAGGACAGCGGCGATATTGTCCGGCCCCTGGGGATCGTCCACACGGATGGAAACGGACATCCCCTCCGGATCCCCGAGCATGAGCGAATCCGGCGCCGAGGACCGGGAGAGAACCGGTACAACGTCTCCGCCCGCAACCGGATTACGAACCTCGCATCCGGCGATGATCAGGACGAGGACTGCAATGGATTTGAGAAAGTGTGTTTTCATGGCTTAAAAAAAAATCCGAAACCCTATCGAGAAACGCGGGAACGCGGTTTTCTCTCAGCTCGGACTGGATGTCTCCCCGGTTGATTGGACTGGTTTAAAACGATATCAAAAAGTCGCTGGTCCGCCCTCCGGTTGGTGATTCGAATTGGATAAATTACAAAATGCCCTGCCAAATGTCAAGTATTATATCTGACTTAGGTCCAAATGCGGACATCCCGAAGGCCCGTCACTTTCGGGAGGTCCGTGGGCATGAAAAAAGGCCTCCGGGAATCATCGAAATCCCGGAGGCTTTCCCCTGTATGTGAAAACGGCGGGCAGGCGCACTATTTCAGATAAACCATCTTTCTGGACGCCCGGAAACCGCCGGATTCGATCCTGAGAAAAAACACGCCCGACGGCAGAGCCGCCGCACGGAACCGCACCTGATGCGTTCCCGCATCGAATGGCCCTTCCGCCAGCCGCGCCACCTCGCGGCCGGTACGGTCGAACACCGAGAGCTTCACCGCGCCCGCTTCGGACAGCGAAAAACGGATGTTCGTGTCCGGGTTGAAGGGATTGGGAAAATTCTGGTCGAGCCGGTATTCTGCGGGCATGCCTGGTCCCTGGGCGCGATCCACGGAAGTCGCGGCCTGCACGTGCACTTGAGGCGCGCTGATTCCGGACAGGCTCCAGTCGCTGGTCTGGCCCACGGTCGTGTTGACCGCCCTCACCCGGTAATAATAGGTCGTTGCCGCGGACACCGTATGCGTGAAATCCCTGGAAAAACTGCTGATTCCGGTCATCATGAACGTGGTCGTGGTCCCGGCTCCGAAATCGTAATCCGTGGACTCCTGCAGTTCATACCCCTCGGACCCGGCCGTCCAGTCCCAGTGGACATTGTAGACCGTTCCGGACGGGAGGGTGTTCGGATCCGGGCAGTACACAGCGGGCACGGAAAGGGTGTAGATCAGGTCGATATAGATGCTCTCCGAATCCAGGTTTGTTTCACCGACGACCGCGCTGCACAGGAATCGATGCCTGCCTTCCATCGTGTGTCCGCCTGTCGGAAATCCCAGGGGGTCATACGGAGGGTCGTCCGTGTGCCATGTATATATTCCGTATGTGGGGGTCGGATTTGGATAATCCCACCAACCGGCATCGAAGTGGCTGAAACACCATCCGGCTGAACCGGTGGGGCATTCCGGAAGATGCACGAAGTGGACCTCGGAGTTGCCGATTCCCGAATTGGTCATTTCGAAAACCACCTGCGTGCCCTGCAGAACCGTGTAGTAATTCTCCGGGGACAGCACCCGCAGATTGATAACCTGCGAACCGCCAGGCCCTGCGGCCAATAGAAAGGCGGCCGTCCACATAAAGATCCGAGTCCGGACTTTCATGGGTATTCCTCCTCTATTGGATAGGAAAAACAGATGGTTCGGACGCAAAGCGGAGGGCCGGCATGTTCGCGTTTAAGGAGCGGAGAGGAAAAGGACAGGGGGAGGTGGCTGCCGGGCCTCAGCAGTAATTCGAGTCCTATAATTGAATATAACAGTATTATAAAAAGATTTCAACTCTTTTCGACATCCTGTGCGCGGGCGAACCGCCGGTGTGCCGGGCTTCATCCGGATGCATTGCGCCTGAAAGGCGCCCGGCTCTTCAGCGATCGATGCAATCCGCTCGAAATATCCGCAATTATTCCCGAAATTGAGGTGGACCTTCCGATAATCCGCTTGAAAAACCAGCGGCGTTTCTCTATATTAAACGTTGTTTACGGTATGATTCCGCTGGTATCGGCGGAGTGAGACGCGTCAACCGGGGTGCCACGACTCATATGTCGAAAAGTACGGAAAAACCGGGCCAGCTCGAACTGCTGGATGACAGACCGGCCATGGTCCATTTCTGGGACAAGGATCAGGCGCTCCGCACCGGACGCCTGGCCGGACGCATCAAAAGAGGAAAGAAAAAGGGGCAGTACGTGGTCGTGGATTCAACGGGAAAACGCCGCGTCTGCACGAAAATCCGGAATATTGAATAACTTGCTCCCGCCGCCGCAGGGACGGAACATTCGGGATGCAATTTATCAATCCTCACGCCGCGGCCGGACGGAGATTTTCACCCCTGTCCGATCGGGACAGAAACGGCCCGCACACCGCTCCCCGCATCCGCCGGTCTATTTTCCCTTCCTTCGCACTTTCTTTCGTCTCGGAACAGAAGCCGCGTCGCCGGACGGCCGAACGCCCGCGGTCCGGCTCTTGACGAACGCCAGGATGCGGCTTTTTTTCGGTTTGGGATGTATCATGGATGACCCCGTTACGGTCCGTCCGTGCGGAACGGCACCGCCGGAAGTCCGGCCTTGTTGTACAGGTTCACGGCCGGGTTGTCCGCCCAGCCGTAGCGCACGGCTTTGATCACTGGGACGGACGGACTGCCGACCGTCACCCGGTTGCCGTCGACGACCGCCTCCGCCCATACGAATTTTCCGTCCGGTCCCGCGACAGCGAATCCCTCGGCTCGGTCACCACGGACCTCGAGCCCGCCTTCCGCATGGCTGAATTTGATGATCGCGCGGCCCTTGCTGAAACGGGCGCACTTGAACATCGGTCCGCTGAATTCAGCTTTCTTGCCGTACACTTTCGCCTCGGCCCACAGCGCGAGCCTTTTCCCCACGTCCTGCTTGTTGCGCGGATGAATATCCGATGCGGCCCCGATGTCGATGGCTGTTGCCATGCCGGTGTTCTTCAGATTGAGCGTCATCGTCTGCGCTTCGCGCAGTCCGGCCCAGTCGCTTTCCGCGGGCGTTTCGAGCCTCTGCTTGTAATTGGCGAGTTGAACGTAATAGAACGGGAAATCGCCCTGGTCCCACGCCCTGCGCCACCCGCGGATCATGGCCGGGAACAGCGTCCGGTACTCGGCGTAACGCGTGTCGTTCGATTCGCCCTGGTACCAGATCGCGCCCCTCAGTCCGTATGGGACAAAGGGATGGATCATGGCGTTATACAGAAGAGTGGAAACCTGGGATTCGCCCCCCGCCTGCGGCCGCACCGGCCCTTTCTCGGGATTGAGCCGGAATTCGGTCCGGACCATCCATATCCCGGCCAGCGCAAGGTCAGCGGTCCGGTCCCCGTCCGTAAAAGCCAGTTTCAGCAATCCGGGATCGTTCCCGAATCCGCCGCCCAGCCACGAATCCGTGACCCGCACGGCGATCGTGTTCTTTCCGGCTTTCACGAGGCTGCCCGGGACCATGTAGACCCTCGGCACCATGTACCAGTTCGGGGTTTCACGTGCGATGCGGCCGATCTCGACTCCGTTGAAATAGGTGATGTCATAATCGTCCACGGGACCGAGCTTCAGTGTGAGATCGCGCCCCGCCCTTTCCGCGGGCACCTCCACGTCCCTCCGGTACCAGACGGTGCCGTCAATGTTTCCCAGAATGGATCCGGATTCGGGCACTTCCACGGCGGTCCAGTCCGAGAGGTCCGCTTCCGGAGCGGCCCACCCGGCCTTCACAGCGGTATCGTCCGTGAAACGCTCGTCCCAGTACGCGTTCCATTCGTCCATTTTCATCGCCGCATCGGCCAGCGAGCGGCCCGCGTCCTTCCGGAACGCCTCAAAGGACGCGGCCAGGGGCTTCAGCTCCGGTTCGGATTCGAGCGTCCGCAGGTCCGTCCAGGCTTCGGCCGGAGTTCCGCCCCAGGACGTGTGGATGATGCCCACATTGAGGCCGTTGTCGAGGTGGAGCTTCCGGGCGAAGAAATACGCGACCGCGGAGAAGCGGCCCGCGGTCTCCGGGGAACAGACCTCCCATGAACCCTTGACGGAACGGAGCGGCACGGTCGAGAACGCCTTTTCCGCGGTGAAAAAACGGATGTTCGGGTAATTCGCCGACGCGATCTCGGATTCCGCGTGCATCGCGTTCACCAGGGTCCATTCCATGTTGGACTGTCCCGAAGCCAGCCAGACTTCACCGAGCAGAACGTCCCGCAGGACGATGACACTGTCGGCTGAACGCACCGTCATGTCCCACGGCCCCCCGGGTTTCATGGAAGGAAGCCGGACCATCCATTGCCCGTCCTTCGCGGTCGCGGCCGACTTTTCCCCGTTGAGTTCCACGACAATGCGGCTGCCTTCCGCGGCCGTTCCCCAGACCGGGATTTTCCTGCCCTGCTGCAGCACTATGTGGTCGGTGAAGGGATCCGCCACGGTCAGCCGGGAAGCGGCCGCGGCCCCTGCGGTAATGGTGAGCATGCAGAGCAGTGCCATGGATTTTTTCATATGGGTTTCCTCCCCTGGATTGACGCGGGAAATTAATGATGATGACAACCGACTGCGACCCTGAACCAAATTACAGGAACACAGCGAAAAAAGCAAGGCCCAGATGACATTCCTTTTCGGACGGAAACCCGGCTCCGGCGTCAAAACTCTTGATTATTTTCATGGAATACATTATCTTTACGGAGAGATCAGAACCGGCCGCCGGAGAACGACCGGGCGGTCACAATTGTGGAGGGTGAAATGAAACGGCTCTTCGTGTGGATTCTGCTGATGATTCTGGCCTGTTCGACCGCCGTCCTGTCCCAGCTGTATTATTGGGTGGATGAGAAGGGCATCAAGCATTGTTCCAGCGATCCGCCGCCGAACCGGCCCGGCATCCAGGCCGTCAAACAGTACCAGTTCAACTCCTCGGAAGACGCGTCTGAATCCGAAGAGCCGGAATCTGCAAACACGCAGACCGCGGCTCCGACTCCGGCCGCGCGCAAAACACCGCCTGTGACGATTTACACCACATCCTGGTGCGGCTACTGCGTGAAAGCCAAGGCCTGGATGGCCGCGAACAAAGTGCCGTACCAGGAAATAGACATTGAACAATCGCCTGACAACCACCGGCGGTACGAGGAAGCCGGCGGCAAGGGCGGTGTGCCGCTCGTCATCTGCAACGGCCAGACCATGCGAGGCTGGGGCGAGGATCGCATGCGGCAGATGCTGGGCTGGTAGGCATCTCTCTCCGGATTCGCACTTCGGACAGAAAGCGAGCAGCAGTGTCACGCATTCTCATCATAGACGACAATCCGGAGGTTCTGAGCGCCGTGCACCGGGTTTTATCGGGCGCGGGCCACACAGTCGCGGACGCGCCGGGCAGCGCCGAAGGGTTCCGCATGCACCGAGAGAATCCCTTCGACCTGATTCTCACGGACATTTTCATGCCGGGGAAAGAGGGCATCTCCACTATCATCGACCTCCGCAGGGAATACCCCCGGCTCCGAATCATCGCCATGTCCGGCGGCGGCGACTTTGAGCCTTACGGCATCCTGGACATCGCCCACCGGGTCGGCGCGGACCGCACCATTCCCAAACCGTTTTCGCGGATCGAACTGCTGGAAGCGGTGAACGCCGTCCTGGCCGCGGATCCGGCTTCGGGCGGCGGCAGAGGATAATCCGGGACCCCGGTTGTTCAGCTTCCTGAAAAAACGGTTGGGCGCCGCGCCCGAACCCTTCCCGGACGAATGGAGAGCGGTGCTTCACCGCAGTCTGCCCTATGCCCGGGCCATCGACCCGGCCGGCCGGGAAAGGCTGGAGAGCCTGGTCCGGACCTTCCTGAATAAAAAGCGATTCGAAGGCTGTGCGGGCCTCACCGTCACGGATGAGATGCGTGTCACCGTGGCGGGCCACGCCTGTTTTCTGCTCCTCGGCCGCCGCCACAGCGGCCTGTACCCGGTGCTCCGCACCGTGCTCCTGTATCCGGACGCGTTCGTCTCACCCGTGGTCGAGCACCTGGAGGACGGACCCATCGTTTCCGAAGAATTGGACGAGCGGGCGGGCGAATCCTGGTCGTTCGGAACGGTCATCCTGTCGTGGGCGGATGTGCTGGAGGGCGTGAATAACCCGAATGACGGATACAATCCGGTTTTCCACGAATTCGCCCATCAGCTCGATCTGGAATCGGGCGCAGAGGAGGGCATGCCAGGGCTCCGCGACCGCAGGACGGAAGACGCGTGGCGGCGGGTCATGACGCGGGAATTCAACGGCCTCGCGGCCCGGGGGGACCGGGTTCTGGATGAGTACGGCGGAACGAGCCCGGCCGAATTTTTCGCTGTCGCGACCGAGGCTTTTTTCGAGCGCGCATCCGGGCTGAAGCGGGCGCATCCGGAAATGTACGGACTGCTCAGGGATTATTACGGCCAGGACCCCGCGTGATCACGTTTACACGTTTGAACGTTAGAACGAGCGAACGTTCAAACGTGTAAATGTTCAAGAGAGAGCAAAAGCATGCCCTACTCCCTTCTGCCCATGACCGTCGAGCACCGCAGGCCGGTGATCGACATCTTCAATCATTTCGTGGCGAACGACTGGTCCGCGTACCCGGAGGAACCCCTGGACTACGGGGTGTATGACCGCTTTCTCGACATGGCACGGGGATATCCGGCCTATGTGGCCGTCGGAGAGGACGGCGCGGTTGTCGGTTTCGGATTCCTGCACGCCTACCTGCCGGCCGCCACGTTCAGCCGGTCCGCCGAGGTCACGTATTTCATCCTGCCGGAGCACACGCGCCGCGGCATCGGGAGCCGCATGCTGAACGCCTTCGCCGAGGCCGGCCGCGGACGCGGCGTGGACAGCCTGCTGGCCAGCATCTCCTCGCGCAACGAGGCGAGCCTGAACTTTCACAAACGGCACGGATTCGCGGAATGCGGCCGCATGGCCGCGGTCGGGCGCAAATTCGGGGAGGATTTCGACGTGGTGTGGATGCAGAGGAGGATTTGACGCGACGGGGTTGTCCAAAAAGTCGAATTTCAACGTTTACCGCTCGCCGAGCGGAGTCGAGGCGAGCTTTAAATCCGTCATTTAGCGCCCTTCGACTCCGCTCAGGGCGCGGGTCCACGGACTTTTTGGACACCCCCATCAGGAAGCCGTTTTATAAGCGCGACGCCACCGGCAGGTGCGTCGCGCTCGTTTTTACTTCCCGCCCATGATGGCCTCCTGGTGCCGGACGATGATGCCCTCCACCAGGTAGACGATGTCCTCGGCGATGTTCGTCGTATGGTCCGCGATGCGCTCCAGGGCCCGCGACACGCTCTGCAGATGGATGAGCCGGTCGATGGCCTGGGGATCCTTCAGCACCTCCTCCCGGAGGCGCCGGTACATCTCGCGGTTCATCGCGTCGATGGCGTCGTCCATGGCAATGACCTCGCGCGCCCGGCCGGCGTCGAGGTTGACGAACGCATCCAGGCTCTTTCTCAGCATGGCCTGAACCTGCGCCGACATGGCGTCCGCGTCGAACGGACGGGCCGAGGCGGGCCGGTCCGCCAGGGACTGGGCGCGTTCCGCGATGTTCACGGCCAGGTCCGCGATGCGCTCGAGATCCGTGTTGATCTTGATCGCCGCGATGATGAAACGCAGGTCATTGGCCACGGGCTTGTGCAGGGCCAGCAGTTTGAGGCATTCCTCCTCGAGGTCCACCTCGCCCCGGTCGATTTCCGGGTCGCCTTCGATCACGGCCCGGGCGGCCTCCATGTCCCGGTCCTGAACGGATTTCACGGCCGACGCGACGCGGCCCTCAACCACCGCGCCGAGCGTCAGCAGGTGCTTTTTCAGCTTCGCGATTTCATTGTCGAATATGACGGACATGATGGAACCTCAGAATAGGAAACGCGCCACACGTGAACGATCACGAATGGAAAGATACGGATTCGTGTTTTTAAAATCAAAGGATTTATTGCATCGGCCGTCGGCCCTGAGCGTCAACCCCGGCATTCATTCGCTCAGCTTCTCCGCCGTAATAAATGCTACCACACGTAAGTTGCCCAATTTATCTTAATTTACACCGAATCACCTCTCGATAACGCTTGCCATTCGACCCCCGACGCTCACAATTTTCTAACAATTCCCTCATTTTCGCCGAACACGGCCGGGCCATATTACCACTCGAAAAAGGAAGTCCGAGGCGCACGGACAACCGCACATCCGAAAGAGCAATCAAAGTCAGGAGGAAACATGAAGTTGTCGAAGGGCATACTCGCGATTGTCGCCGCCTGCATCGCGCTTGGATCAGCGGCCGCCGGACTGGCACAGTCCACGTCCGTGATCAACGGGACCGTGTTTGCGGATTATTATTACAATTATAAGAACGCGGTTTCCGCGGAGAAGGACCGAAACGCCTTTCAGATCAGGCGCGTGTACTTCACCTATGAAAACAGCATCAACACGGACCTGAAGGTCCGGTTCCGTCTCGAATCGGAATCGAACGCCTACGGTTCGACCTCCAAGATCAACCCGTTCGTCAAGCACGCCTACCTTGAATGGTCCAATCTGATTCCGAATCACAAGCTGTACATTGGAATCGCGGAGACCAACGCGTTCAAGAACTCCGAGGAACTCTGGGCGTACCGTTCGGTCGAGAAGACCATCATGGACCTGAACAAGGTCAGCTCCTCCGCGGACCTGGGCCTGGCCCTCAAGGGCGACCTGCACCCGAAAGTGCACCACTGGCTGACGGTGATGAACGGCACCGGATACGGAGCGGCCGAAGGCGACCGGTACAAGAAGGTCGGATACGCCCTCTGGTTCACGCCGGTCAAGGGCCTGATTCTCGAAGGGTACGCAGATTACGAAAACCAGGATCCCACGGATCCGCAGACCGCCGCGGTGATGAGCGCGGGCAAGGACTACTCCGGTTCCGACTCGTACATGACCCTCAAGAGCATGATCGGCTTCAGCCGGCCCAGCTTCTCGGTCGGCTTGGAAGCCTTCCAGAGGACCAATGCCGGGTCGGGCATGGAGAATGTATCCACCCGATACGACAGCACCGCGAAAAAGTACAGGATCCAGTCGAGCGAGGCCGCGGATGTGGCCAAGTTCGGAACCTCCCTGTTCGGCTCCTGGATCACCCCGATTCCGAGGCTAAAGGTTTTTGCCCGCTACGACATGTTCGATCCGAACACCGGAGACGCGCTTTTCACAAAATTCGACGACGCCAAGGGCAGGCTGACCTCCGGCACGGACGATGAGTTCACTCAGTTGTTCTTCGGACTCGACTATGTCTCGAAAGGCGCCGTGCACATCATGCCCAATGTGATGATCAAGGACTACTCCGCGGCGGGCAAGGATTCAGATGTCACCGCCCGACTGACGATGTGGTTCAATTTCAACTCGGGCAAGATCATCACCGAGTCCTGATTCATCCCGGAAAAACAGAGAAGGAGACACACATGAAGACAATGACCATACTCGCGCTCGCGGCCGGCCTCGCGCTGTCCCGCCCGGCCGCAGCCCAGCAGATGATCCAGGTCAAGGGATCCGACACCATGGTGAACCTGGTTCAGCGTCTGGCTGAAGCTTACATGGAAAAAAGCGAAAAGGCGGCGATCGCCGTGACCGGCGGCGGCAGCGGCGTGGGCATCGCGGCACTGATTCAGGGGCAGGTGCCCCTGGCCAATGCGTCCCGCGATATGAAGGAGAAGGAATACGCCGCGGCTAAGGAACACGGCGTGATTCCGGTCGAAATCGCCATCGCGGTTGACGCCCTGTCCGTTATCGTGAACGAATCGAATCCGGTGAAAACCCTGACCAACGCCCAGATCGGCGCGATTTACCGCGGAGAAATCACGAACTGGAAGGAAGTCGGGGGACCGAACCTGCCCGTCTCTCTGTACGGACGCCAGCCCAGTTCCGGCACCTACGTGTTCTTCCAGGAATTCATCCTGAACAACAAAAACTATTCGTCCAAGATGAAGCAGATGAACGGCAACGCCCAGATCCTCGAAGGGGTAAAATCCGACAAGGGCGCCGTCGGATACGTCGGTGTCGGGTACCTGTTCGACGAGAACCATCGGGTCCTGCCGGGCATCAAGGTCCTCGAAGTGGCAAAGAGCGCCAAGTCCTCACCCGTGAGCCCGCTGGTTGCGGAGAACGTCAAGAGCGGGCAGTACCCGATCGCCCGCGCCCTCTACCAGTACACCAGCGGCAAGCCGAAAGGCGCGGTCAAGGACTTCGTGGCCTTCGAACTCGGTCCCGAAGGCCAGAAAATCGTGCAGGAAGAGGGCTTCTACCCGGTCGCGGGAAAATCCCTCGAGAACAATAAAAAAAGCGGGTTTCTAACGCTTCCTTCACCGTCCGGCGGGATACCGGGGTCCCTTCCGGGGGCCGGTATCCCGCCGGGCATTTCGAACAGGGGAATGGACCGATGTCAACCGATAAAGCGGCAGACCGCCTGTTTCAGTATTCACTCGCCCTGTTCCTGGTTTTCGTCGCCTGGGGGAACATGCGGGGCCTGATCGTCGTTTCACTGGTATCGGCTGTTGCTTGCGCCTTCTTTGCAATTCGGACCCGCGACAGCCTTTCCAGAGCCGGACAAGTGACGTTGATCGTTTCGATACTGACCTCGACGGCCCTGGCCGCTATCGCGTGGAAGGGATGATTGTGAACACGGTACAATCAGCGGAAACAGGCCGGGTCGGACGGATCCGGGCCTGGCGTCGATTCAAAGAGAAGGCCATCGAAACCTTCTTTCTCGCGAACGGCCTGTTCGCGGTCCTGGTCCTGCTCGCCATTTTTTCCATGCTGTTCACCGAGGGGTGGCCGGCCCTGAAACGCGTTCCCTTCGGCGAGTGGTTTCTGTCCGCGGAATGGGACCCAACTTCGCCGGTGCGGGAATCGTACGGCATCCTGGCGCTCATCGTCAGCACGCTCATGGTCTCCGTCGGCGCCCTGATTCTGGCCGTCCCCCTGGGGATCGCCTGCGCCGCCTATCTCGCGGACGTCGCACCCCCGCGTGTCTGTGAAATCGCAAAACCGGTAATCGAAATCCTGGCGGGCATCCCCTCCGTGGTGGTCGGATTCTTCGGGCTCGTGGTCCTCGGCCCCCTGCTCGCAAAGGTGTTTCACACCGGAAACGGGCTGAACGGGGTGAACGGCAGCATTCTGCTGGCCATCATGGCTCTGCCGACCATCATGAGCGTGTCCGAGGATGCCATCGTCTCGGTTCCGCAGGAGCTGAAAAACGCCTCGCTCGCGCTGGGCGCCACGCGCTGGCAGACCCTGGTGCGGGTCACGATTCCGGCGGCCCTGTCCGGAATCGTCGCTTCCGTCATGCTCGGCATGGGCCGGGCCATCGGAGAAACCATGACCGTGCTCATGGCATGCGGCAACGCGCCGGCCATGCCGCACAGTTTTCTCGATCCGGTCCGGACCATGACCGCGACCATCGCCATCGAGCTCGGCGAGACGGTGCAGGGCAGCACCCACTTTCACTCCCTGTTCGTCATCGCCTTCTTCCTTTTTCTCATGACGTTCGCCGTCAACCTCGTCTCGGATATCGTCCTCCAAAGGGTCCGCAGGCGGATGGGGGGCGCATGAGCGCGAGAATACGCAAATGGCAGGAAAAACTGGGATTCGGCATTCTGATTGCCGCCACCGCGTTCGTGATCCTGATCCTGATCGTCATTCTCTATGACATCTTCTCCAAGGGAGCCGGTGTTCTTTCCTGGGAATTCATCACGTCAAAGCCGAGAAAGGGCATGACCGAAGGCGGCATATGGCCCGCCATCGTGGGCACGTTCTGGGTCAGCCTGGTGACGGTCCTGTTCGCCGTTCCCTCGGGCCTCTTCGCCGCGATCTACCTCAACGAGTACGCGGTGCAGAACCGCCTGGTGCGCGTCATCCGGCTCGCCATCCGGAATCTGTCGGGTGTGCCGTCCATCGTGTACGGCCTTTTCGGATTCACCCTGTTCATCATGATTCTCAAAATAGGCCTCTCCGTGCTGGCCGGCGGCCTGACACTTGGCCTGCTGACTTTGCCCTGGACCATCACCGCGAGCGAGGAGGCGCTGAAAACCGTGCCGATGTCCTACCGGGAGGGCGCGCTGGCCCTGGGCGCCACCCAATGGCAGACCATCCGCACCAATGTGCTCCCCTACGCCGTGCCGGGCATGCTCACGGGCACCATTCTGGGGCTGGCCCGGGCCGCGGGCGAGACTGCGCCCATTCTATTCACGGGCGCCGCTTTTTTCTGGCCCGTCCTGCCTCGGTTTCCCGATGTCCTGACGACCCAGTTCATGGCCCTGCCCTATCATCTGTTCATCATGGCCACCCAGCACCATGCCATCGTGAAGGTTCGGCCCATCGCGTACGGCACGGCCGCGGTCCTCATCGCCCTGATCCTGATCATGAATGCCGCGGCCGTCACTATCCGGTACCGGTTCCGGAAGAAATACAAACGTCTATAGGATGCCGAACATGCCGAATCCGACGAATCATATTGAGCTGGTCACGCGCGATTTCTCGTTCTATTACGGGGATTTCAAGGCCCTCACGTCCATCTCCATGGACGTCGAGCGGAACAGGGTCACGGCTTTCATCGGTCCCTCCGGATGCGGAAAGTCCACCTTTCTCCGGTCACTCAACCGGATGAACGACATTATTCCAGGCACACGAGTTGAAGGGAAGGTGCTCCTGGACGGCGTGGACATATACGGCAAAGAGGTGGATGTGGTGGACCTGCGCCGCAAGGTCGGCATGGTGTTCCAGAAATCCAATCCCTTCCCGAAGTCGATATTCGACAACGTGGCCTACGGCCTGCGCATACACGGGGAGCGGAACCCCTCGGCCGTCGCTCAGCGCGTGGAGGAAAGCCTGAGGGCCGCGGCCCTGTGGAACGAGGTCAAGGACAGGCTCGACCAGTCGGCCATGGATCTCTCCGGCGGCCAGCAGCAGCGGCTGTGCATCGCCCGGGCGCTGGCCGTCCGGCCGGAGATCGTGCTCATGGACGAGCCGGCCTCCGCGCTCGACCCCCTGGCCACTCAGAAGATTGAAGAACTGATCTTTGAACTGAAAAAAGACTACACCATCATCATCGTCACGCACAACATGCAGCAGGCCGCACGGGTGTCCGACACCACCGCGTTCTTCTACCTCGGCGAGCTGGTTGAATTCGACGAGACGAAGAAGATCTTCACCAATCCGAAACAGAAGAAAACCGAGGACTACATCACCGGCCGGTTCGGATGAAACCGGAGAGAGGGGAACCCATGGAGAGGTTATTTCTCGAACAGCTTCAGGAGCTGAAACGAAAGCTGACCGTCATGAGCCGGTCGGTGGAGGAATCCATCAAGAAATCGATACAGGCGTTCATCCTTCGCGATCCATCGCTGGCCGATGAAGTGGTCCGCATGGACGACACCATCAATCGCATGGAACTGGACATCGACGACAACTGCCTCCGGCTACTGGCTCTGCAGCAGCCCCTGGCCGCCGACCTCCGCTTCGTCATGTCGGCCATGAAAATCAGCAATGACCTCGAACGCATGGGCGATCATTCCGTCAATATCGCGGGATACGCCAGATCCCTGACCGTACCGGATTCCTCGACGTGCACGGGTCACATCTCAGCCATGGCAAAAATCACCCAGGACATGGTGGCCGAAAGTCTGGCCGCATTCGTGGAAGGAGACGCGGACCGCGCCCGCCGGGTTTGCCTGAAAGACGATGAAGTCGACAGCCTGGACGATGCGCTGTTCAAGGAAGTCCTGCATCTGCCGCATCCGGGCCCTGAATCCGTATCCCGGTCCCTGACCCTGGTCCTGACCGGCAAAAACATCGAGCGTATCGCGGACCTGTCCACGAACATCGCGGAGGAAGTGATCTTCATCGTCCAGGCCAGAACCGTCAAGCACCACTCCGAACTCCCGGTCATCGAGGACCGCAGGGCGAGATAGGCCAGGTGCGAGGCGCCTTCGAGACGCCTCGCACTCGCTTCCCGCAACCGGCAATAACCGAGCGCCAGGCACCTCACCAAGGTGCCTGGC
>CAZNXX010000001.1:52163-63509 GCA_964577095.1 uncultured bacterium | reverse complement strand
CTCAACGCCGTGGGCCTTTCCGGACTGGACGGCCGCGCCGTGCAGGGAAAGCGGAACGCGGGCATCCGCGTGCGCGAGGGCGGCAAAACCCTGATGCGCCGCGATCTCTCGGGCAAGCCGCAGTCCGTCAACGAGGGCCTGCTCCGCCTGCTCCTCGACCACGGGTACACGCCCGTGCTCTGCGTGCCCATCGCGGACGAGAACGGCTTCGCGATCAATTCGGAGAACGACGACATCCTCACCGTGCTCGCAGGTGCCTTCCGGCCCGAACGGATTTTCCAGTTCATCGAGGCGCCTGGATTCCTCGCGGACAAGAACGACCCCGCCTCCCTCGTCCCGGTGATCGGGAAGGCCGATTTGGCCGGCCGCGAGGCCCAGGTGGAGGGACGGATGAAGCGCAAAATGCTCGCCCTGCGGAACCTGTTCGAGGCCGGGGCGGCGTGCGTGCATATCGCGGACGGCCGGACGGAGAATCCGGTGTCAGACGCGCTCGAAGGGAAAGGGACGCTGATCAGATGAGCGAATCGATCGAGCTGGAACGGCGCTACGAATTCGACGTGTTCACCAAACGGGACGTCTGCATCGTCCGCGGGGAGAACGCCCGTCTGTGGGACGACAAGGGGAACATGTACGTGGACTGCATCGCGGGCCACGGCGTGGCCAGCGTGGGGCACGCGAACCCGGACGTGGCCTCAGCCCTGGCCGTCCAGGCGAAGACGCTGATCACCTGCTCGGGCATTTTCTACAACGACCAGCGCGCCCGTCTCTTCGAGAGGCTCGCGTCCGTCGCGCCCGCCGGCCTGAACCGGTCCTTTCTGTGCAATTCCGGCGCGGAAGCGGTCGAGGCGGCCCTCAAATTCGCGCGTTTCACGACGAAGAAAACGGAATTCGTCTGCGCCATGCGGAGCTTCCACGGCCGCACGTTCGGGGCGCTCTCCGCGACGCACAACCCGAAATACAAGGAGGATTTCGAGCCCCTGGTGCCCGGGTTCCGCCACGTGCCGTACAACGATTTCGACGCGCTCCTGGCCCAGGTGAACGAACAAACCGCCGCGGTCCTGCTCGAGCCGGTGCAGGGCGAAGGCGGCATCCACGTCGGGAGAAAGGAATACTTCGAGCGGATCCGGGCCCTCTGCGACGAGCGCGGCATTCTGCTGATCATGGACGAGATCCAGGCGGGATTCTGCCGCACGGGCAAATGGTTCGCCTGCGAACACTTCGGCGTGCGGCCCGACATGATGGTCGTTGCCAAGGCCATTGCCGGAGGCGTGCCCATGGGCGCCGTGCTGTGCTCCGAAAAGATACAGCCGCCCGTGGGCCGGCACGGCACCACTTTCGGCGCCAACCCGCTCGCATGCGCGGCCGCGAATGCGGCCATCGACTTCATGAAGCGCGAGCGGCTGGACGAGCAGGCCGCATCCAAGGGCGCTTATATGATGGAGAAGCTGAACGCCGTCCGTTCAGGCCTGATCCGCGAGGTCCGCGGTCTCGGGCTGATGATCGGCATCGAACTGAAGGAAAAGGCGAAACCGTTCATCCAGGCGCTGACTGAAAAGGGCGTGCTGACGCTCCCCTCCGGCATGACTGTGATCCGGCTGCTTCCCCCGCTGACGATACCGCAGGAAGACCTCGACTTCGTCGCGGAGAAGATCGGGGAAGTGCTGGGGGATCAATAGAAGTTCCGGGTTCCGGGTTGGAGCCCACAGTCAGGGTAGCCCACGGCTTCAGCCGTGGGATTAAAATGGACAATAAAAATCACGAAACCGTTTCAACGGTTTCGCGCCGGGAAACCGATGAATCGGTTTCCCTTCTTTATTCAATGCCTGCATTTTCCCACGGCTGAAGCCGTGGGCTGTTCACTCAATTTTCATCAGTCAATCGCCCCAATTCCTCCTCCTGATGCGCAAAAATCGGTCTCATCCTCCCAATCCGTGTTCCATTTCCCATAAAAAAAAGGCTCGGAGCCGTCAAGCCCCGAGCCGGAAGGTGTTCCCCGTACTCAAATGAACCAATAACCCCGATATCCCCTCTCTCTCCGCGCTCATCCGTCCCGTCCGCGCGATCCGCGTTCCATGTCTTTCTTAATTTCCCTCAAGCGATACGTTCCCGTTCACCGTCGTCAGCCGTATCGTCCCCCGGCCGCCTCCGATGACACCGGACACGGCCGTGCGCGAGGAGTTCAGGTCGCGCACGGACAGGCCGCTGACAGTTACGGTTCCGTTCGTGGTCCTCGCGTCGATCTGCGCCGACGTCGTGTCCGGCACCGCCAGGGACACGTTCCCGTTCACCCCCGAAAGCACGATGGACCCCGAGGCGGGAAGCGTTCCGTCGAAGACGATCTTCCCGTTCACGAGGGACGCTTCACAGCCGCCGTGCACGTCCGTGCAAAGCAGGTCCCCGTTGGTCCAGTCGACGGACACCGGCGCGTCCATGCCGACGATTCCGGCGTCCCCGTTGACGCCGGTTACGGACGCCCGCACGCGTCCCGGAAGCACCACGCGGTAGTTCACCGTGTAGTTCCGGCCCTCGTTCCGATTCGGCTGGCGCGTGCGCACCGAAACGGCCGCGGGCGAAGCCTCGAACTCCACGGTCAGAAGGGCCAGGTGCTCCCGCGCGTCATCCTCGTCGTCGGAACGAACCTCGCGTTCGCCTCGGACAATCACCGAATCGGCGGACGGGGAGCCCGTGATTTCCACGTTTCCGTTGATTCCCTCGAGCGAAAACACCGTGATCCCCTCAGCCGCCGCAGCGTACCGGAAGGAGGCGCGGGCCTCCTCGTCCCCGCCGCGGCGGTCGCCGCACGGATCGGTTATGCAGCAGGACAGTCCGATGAGCGCCGGAACGAAGGCCGCCGCCAGAATCAGACCGGTTCGGGTCAATTGATAAAACCGCATGGGATTTCTCCTATTCCTGAATGGTTGATGTGGATCGGGTCTTCAGCCGGCCCAGCGCGGATTCGATGCGGGCCCTGCGCTCGTCGGCTTGCGTCCGGTCGTCTTTCGGCAGCGAATCGATCCGAGCCAGCGCCGTCCGGTACGCGTCCGCCGCCCGGCCGGGCTGGCGCACGGATTCGAACGCCCCGCCGAGCATCCAGTGGACCTCGCCTCCGTCCTTCAGTCCGGGGTAGCGTTCCAGTATCCGGCAGAGCCGGATCACGGCGTTCGGCGTCAGACCCGCTCGGATCAGCGCTTCCGCGCCGTTTTTCTCGCGGATCCAGCCCGCCGCTTCGCCGGCCCCACCCGCGGACGTTCCCCCACCGTGCCGGCTGCCGCGCACGACGCTGACGTTGGCGATCCGGATCGGCCGCGACGAATCCGAAGCGGCCAGGCCTTCCACCTTGCGCGACATCAGAAAGAGAAACATCTGCCGCTCGGTGATGCGCCGCAGGTCGCCGATGTCCAGTATGGCGTTGCCGCCCAGCGTGAACCGGGTCCCGTCCTCCAGGCGCAGGACGGTCTCGGACGCTTCTCCGGACAGCACGGTGTCGAGCGCCTCGAGCGGCATTCCCGGCCTGGCTTTGGACCAGTTTTCCTCGAGCCCCCGGCGGACGCGGATGTCGCCGGCTACGGTTTCGACAAGCACCGCGGATCCGGCCGTCCGGCACGGAAAGGCCGACAGGCCTGCGATGACACAGAATATGATTCTATTCATGGGACATCTCCCTCAGGGAACATCGATGATTTTTACCCAGCCTTCGGTCAGGCCGTCCCGGAGAACGGCCTCCCCTGCGTACTGGGCGGCGCCTTCGGTCCAGGCGGTCTCGAAACCGGACTGGATGAGCGTGGTCTCGACCGGGATCCAGAGCGTGGTCCTGCCGGATCCGCCGTCGCGGACCACGGACCGCTTTTCGTTTGTGGAAATCTCGGACCACCGGTCCGGCGGAAGGCCCGTGTCGAACATCAGGTACACGTGCCCTGCCGCTTCTTCGGGATCCCGCACGTCCACGAAAGCCGTGGCAATGCCCGCGCCTTCCAGAAGCGAGGCATAGAGCACGACCAGGTCGTCGCAGTCCCCTGTTCCAAGCGAGATCGTTTCAACGGCGGTCTGCACGCGGTCGTCCCGGTCAAACGGGATGTTGGGATCGCTCCGGTAGCGGACGCCCTTCCCGGCCGCCGCGCCGAACAGAAGACGGGCCTGCCGGAGACGCTCGGGTTCGGGACCCGCACCGGCCGAGTCACTGTTCAGAACCGAGCGGCCCATCGCCAGCACTTCCGGATCCTCGGGCGTGACGAAAACCGGCAGTTTGTCGATGTCCCCGTTCCAGGCGTTCCGGCCGTGCACGATCACCTGCGCGTTGAACGATTTGGTCAGGGTGATGCCGGAGCGGGCCTCGATTTCAAGGCGGATCACAGCGGGCTCACGCGTTTCCGCCCGCAGAAGGGTCGGCCCGAAAATCAGATGGACCGGCAGGTCCCGCGTCTCGCCCCGGGGGATGGCCACGAACCCGCTCTGGCGTTGCCCGTCCGTCACGCCGTCTATCCAGGAGCGCAGATTGACTTCGATCTCATGGCCCGACGTGTTACGGACCGTGGCCGTGGCGATGGGCACCAGATTGTAGAACCTGTAATACGCGGGGTAGATGTCCTGCACGTTCACCCGCACGCCGAGGACCTTGAACAGCTCCTTTTTCTGGCCCCAGATGAAGGCGAATCCCAGGCTGAACTGATACCCGCTCCGGGAATTCCCGGGGGAGAAATCGACGAAATGGTACCGCGAGTCCGCGGACAGCGCGAACCAGTCGGCCAGGAGCAGGTGGCTGCCGAAGCCGGCGTAGCCCCCGGTGCGGAAGTCCGATTCCGTGGCGACCTCCACCTCATCCGCGTCCACGCTCGTCCGGCTGGCCCAGTAGGTGCCGACACCGGCGCAGACATAGGGCTGGAGCGCGCTCCGGATGCCGCTGCTCAGAATGTCGAACCGGCAGCCGAGCAGGATGGGGATCACGGCGGAAACGTCAACGTCCTCCCCGGAAAAGGCGGAGGATTGGACGGAAACGCGGCTGACCGTGCCAACGCTGCTCTCCAGGAACCAGCGGTCCGCGAGGCGGGAGAAGAAGACAATGTCCCCTCCCGCCCCCTCGACGAGCACCGACGACCCGCCGTCCAGCGCGTTCACGCGAACGCCCATGGCCCGGTCGCCGATTTTCCAGAACGAACCCCGCAGGCCCAGTCCCGTGGTCCGCGTGATGCCCTGGGCCTGAAGCGCCTGGCTGAACACAGCGCAAACCATCACCGCGACCGCGGTTCCGAGACGCCGGCGGGACGCCGCTCGTCCCGGCCGCACATGTTTGTGAATTGTCATTCGGAGAATCCCTACCGTTTCCAGAAAAATGCCGCTCCCAGACCCAGTTCGACGCCGGTGTGCTCGTGGTCCGGGTCCATGTTCACAAGGTGGTATCGCATCTCCCCGTGGAGAGCGAACCACCGGCTGATGGAAAAGTATGCGCCGGCTCCCGCGCAGACGCCGGGAAGCATCCGGTTCGAGACCGTCACTTCATCCGACAGCAAGCCGCGTTCGATGACACGGACGTCGCTCGCCACGTACGGTCCGCCTGCCGCGGAAAGATACGGCTGAAAGGCGCTGAGGTTGCGGTCGGGAAACAGGGCCCATTGGAATCCGATCACAACGGGCATGACGCCGGACACGTCCGTGTCCTGCCGAAAGAAACCCTCCTGGACGGTTTTCACCCGGCCCAGAGCGCCCCAGGAAAATTCGATCGCTCCCCGTTCCCCGACTCCGGCCAGGAAGGTGATCCATCCGCCTCCTCCGCCGATCTCCACACTTCCGCTGCCCGGCAGATAGGTTCCAGTCCGGATCACCGTCTCATGGCCGCCGGCTGACCAGTACGAGCCCCTGAGGCTGATGCCCGACCGGCCGGTGAAAAAGGAGCCGGCTGGAGCCCGGTCCGGGGACAGGCAGGCGGCGCACACCAGAAGCGCCGCGATCGTTTTGTTCATGATGACCTCCTTTAATTTAACAACATTTCAGTGATTTACAAAGGTTTCCGTCAGTCTAAAACTCGATCGTCATCCCGCCCACCG
The DNA here is from genome assembly GCA_964577095.1 of uncultured bacterium. Classification (GTDB taxonomy): domain Bacteria; phylum Zhuqueibacterota; class QNDG01; order QNDG01; family DTFT01; genus JAFGAX01. Next base: position 57,471 of record CAZNXX010000001.1, on the reverse strand, counting down.
GGAACACCTCATACTGGAGAATCCTCTGTTTCGAGCCGTCGCTGTTGTACGAATAATCCCAGACATTTTCCCGGCCGTATACGTTCATGATGTCGATGTACGTGACCAGGTTCCATCCGTCGAACATGTACCGCCGGTCGAGCCGGAAATCGAGCCTGTGGTAGACCGGGTACCGCCCGGCGTTCAGCGGCGTGCCGGGATCCGTGATCCAGGTATGGTATTCGGGTTTGTACGTCGGCGCGGTGTGGGGCCGGCCTCCGAGATACCGCCACTTCACCGCCGCCTCGACCTGGTCCGCGAAGGGCAGCATCCAGTCGACCCACTTGTACCAGGTTTTGCGGTTCAGGCTCCGGTACCATCCCTTGTCGCGGAGGTCCCAGCGGGCGCCTCCGATCGCGGTGAACACATGCCGGAAGTCGAAATCCCAGTCGAATTCCCTTCCGTTGCGCGGGTCCACGCCGCGGGACACGGAGTAGGAGTAGCTCACCGTGGCGTGAAACGGGCCCGACATCTTCTTTTGAAGAAAGCATTCGATTCCCCGGGCGTTTCCCCTGCCCTTGGCGACCCAGCGGCCGTCCCAGGAATCGTAGGGATTCTCCGTGATTTCGGACGGATCCACGGGCACGCCGCGGTAGTCTTTGTAAAACACTTCAACGGTTCCCCGCAGGTCGTCCCGGAACAGGCGCTCGAGCCCGGCCACGGCCTGGCGGGTTTCCTTGTACCCCAGGTTCCGGTTGTCCGGATGGGAGGCTAGCTGGACGTAGGCCGGCGACTGGGAGTGGCGGCCGAACGCCAGGTTGACGCTGGAACGCGGAGTCAGCGCAAAGGAAAATCCGAGTCTGGGATCCACGGCATGCCTGCCGGTGTAGTCGAAATAATCAGCCCGCAGTCCGAAAAGGGCCGTCAGCCGCCGGACCGGATGAAACTTCACCTGACCGAAGCCCGAAGCCTTGGATGTGGTGACATGACGCGCCCGGTCGTACTCCGGATAGGTCTCGTGTATGCCGGTGATCTTCGGGGGCTTGCGCGTATTGTCCCATTCGAAAAGCGTGTCCGCGGACCAGGTCACGGCCAGATCCAGGGGGATGGATTTCACCGCGCCGCCGAACCCCAGTTCCAGCCTTTCGGACGGCTGAAACACGGCCTCGGCCCGCAGTGTGTGCTCGATCTCGGTGGAGAGATTGGTGAACCGCTTGGTCACGTCGTACCGCGCGGTGTTGTCCCAGTGATTGAAGGTCCGTGACAGGGTCACCTTCGAATACCCGCGCTCCGAAAACAGGTGCCGCCAGGTCGCGCCCGCCGCGTACTGCCGGCTCTTCGCGACGACATCGTCCGTCCCCTGATTGTACGCGGAATCATCCTCCTCCCGGATATGGATCCGGTCGTCCCCGAAAATGCCGTTGACGAGGATCTGATCATTATCATCCAGGTCGTAAACCGCCTTTCCCTGAAGATTGTAGTAATGCGGAACGGATGTCATGCCCGTGGAAGAGATGATGAGATCGAGAAAACTCTTGCGGCCGCTGAGCATGTACGATCCCTTTCCGCCCGCCAGGGGACCCTCGACCGTCAGCCCCGCGCCGCTCATGCCCAGGGTCGCGTGTCCGGTCCGCCTGCCCCGGTTTCCCTCCCGGAGCGAAATGTCCAGCACGGACGAGGCCTTGTCCCCGTACCGGGCCGGAAACGCGCCCGCGTAAAAATCCGCCTGGCGCACGAATTCGTTGTTGATCATGTTCACCGGCCCGCCGCCCGCGCCCTGGAACCCGAAGTGGTTCGGATTGGGAATCTCGATGTGGTCCATCACGAACAGGTTTTCGCCGTACATGCCGCCGCGCACAATGATCTCGTTTTCCTGGTCTCCGCCCGACACCACGGCAGGCAGGGCCTGAACCACGCGCTGAATGTCCTCGGCGCTGCCCGCGTCCATCCGGATCTCCTCCTGGTCCATGCTCCGGTTCGAGACCACGGCGTCCTTCGCTCCGTGAAAGTGGCCGGCAGTCACCTCCACGCCCGCGGTCTGAAGGACCGTCGGCTTCATGGGAATGACCCGGTTTGTGATGCGGCCCGGATTGACGACCACCGTGTTCACCACGCGCGACTCGTATCCCATCATCACAAAACGGACGTTATAGATGCCGGGCGGAACCGGTTCAACCGTGAACCGGCCCTCATCGTCAGCCGAAGCCCCGAGTTCCGTACCCTGTATGAGCGCCATCGCGCCCGGAAGGGGAGATTCCGTGGATTCGTCCATGATCCGTCCGGTCAGAACGCCCGGTGTGGTAGCCTGCGGCGCCGGCGAAGCGGATCCGGGTTGTTCCGCAAGAAGGCCGCACGCGGACAGTAGAATGAACAGGAGCGGGAAGACGCGCTGGCCGATCCTCTTGCTCCCTGCGGATTGAATGAGGAAAGACTTTCTCGAACCTGAAAACCGCATGACGCTTTACCCTCCTGTCGATGATAATGGATTGGTCCTGTTTGCCTCTCAGCCAGTACAGGCAATAGCGGTGCCGCCTTGTCAGATGTGGCGTAATTTATTGTTTTTATTTTATTTGGATGGATGGGTGGGCACAAAAAAACGACTGCGGAAACGGGGAAACGCGGAATTTTTCCGCGGAGGGAATGCGGGTTTCAAGGTTAAGTGCCCGGCACCTGCCAAGTGCCGGGCACTTCTGCTTTTCCTTAAGAACCGGGCACCTCAAAGGTGCCGGGCACTTACTGCTCTTTTACCTCACCATCACTCTTCCCGAAAGATCAAAGCCTCAAATCCATCCGCTTTACTTCCATCCCATTCTTCGACGAATTGTCTGTATTGTACAGGAGTTTGGAAATTTTCTTTTAAAAAGGTGATGGAAGTTCCCGGTACCTTCAAGGGCAAGTGCCGGGCACCTTGGAGGTGCCCGGCACTTCTGCTTATCCTCAGGTGCCCGGCACATGCTGAACTTTGTCCCACCCATTCCCGATAATCCGAAAATTCCCATTCTTCCGCCCTGCTTACCAGGCCGGCCTGAACAGGATTCAGGTGGATATATCTGCACAAGTGCAACAGATGCCGGTCCTCGGTAATCTCGACCGCCCGGAACCGGTCTTCGAAAAGTGTACCGGTCCGTCGATGCATTCTGTTGAACGCCTTTGTATAGACATTGAATAATGCCTGTAGGAAAACATGAGCCGGCTCTTCCGATTCCTGACGGATCAGGAAGTGATAATGGTTGGGCATGAGGCAGAAGGCAAGCAGGATGATGCTGTCCGGTTTCACCCGGTTCATCGTACGTATCAGGTACCTGTAATTCTCTCCTGATCTGAAAATATTCTGCCGGTTGACGCCCCGGTTATAGACGTGGTAATATCCATCCTGGTGAAAAACGACTTTTCTTTGCGGCATGGGTTCTCCCTCCTTTGAACTGGTTAAGTGCCCGGCATCTTGGAGGTGCCGGGCACTTCTGCTAACCCTCAAGTGCCGGGCACCTGGCAGGTGCCCGGCACTTCTCATAAAAAAAAGGCACCTCAAAGGCGCCTTGTGTATTCTTTGGGGCGTAAAAACTGTCGTGTGATGCCTGCCCCTGGAAAATGTCTGATCTGTAAGTGCCGGGCACCTGCCAGGTGCCCGGCACTTCTCACTTAACGGTTACTGACCCGGAATTATCTCTTCTAAAAGCTTTCGGAGGAACGGCCTGTACCTCAGCGGCAGTCCCTTGAAGCAGGGCGCATCGTCCGGAACGGATCCCCGGGAGGACGCGACGGTCCTGACCGCATTCCCCAGATATTCGCGCATTTTGGATTCCACCCGGCCCGCGGCCTCCGGACCCGCATCTCCGGACAACGCGGATGCCGCTGTCTTGAAGTCCCCACCCGCCTGTACGAGGAACTGGAAGCACAGCCCCCGGAAATGCTCGGTGACCGTGCCGCGATCCCGGTTTCCGAGCGCCCGGGCGGTCTCGCTGATGGCGGAGCGCGAGAACCGGAAGGCCCTCAGCATTTCCAGAATCTGGGTCTCGAGCGGATGGTACAGCGGCGGCTCCGCGCCGCCTGATTCCGGCCGCACTTCTTCAGGCAGGTCCGCGGCCCGTATGAGGCGCTGGCCCGCGCTTCGCGCCAGGAGCACGGCCCTGCGCACTGCGTTTTCCAGTTCGCGCACATTGCCCGGCCACCGGTATCCGGTCATCCTCTCCATGGCCGCGTCAGAAATGCCGATGGACGCGTCCCCGCCGTATTTGGAAACGAAGAAACGCGCCAGCACGGGTATATCCCCGGGTCTCTCCCGCAGTGCCGGGAGATCGATGACGAATCCCTTGAGCCGGAAATAAAGATCCTCTCGGAACCGGCCCTCCCGGACTTCCTTCTCCAGATTGCGGTTGTGCGCGGCCACGACGCGGACACGCGCGCAGAGCGTCTTCTCCCCTCCGACGCGCTCGAACGTGCCGTCCTGAAGCACGCGGAGCAGGCGGGCCTGAAATCCGGGCGACGTTTCCGTCACTTCATCGAGAAACAGCGTGCCGCCTTCGGCCAGTTCGAAACGGCCCCGCCGCCGGGCTTGGGCGCCCGTGAACGCGCCCCGCTCATGACCGAACAATTCGCTCTCGAGCAGGGGTTCGGACAGAGCGCCGCAGTTGACCGCGACAAACGGCCTGTCGCGGCGCGGACCGGCCCGGTGCACGGCCCTGGCGACCAGTTCCTTTCCCGTGCCGGTCTCGCCGTGGATCAGAACCGGAATGTCGTCCGCCGCGACTTTCCGGGCGGCTTCGAGAATGCGTATCATGGGACTTCCGGGCCCGTGCACAATTTCCGGAAAATCCGAACGTCGAAGTTCCGGTTCAACCGATTCCCTCAGGTCGCGGACCTGTTTCTCGAGTTCGAGCACGGCCGCCTCCTTCTCCTCACCGAGACGGCGTCCTGCCTCCGAGAGCGCGGCTCGCTCGGCTTTCTCCGCGGCCAGGGCTGAGTGGACCTCGTCGAGCTTCCGTTCCGCCTCGACCAGCGCCTCTTCCTTCAGCCGAAGCTGTTCCCTGAGGGCGTCGCTGATTCCGCTCTGCCGGCCGGCCCATCCGCGTCTGAACAGGACGGCGGACACGGCCAGAAACGCGACGGACGCGAACAGAGGAAGCACAATCCCGAAAACAGCCAGTACAGCCGCGGCCAGGAGGCAGGCGCAGAGAACCGCGGCCGTGAGCCACAGGAGTCGGCTCCGTAGACGCCGCAGTCGGGAAACAGCGAAAGCAGGCACGGCCCAAAGGGCGATCCAGATCAGCGAGAGAAGAAAACCGGGATTCCTCAGCCAGTTCCCGGCCAGTATGTTCTCAGCGGCCGTGGC
>CAZNXX010000001.1:45245-52063 GCA_964577095.1 uncultured bacterium | reverse complement strand
CGCGGAAAGGATGACACAGCCCCGCTCCATCCGGATCCGTCCGTTTACCGCAGTCGAAGCCATGGCCAGGCCGAAAGAAGGGATCGGAGAATCGGGCCCGACGGCCACGACCGGAATGCGGCGGATGACGGCATCGCCGCCCAGGTCGCAGAAACCGACGGCCGCGGCCGCGTCGCGGAATCCGGGGAAAGGCAGTATCCTTCCGGAGGAATCACCTGCCGAGGCCTGCCCCAGAACGAAAGGTAAAACCACTTTTCCGGAACCCTTCATGAAATCCGCCAGAAGGCGGTCGTATTCGGGGTACAGCCGGTTGGGTGAATCGAGGAGAATGTCGAGTCCGATTGCCTTCGCACGGCTCTCGGCCAGCACATGGACAAGAAAGGCGTAGTAATCCCGCGTGACGGGCCAGCCGCCCATGGCCTGTATGTCCGGTTCATCGATGACAATGAGACGGAAGGATTGGGGAAGGTCACGGTGACCGCGGATCCGGAGCAGAAGGCCGGCGTCCGCGTCCCCGGGAAAATCAAAACCGCTCTGGAGCAGGATCAGTCCGGATCCCGCGAGGATCAGGAGGCAGATCTCCGGGAAACGGACGAACCGTCCGGCACGCCGGAAAAGGCGATTGAGCGGATTGGGAAACGGAATGGTCATGGAATGAAATGTATTAAAAACCGGGGAAAAGAGCAATCAATAATAAAAGGTTCCGGGTTCCGGGTTCCGAGTCGAGACGCGACTGTACGATTCACTCGTAAACCGGAACCTTTTTCAGGGATGAAACCCTTAAGAGTGAATTCCGATATTACGGCAATACGGAAATCTTTCATCCAACCCGGAACCCGGAACTCGAAACCCGGAACTTTTTCCTTTCACTCCTTCGGCCTGAACCGGATCCGGAACTCCGCGCCCGCGCCGGGCACGTTCCGTATGTCCATCGTTCCCTTGAGCTGATCCCGGCCCAGCATACGGACCAGGCTCAGGCCCAACGTTTCGGTTTTATCGACATCCAGAGACATCGGGAGTCCGACACCGTTGTCCCGGACCTTCAGTTCACAGTCGCCGTCCGGCTGATGCACGGAAATCATCACCTCCGGTTTCCCGGCCCAGCCTTCCGGAAACGCGTATTTCAGCACATTCGAGATCAACTCCTGCACGATGAGGCCGCACGGCACGGCCGCGTCCACGTCCAGAAGAACGGGCTCCGTGTCGAACCGGAAAACGATCCCCTTACGGTCCGTGCCGAAGGACACCTTGAGTTTTTCCGTGAGCGATTCGACATAGCGGCCGAAATCGATCCGGCTGGGCACGTTCGACGAGTACAGCATCTCGTGTACCTGGGCCATCGCCTGAATCCGGAGCCGGCTCTCGCGGAACATGCGGACCACTTCCGGATCGGTGCTGTGACGGGCCTGCAGGTTGAGCAGACTGGCGATGATCTGCATGTTGTTCTTCACGCGGTGGTTGGTCTCGCGGATCAGCATCTCCTTCTCCCGGATTTCCGCCCGGATGCGTTCCTCCGCACGCTTGAGGGTGCAGAGATGCCCGACGGAAACAGCGAGCAGTCCGAGGAGCTCCTGCTGCTGCACGGTGATGCGCCGGCCCGTGACCAGATTGTCCGCGGCGAAAAAACCCACGGCCTGCTCGCCGTTCCAAAGCCCGGCCATGATATGGTTTCCCCGGCCGACCACCTCGGCCTTCTCATTCCGGAGCTCGTCCTGTTTGATGAACAGCGCGGGTTCCCGGCTCTCGAATATGGCCTGCACGGGCGGATGATCCAGGGGAAGGGTCAACCCCCGCTCGTCCTGGAGCCGGCCCATCGTGTCGGTTCCGAACTGGCCGACCAGGGTTTTACCGTCCTCGGCGAAAAGCCAGATGCCCGCCCGGTCGAATCCGATGCCCTCCAGCGAGTATTCCACGGCCATGCGGCACAGGCTGTCGACATCCGCTGTTTTGGACAGGGCGTTGATTTTGGACAATAGCTGAGTCAGCCGGGCTGAGAAATCCGAGGTCCGCTTCGGGTTCGGCCCGGCGTTCCGCTTCCGCATCCCGCCCGCCTTCGCGGCCGGCTTCGGTTTTCCGGCCGGCCCGCGCTTTTTCCCCTCTCCGGCGATTCCGCTTCGACGAACGGTCATGTCTTTTCTCCGGGCTCCTGTCTCAGACGGCCCTCCCCGCGATCGAACCTTCCCCTGACCCGTCGGGCGGGATGGCCTGTCCAGAATGTATTAAAAACAGCCGTCAAGCGCAATACGTAATCGACAGGACGCGTCCTCCGGCCGGATATAAAAGGACGGGCGTTACATTCGGCCCGTCCTGAGAAAACGCTGGATGACGTTCCGGCGGTGGCCGTGCACCGCCGCTCCCGGTCCGTCCGCCCCGGACCGAACGGGATCAGTCCGTCCTGCGCCTGAGATTGAGCGGGTCAAAGGCAACGGACGCGCGTCCAAAAACACAGACTCTGGCCTCGCCGGCAAAGGAACGGTAGGGTTCCCCCGCGCATTCGCCGGAGAGTATGGCCTTGCAGCAGGCGATCTGTTCGTCAAGGAATGCGGCATCGAGCGGTGCGCCGTGACCCGGCAGAAGTTTGTCGAACTTTGAAGCGACTCTCTTCAGCTTGAGCAGCGCGTCCATGTAGTCTTCAAGCGGAAGGCAGTCCTTCAGAAACAGCCAGACCAGCGAATTGTCATTGTCGCCCGCGAACAGGAGCTTGTTCTCCTTGTCGAGAAGGCATATGCTTCCCCGGGTATGGCCGGGCGTTTCAATCACCTCCAGGCTCCGGCCGCCCAGATCGAAAAGGAATCCATCCATGACCGGCCGGACGGCCCGAAGGTCGAAGCCGAGCGAGTCTCTGAGAACGAACGCGGCCAGCTCCGGAGCCTCTCCCAGCGCCCGCCGCGCGGAGGATTCCCGGGCCTGCCTTCCCGTAAACCGGCCGATCAGCCCGATGTCGGCCGGATGGGCGAATACACTGTCGAACTGGAAGTTGCCGCCCGCGTGATCCGGATGGCCGTGCGTATTGACGACGATGACCGGCCGACGCGTCAGGGAACGGACGCATGCGGCAAGGTCGGAAACGCCGGTCCCGGTGTCGATGAGAAGGGCCTTGTCCTTTCCTTCCACGAGCCAGACGTTCGCTCCGCCATGGTCATCGATGTTCCAGACGCCGGTCGCAACCGAATCGACGGCGTACCAGGCGGATCCGGCCGCAGGCCCGGTCAGGGGTTGTCCGTGAAGCACCGGAACGGCTGTGAGAACCGTGAAAACGACGGCTGTTAAAAAGCATTGGCATCGGTAACGGATGATCATTTTTATTAAATCTCCTTTCATGAGTGCCCGGACTCACTATCGTCCATGCGGAAACCCCGGTTGAACACGGGCGATCATGGAAAAAGACGGGTGAATGGTGTCAGGGAGAAGGATCGTCCGCGCTTCTATAATGTAAACAAAGCCGTCGAAAACTGCAATCGGAAACGGCCCGACTTCGCCACGACGCCGCAAACGCGGAAAAGTCCGTTTTTTTCTTGCATTCTTCCATCCTAAGATGTATTATTTGTTTATCCGTACGGGTTCAGCCAGGATGACGTTTTACATCCATGACTCGGAACCCATGCGCGTTTTTCTCAAAAGGGAGGAACCCGTGCCGCTTTGCCCCGCGATGCCTGTTTTTCTCCGCAGACACCGCAACAGCCTGATGCTGTGGCTGTTCTGCTTCGGTGCGGGCATTGTTTTCTGCTGGGGCATGGGCGTCAATCTGCTGGACGAAAGCTGGTTTCTACAGGTCACCCGGCGTTTCATGGCGGGAGAGACGCTGTACCGGGACATCGCCTATGACACCCCCCCCTTGCCGGTCTACGCGGCGTCTCTCTCCTGCCTGCTGTTCGGCACGCAGCTTTTCGCCACCAAGGTTCTGCTCGCGGCCTGCTTCGCGTTCACGGCTCTTTTCTTCATCCGGGCCGCAGGGCACATGGGTTTCGGATCGCCGCGATGGACGCTGATCGGTGTCGCTTTTCTGCTCGTTTACGCGCCCCCCTATCCGAATTCCATGTACAATCCGACAGCCCTTGTTTTCCTGACGGCCTGCCTCGAACGCTGTGCGGCGTGGCTGCGCGAAGACGATTCCGGCCGAGCCGGCCGAAGACTCATCGAGGCCGGAATCGCTGCCGGCCTCGGCGCGGCCTGCAAGCAGACCATCGGCGGCCTGGCGCTCACAGCCGCGGCGGCGGTTCTGCTGGAGCGGACCCTGTCGGAACGCCGCGCCGCGCGCTGGTTCACGGGCTCGGCGCTGCGCCTGGCGCTTCCCTTCTTCGCCGCGCTTTTTCTTTTCGCGGCACTCCCCATTCTGGCGACCGGGACGGCCGGGGCCTTTCTCGACTACGGGTTCCTGTCAAAGGGTTCTTACCTGCAGCTGGCCTCCATCCGTTATGCGGACCGGCTCCGTGAATTGTTCCTGTCTCCGGCCGTTTCGTCCTGGAGCGGATTGAGGGATGCATATTTTACACTGCCGTGGCTGATGCCGCTCATCGTGCTTCCGGGCCTGGTCTTTCTACGGTTTCGCCCCATGGGCGCGGACCGCCGCTTCGCGGCTCTGCTGTTTTTCTTCTCGCTCGCCTCGATCGCGGGCGCCTATCCGCGTTATGATTTCGCGCACATGGGCATTCTGATCCCCGGACTCGGCCTGGGTCTTTTCTATATGGGGCGGCGGCTCCAGGCCCTCGCCGGCCTTCGGACCCGTCGGACGGTTTTCTTCGCAGCCCTCGTCTGGCTGTCGGCCGGCGGGCTGTTTCTCGGTCTTCATACCGCGAGATCGCTGGTCGGCCGGGGTTCCTGCAGGTCCGATCTTCCCCATTTCAGGCACATGCCGATCCGATGCGGAGAATATGAGAAACTGGCGCGGAACACGGAATGGATCCGGCGGGCTGCGCCGGACCGCCGGGTTTTCTTTCTGGACGTGCACTGCGGGTTTTATTCCCTGGCCGCTGAGCTGGAGAATCCGACGCCCTATGATTACCCCCTGACCACCATGATCGGCCTGGCCGGCCACGAGAGACTCCTGTCCATGATTGAAACGGGGGAAATCGGCGCGGTGATCATCCGGCCCGCGAATCCGGCATGGGGCGGCCTGTGGCCCGCGGAACTTGAGGCCGCCGTGAGAAACGGCATGGTCAAAACCGCGGACGGGGGGGAGGCCGGAATCCTGTACGTGTCCCGTTCCGTCTCAAAAGGGGCCGGCGCAGAATCCGCACCGAAGGACGGACAGACCGGCGCCGGCGGATCCCGATGATTCCCCTTGTTTTTTCGAACTTTCATCGTTAAATTATAGGGTTATAACATCCCCCCGATGGCTCCGGCGCGCCCGTTCCGGAGCCCCACTGACCGCGGAATTCCCCCCGAAGCGATTTCCGTTCACGATCATCCGGGTGATGAAAAGCCGACCCTTCAGCGGAACGGGCCCGACGGAGGGGGTTTATCTTCAGAAAAGGAACTTGAATGGGTTTCAAAAAATTCAATCTGGATCCGCGCATTCTCTCGGCCGTGGTACGCGCCGGCTACACCGTGCCGACCCCGGTTCAGGAGGAGGCCATTCCCGCGGTTCTGGCAGGGCATGACTGCATCGGCACGGCCCAGACCGGCACCGGCAAGACCGCCGCATTCGTCCTGCCCATTCTCCAGCGTCTGCTCGAGGCCCGGCGCGGCCGCACGGCCGCGCTCGTTCTCACGCCGACACGGGAGCTGGCGGAACAGATCCATCAGACATTCACGATGTTCGCGGCGGCTACGAAGATCCGCTCCGCGACCGTGTACGGCGGCGTGGGCCAGGGCCCGCAGGTCAAGGCCATGCAGGAAGGCGTCGAGGTGCTGGTGGCCTGCCCCGGCCGCCTGCTCGACCTCATGGATCAGGGCCACACGAGATTCGACGGCATCCAGACCCTTGTTTTGGATGAGGCGGACCGCATGTTCGACATGGGATTCCTGCCGTCGGTGCGGCGCATCCTGAGCCGTCTTCCCCGGCAGCGCCAGACCCTGCTGTTCTCCGCGACATTCCCTGAAGAGGTGGAGAGACTGGCGGCCGAAAATCTGCGGCATCCCAAACGCGTCGCCATCGGCCTGACAAAGCCGGCGCACACGGTCAGCCACGCCCTGTTCCCGGTGCCGCATCATCTGAAAACACACCTGCTGCTCGGACTCCTTAAAAAAACGGGATCCGGGTCGGTTCTGGTATTCACGCGCACCCGGCACCGCGCCGAAAAGGTGGCGCGGCAGCTGAAACAGTCCGGCTTCAAGGCCGCCAGCCTGCACAGCGACCGGACCCAGGGCCAGAGGCAGGCCGCGCTGAACGGTTTCCGCGACCGGTCCATCCGCATCCTGGTCGCCACGGACATCGCGGCGCGCGGGCTGGACGTGGAAACGGTCACGCATGTCATCAATTTCGACATGCCGGACACGGCGGACGCGTACATTCACCGCATCGGCCGGACGGGCCGGGCGGAAAGAACGGGTGACGCCTTCACTTTGACCGTGCCCGACGACGCGGACATGATACGGAGTCTGGAAAAGATCATCGGAAAACCGCTGGAACGGAGAAAGCTGGAGGGATTCGACTACGGCGCGGAAGCGCCGGCCAGGACCGAGTATCCGGCGAGGCCCGCTCAGACGCACCCGTCCGGACGCAGCGGCGGAGGAAACCGTTCCGGCCGGGACCGATCGCATCGGGACGGTTCGGACCGGACCCGTTCCGGCCAGGACAGGTCCGGCCGCGGCCGGTCCGGCGGAAGCCGGTCTGACAACGCGAGCGCGGTCCTGGACCGCATCGCGCCGAAAAAAGC
>CAZNXX010000001.1:0-45145 GCA_964577095.1 uncultured bacterium | reverse complement strand
TCCTCATCCATCCCCCGGTGTGCAAACCCGGCGAGCCGCCCGCCGGCATCGCGCGGCTGGCGGCCGCGCTCCGGTCGAACGGCGTGTCGTGCCTGGCCGTCGACGCCAATCTGGAAGGGATCCGTTTCGTCATGGAGGGACCGGCCGAAGCCGCGGACGGCCGCACGCGGACCGCGCTCCGCAACCGCGACCGGAACCTGTCCGAACTCCGGACGGGTTCCGCGTTCCGTTCCATCGGACATTACAACCGCATCGCGAACGACCTGAACCGCCTGGTCGAAATCTCGGGAAACGGAACGGATTTCAAGCCCGGGCTTTCAGACAGCGGCCACAGGAGCCTATCCGCGGCCCGGAGCGGGGACCTGATTCGATGCGCGGAACAGCCGGAGAGCGATCCGTTCCACGGATACTACCGCAGCCGCCTGCTCCCCCTGGTTGAACGGACGTCCCCGGAACTCATCGGCCTGTCCGTCAATTTTCTGAGCCAGGCTTTTCACGCATTCGGACTCTCGGGACTGCTCCGCCGCTCGTTTCCCGGTCTGAAGATCGTTTTAGGGGGCGGATTGATCACTTCCTGGATGCGAAGCCCGGGCTGGCGGGATCCGTTCCTGGGCCTGGCGGACGACTGCGTGGAAGGCCCCGGTGAACCGTTCCTGCTGTCGCGTCTGGCCGCGGGGTCCCGCAAGCCCGAACGTCCGGCGCCGGATTTCGACGGCCTGACCGGCCCCGGTTATCTCTCCCCCGGCTTTATTCTGCCCTATGACGCTTCGACCGGATGCAGTTGGCGCCATTGCCGCTTCTGCCCGGAGACGGCTGAGGCCTCTGCCTACTCGCCCATCCCTTCCGACCGGGTCCTCTCGGACCTGAAACAGCTGAAGGAGAAGACGAGGCCGTCCCTCATCCATTTCCTGGACAACGCGCTTTCCCCCTCCCTGCTGGACCGTCTCGCCGCGGACCCGCCCGGCGTTCCCTGGTACGGCTACGCCCGCCTGTCGGGACGATGGACGGACCCCGGTTTCTGCGCGGCGATGAAGGCCGCGGGCTGCGTGATGCTGAAAATCGGCCTGGAGTCCGGGGACCCGGAAGTGCTGGAGCGGATGGGGAAAGGGATACGGATCGAGGACGCGTCCGTCATCCTGAACAACCTGCGGAACGCCGGAATCGCGTCCTACGTCTACCTGCTGTTCGGCACGCCGTGGGAATCGGAGGCCTCCGCGGTCCGGACCCTCGATTTCACGGTTCGACACCATGATTCAATCGGTTACATCAACGCGGCCGTGTTCAACCTGCCCGCGTCCTGCGAGGATGCGGCGGCACTCAGCGCACGGCCCTTCTCCGAGGGCGATCTGTCGCTGTACGCGGATTTCGAGCATCCGCTCGGGTGGAACCGTGTCCGGGTGCGCGGCTTTCTGGACCGGGTGTTCCGGCGCCATCCCGCGATCGCGGGCATACTCGCCCGGACCCCGAAGCGCTTCACCTCGAACCACGCGCCGTTTTTTCACATGGGCTGACATAAAGCCAAGTGCCGGGAACCTGAGAGGTGCCCGGCACTTTTCCGCCCTTTACCCGATCAGACGCTCCGGGAGGCTGACAGCCTCCCGGAGCGTTTCCATTACAAACTCCACCAGTACGTGGCCTTCATCATGAAGATGTTGTCCGGCTCGGTGTCCCGGAGCTGTCTCATCGATTCGCGGAAGGAATACGGCTCCTCGTACCGTTCGTCCCACCGGTTCTGCGTCCACACCAGGTACAGCGTGGATCCGGGCCTGTACTCCCATCGCAGAACCGCGTTCCCGCGCAGCGACTTGAAATTGAAATCCGGATTTTCGAACGTGAAGGACTCCGCCGGCCCTGCGCCGTCCGGGTCGATTTCGTACTCCCCGTTGGACCGCAGGATCCGGTCGGGCGCATATTCGTCGAAAGAATAGCTCCGGGGTTTGCGGAGCTCCTTGATTTTTTCGTAATCGCCGTGGGATGACAGCGGCTGCATATAGAGCTGAAAGGAGAGCCGCGGCGTGAAGGTCCAGTTGAGCCGGACGTTCGCGCTGATCTCGGTCTGCCGCATTTCCCCGAACACATACCGTTTCCCGCAGGTCCGGACCGCCGTCGGATCGTCGAACGCGCCCACCCATTGCGTGTATTCGCGGGTCCTGGAAAGGCCCGGGCCCACGCTCAGGCTCATGTTGGTCCGGGGCTTCCACTGCAGGTTCGCCGAGACATTGCTGAACCAGTCCACGGGCGTGCTGAAATACCCGTACCCGTCGACCCAGAACACCAGCGGCTTCCGGCTGTCGGACTCCACGAACAGATCGTATTCCGACCCGTCATGGCCGATCGTCAGCGGACCTCCGCGGGTCCTGTATTTGTTCAGGGTCTCGGGATTGTAGCAGTAGTGGCCGTCCAGCCGCCAGTAATTCAGGAACTGGTTCTCCCCAAGGAGGAACACCCCCCGGCCGAACACGTTTCCCCCGAAATCCGAGCTCTGGAAAACCGCGCCGATCACGTCGTGAAACCGGAAGATCTTCCCGGGCTTGGTCCACAGGTACCCGCCTCCGATGTGGCCGTTGATCACGTCCGCGCGGCTCATAAATCCCGCGTCGTTCACGTCGAATCCCGGACTGACGAATCCGACCGCGGAATTGACGATGAAGTTGCCCCTCTGCTTGTTCAGGTAAAACCGTCCCGCCCAGCCCTTCATTTCGGTCGCGGCGCTGTCGACCCCGAGATAACCGACGTCCGGCCTCTGGAAGTAATGCTGGGAATTCCGCTGCAGGGACGTGATCCGCTCGGGAGATCCCGCCACGCGGGAGGCGCCCGCCCATCCCGCGAGCACCCACGTTTTCGATGTGTCCAGAAAAGTCCATCCGTCGATTCCGAACGTTTCCGAATGGCGGTTGAAATCCGGCTTCAGCCGGCTTTCGTCGAAACGCCGGGCGGACAGCGTGGACAGGAAACCGATGCCCTGACGGCCGCCCCGGATTTCCCGCTGGGCCCGAACAATGCCGTATGTCGCCAGGGGCTCGACCTCGGACCGGCTTTTCTCCCCGCCGAGAGACAGGTCCGCGAATTCCCGCTTCGTCAGCGCCTGAACGGCCCCGACGTTCCATTTTCCGCCGATTTTACCGGTAACCTTCGCGGCGCCGAGAATGCGGACGCCTTCCGGTGTGTCCGCGTAATCGTGATCCGGCAGGGAGCCCTGCGTCGGCCGGCCGATACGGCGGCTGTAGAAGAAATTCGGGTTGGACCAGTTGAATCCCCAGTAATTGGTCGCCCCGCCCTGGCCGAAATTGAAAATCGATGCGCCCTCGATGAAGAAGGGCCGCTTCTCCTCGAAATACGTCTCCACGTCGCTCAGGTTGACGACAGCCGGATCGACCTCGACCTGGCCGAAGTCCGGGTTCGCGGTCAGGTCGAGCGTGACGTTGTTCGAAAGCCCCACCTTGAGATCCGCGCCGGCCACGGGCGACCAGGAGGAGCCGTCGTCGAAGGGATTTTCCGCGTCCGGGTGCGTGTACGCCGCCTTGGCGCGGACATACGGGAGCACTTCCACGCGCCGGGTGGGCTTGACGTTCTCGATTCCGACCAGGTCCGGGAACCGCGACACGAACCCGCTGGAATTCTTGGGCGTGAACACCAGGTAGGACTCCTCGTTCCGCCGCGAAATCTCCCGAAGATAATTGACGCCCCAGACGTTCTTTTCCGCCCTGCGGAACCGAAGCTGTGAAAACGGGATGCGCATTTCCGCGGTCCATCCCTTTTCGTCCCGTCGCACCCGGCCGTCCCAGACTCCGTCCCAGGTGTCTTCGGACCAGTCGTCGTTGTAGAACGTGCCGTCCATGAACGTGCCGCCGGCGCTCAATCCGAAATAATAGGCGCCGCGTTTGTCGTGGTACGAATCGATGGCGACCGCGAAATAATCCTCGTTATCGGTGTTGTCGCGCCTCGATATCCGGGCGACAATGGAATCGGCGGCCGTGTCGCGCATCTCCGCCCCGACGTAGAGCGCGTCGTCGTCGTACGCGATGCGAACGACCGTTTCCTGAGTGGCCGGCTTGCCCTCGTCCGGATCGCGTTGAAAGAAGGCGGACACGGCCGGCGCTTCGCTCCAGACCGGTTCGGACAGGACGCCATCCACGGTCACTTGACAGTCGAGGCGGACCGCCTGTACCGGCGGCGGCGTGTCGCCGACGCCCGCGGCCAGCCGGATGAACGGGAGAATCAGGAATGGAAGGACGATCCTTCTTATCTTCATCTTTTGTCTCCTGAGTGAAGTTAACAATGTAGACGTGAACGATTGAATAAAGTTGCGGCCGTTATTCCGGGACCATGGAATGTGACAAGCTTTTACCTCTACCAACGACCGAAAAGATTAATCCCTGATTGCACAGACAATGGAGTGTCCGCAGGACCGTTCTTCTATATTATATACAGGGAGAACCGGAGAAAAAAAACAGGCTGCACCACGCTTGAGTGCGCCTCGCGCTAAACTCCTTGCCAAAACCGGGAAAAATAGTTAAGTTACTGTTTGTCATGATGAAACGCCGAGAAACAAGCCAGGTGCGGGTCGGAAAGGTGGCCATCGGGGGCGGCGCCCCTGTGTCCGTTCAGTCCATGACCTGCACGAAAACCGCTGATGTGGACGCCACGGTCGGCCAGATTCAGGCCCTGACCGCGGCAGGATGCGAAATCGTGCGCGTGGCCGTGCCGGACACGGAAGCGGCCGCGGCCATCGGCCGCATACGGGAGCGCATTTCCATTCCGCTGGTGGCGGACATCCATTTCGACTACAGGCTCGCGCTCGAGGCCGTCCGGAACGGCGCGGACAAGATCCGGATCAATCCCGGAAATATCGGATCCGAGGACAGGACCCGCAGGGTGCTGGACGCGGCCGGTGAAAAGGGAATACCCGTCCGCATCGGCGTGAACGCCGGATCCCTGGAAAAGGAGATCCTCGCCCGGTTCCACGGCGTCACGGCCGAAGCTCTGGTGGAAAGCGCCATGGGGCATGTCCGCATCTGCGAGAAACTGGGATTCCGCGATCTGGTCATCGCCATCAAGGCTTCGAATGTTCTCCTCACTCTGGAAGCCAACCGGCTCCTCGGCCGGTCCTGCGGTTACCCCATACACCTCGGGGTCACGGAATCAGGCACCTTGAAAACCGGCGCCATCCGGTCCGCGGTCGGCATCGGCACGCTTTTGGCTGAAGGCATAGGGGATACGGTCCGCGTGTCTCTCACCGCCGATCCGGTGGATGAAATCCGCGCAGGCTGGGAAATTTTGAAGACCCTCGGCCTGCGAACGAGGGGACTGACCATTATCTCCTGCCCGACCTGCGGCAGGCTCCAGACCGACATGATCCCGATCGTCGAGGCGGTCGAGAAGGCGCTGGCCGGCGTGGAAAAAACGCTGACTTTGGCCATCATGGGATGCGCGGTCAACGGCCCGGGCGAGGCGCGGGAAGCGGACATCGGAATCGCCTGCGGCAGGCGCGAAGCCCTGCTGTTCAGGCGTGGCGAAACAATCCGTAAGGTGGCCGAAGGGGACATCGTGAAAACCCTCATCGAGGAAGTGGAAAAATGGAACGGGTGATAAGGTTCGGCTTCATCCCGATGATCCTGCTCGCCGCGGTTCCCGCCTGCCGGGGGACGGAATCCGGGCGCCGGACAGGATTCCATCCGGATTCAGGGGGTTCTGCCATGACAAAAAACATCCGCTGGCTGGGCCACGCCGGTTTCGTGATCCGCGGCAGCCGCCCTGTTTGCGTGGATCCGTACCGGGTCGCAACCGGCGAGCCCGCAGGGCTCATTCTGATCACGCACGAGCATTCGGATCATTGCTCGCCAGAGGACGCGGCGAAATTCATCGGTCCGGACACCTGGATCGTGGCGCCTGCCGCGGCGGCCGCGAAGCTGGTCGGCGTCGCCGGGAATCCGGAACGCGTTAAAACCGTCAAGCCGGGCGACACACTGACACTGGACGGCGTTGAGATCCGCGCCGTGCCTGCGTACAATCTGAAAATCCCCAACCACAACCCCGGCAAGGGTCATGTGGGATACGTGTTCCGAATGGACGGGACGACGTATTACCATGCAGGCGACACGGACCGTATTCCGGAGTTGCGCGATATCCGGGCGGACGTGGCCTTTCTTCCCGTAGGCGGCACCTATACCATGAACGCGGAGGAGGCGGCCGAGGCGGCTTCGGAGATCGGTCCGCGGCTGGCCGTGCCCATGCACTGGGGCAGTGTCGTCGGTTCCGAAAAGGACGCGCTGGAATTCAAGAAACGCTTCAAGGGCGAGGTCTGGATACCGACGCTATAAAATTGATTTTTCTGATCACCGGAGATTTCATTGCCGAATAACCCCGCGCGTTCGAACGTTCAAACGTTCGAACGTTCGAACGCTCAGACGCGGATTCCCGTCTTCCACACCCGGAACCCGGAATGCGGAACCCGGAACCTTGTAACAGTCCTGCGCCATGCGCGGTGCGCCATGCGCCGGCCGCCCGTTCCAACCCGGAACCCGGAACCCGGAACCCGGAACCTTCTTGTGTGGCTCTGCCTCCTGCCTCTCCTCCCGCTTCAGGCGGCGGACGGCTACCTTTGGCCGACCAGCGCGAGCCGCATGATGACATCGTCCTTCGGCGAATACCGTTCCAGCCATCTCCACGCCGGCATGGATGTCAAGACCTGGGGGACGGAAGGATGGGCCGTGTTCGCGGTGGACAGCGGATGGGTTGAAAAAATCGAGGTCAATCCGTTCAGCTACGGCCGCAGTCTGCGGATTCGGCTCGTCGACGGCCGGACCGTGCTGTACGCCCATCTGTCGCGTTTCGCGGAACCGATCGAGGACATCGTCCGTCTCGAACAGCGCCGCGCGGACCGGCACGACATCGGGCTCGAGTTCGACCGCGGATTCCTCCCCGTCCGCCGCGGCCAGACCGTGGCCTTCACCGGCCAGACCGGCGCGGGCCCGCCTCACCTCCATTTTGAAATCTGGGACGAGAACGGGGACGCGCTGAACCCGATGTCCGTCGGCTTCACGGTGCAGGACCGCATCGCGCCGGTGATACGCGCCGTGGCCTTCACGCCTCTCGATTTCGGCTCCCACATCGACGGCGGTTTCGTCACCAAGACGGTCCGGCTCCGCCAGGCGCCCGGCGGCAGCCGCGTTTGGGACAGCCCGGTCCGCTGCTGGGGCAGCGTCGGCGCGTCTTTCTCGGCCTTCGACATGGCCGACGGCTGCGCCAACCGTTTCTCGGCTTACGTCTCCCGGCTCTTCGTGGACGGCCGGCTCGTCTTCACATCCCGGTACGACCGGTTCCCCCAGGCCCTGGGCCGCGAGGTGCACCTCGACCGGGACCGCGGCCTGGACGTGGCGGGCCGGGGGCTGTTCCAGAAACTGTACGTGGACGACGGGAACCTGCTTCCCTTCTATGAGCCCGGCGCGTTCCGCTCCGGAGTGTTCTGCACGTGGGACAACTCCGCCGGGATCGGCGGTTCGGACACCCTTTCCGCGGACGCGGCCGGACCGCTCCGCCTCACGGCCGGACGCCACGAGATCAGGATCGAGACTTCGGATTTCGCCGGCAACACCGCGACGGCCTCCGGTCCCGTGGAAACGGCAACCCTGGCGACCTCCGTACCCCGCGTTCCGTTTCCGCGGACCGGCTGGTCCGGCGGCATCCCCGGCCGCTCGCTCCCTCCTGCGGCGGAAATCACCCGCGTATTCGGCCGTGACGGCCTTCTGTTCCGTGTGCGCTCCGCCTCCCCGCTCCCGGTCCCGCCCAGGCTCGACGTGGAGCTGAACGGCTGGTCCACCGCTTCCGTGGCCCTGATACCGGAATCGCGCAGCGCGTTCACGGGCATTCTTCCCTACGACGAAGCCCTTACGGGCACCATGATATCGGTTCTCCGGACCGCCTCCGAAACCGGGGCGGAAAGGGCGGACTCGGACACGGTTCAGGTCTTTTCCGTCACGCCGGAATACGGCGGTGTCATGGTCAGTCCGGACGGACTGTGCCGGGTCGAATTCCCGCCGGGTTCGGTGCCGCGGCCCTTCAAGGGCCTGATCCGGACGGAACCGGTTCCGAACGGTCCTTTCGGCATCGGCGGACTCTATGTGATCGAGCCCCGGGATCTGGTGCTGAGGGACCGAATCCGCGTCCGGTTTGACGTGGCCGCGGCCTCCGGCAGGGAGAACAAGACCGGCGTGTACAGCCGCAGGACAAACGGCGGATGGAATTTCCTCGGGAACGACCGGGAAGAGGGCTGGCTGTCCGTCTGGACAAGGAGCCCCGCGGCCTTCACCGTGCTCGTGGACACGATTGCCCCGTCCCTGGCCGGCGTTTCCTTCGGCCGCAAGGCCGACCTGCGGAAGAGAACGCCGGATATCAAGGTCCGGTTCTCGGACCGTCTCTCCGGCATCCGCGACGAGACCCGGTACGAGATCCGTCTGGACGGCAGGAAACTCCTGGTCGAATACGACCCCGAACGGGCCAGGGCCAGCCACCGCGTCGAGGATCCGCTCGCGGCCGGAAAGCATGTTCTCGACATCCGGATCGAGGACCGGTCCGGGAACGTCGCAGAGCACCGGCGGGAGTTCACCTTGCCGTAGGTGCTGTGGCGCACGATTGGCAAAAGAGATCTCAGATCAACGATTGCAGATTGATGAACTCAGAACGAGAAGACGCATCCATTCACTGTTTCAGCGAATTCCTTCAGATCTGAAATCGCGGATCTTCAATCGTTGATCTGAGATCATCTCCCCAACCTTGGATGACCATGTAAAAGATGTTCCCCATCCGCGACGAAAACCCCCGCCATTCCTTCCCGTTCGTCACCTTGCTCCTGGCGGCGGCGAACACGGCGGCCTTCATCTACCAGGTGATGCTCGGCCCGGCGAACGAAGCCTTTGTGGTGCGTTTCGGCGCCATTCCCTGGGAAATCATCCACGGCGCGGAAGTGCCCGGCCTTCCGCAGGCATCGCTGACCGGCGGACCCGCGGTCCTGACCCTGCTGACTTCCATGTTCCTGCACGGCGGGTTCATGCACCTCGCCGGGAACATGCTCTACCTGTGGATTTTCGGCGACAACGTGGAATCCCTGCTGGGCCATTTCCGCTTTCTCGTTTTTTATCTCCTGTCCGGACTGGGCGCGGCGATGAGTTACGTGCTCGTGGACCCGAATTCGACCGTTCCGATGATCGGCGCGAGCGGCGCGATTTCAGGCGTCCTGGGCGCCTATATGATCCACTTCCCCAAAGCCCGGGTGCACGTGCTCGTCTTTCTGATCTGGTTCATCCGCGTCATCCGCATTCCGGCGCTGGTCGTGCTCGGTTTCTGGTTCGTGCTCCAGCTCGTCAACGGCGTCGGCGCCCTGGGAACCGGACAATCCGGCGGCGTGGCCTGGTTCGCGCATGTCGGCGGTTTTGTCGCGGGGATTCTGCTGGTCCTGATTTTCCCGAAACAAAAATCCGCCTCCCCTGTCCGGATCCGGTAAAGCGTCAAATCCGGACTATCGACCGACCCGAATGATTTGCCATCCGGGATGCGGAAAAACCCGCATTTTCTGCGCCTTCAGCCTGATTTCATTCAAAAATATCGAAAAATATTCTTGATTCCCGAATAAAAATTCTCTATAATACGGAACCCCGCTTCAAACAGGGAGATCACGGGAAATCTGGATGATGGACGCCGCCCCGCTGCGCGGGACCAAGCTATCATGTTTCTTCTGGTTGAAGGCAAGCAGCGAAGAATCCGACTCGTCGGAGCGGCCAGAAGCCCAATCTCCGATCATCCAGAAGAATTGGAACCAGAATGAACAGGCTTCTGGCCGCCCGATTTAACTACTTCATATTTTACTAACGAAGCCAATCGCATACGCTTCGTTTCCTGGCATCCATGGACCCGATTGACCAACCATCGAGATTACGATGGCAATACCCGTCTTGTCCGCAATTCCGACCGCTCCGAAGCATACTCTCTTTCTATATTCATCCACCCAAAAGGAGGCTTTCATGGGGAGGAAACACGGCATGATCCGTCTGTGGTTCGCCATCGCCTTGCTGGCCGGGCTTCCGGCCGGCGGCACGGCAGAGGAGAATCAGGGGTTGTCCTTCAAGTTCGGCCTGTCCGAACGCATCCGCAACGAATATTACAACAACATCAGCGACATGAACGAGACGAAGGACGATCGAACGGACTATTTCCGCGTCCGCACCAGCGTCTGGGGGCAGGCGCGGTACGCGCCGGTCGCCACCGTCTACCTGAAGCTGACGAACGAGTTCCGCAAATACATGCTCGATCCCAAGGACCGCGATTTCACATGGGATGAAATCGTGTGCGACAATCTGTACCTGAAGCTGGAGTCGCCCTGCAAGGCCGCTTCTCTCACTGTCGGACGACAGAACCTGAACTACGGGGAGGGTTTCATCCTCCTCGAAGGCGCGCCGTGGGACGGATCGCGGACCATTTACCACGACGCAGTGAAACTTTCGGTGAAGCGGGGAAAAACCGCAGTCGACCTGCTCGCCATCGACAACTCCCGGATCGACGACCGCCTGCCCCTGATCCGCGGCGCGGAACTCAGCGACGGCAAGCTCAAGGCCCAGACGCCGGATCAGTGGATGAACGACGGGCAGGAGAAGGCATTCGGCGCCTACATCACGACCACCGCCCTGCCCCGGATGAAAACCGAGGCCTACTTCATCCGAAAGACCGAGGATCCGGAGCCATGGATCAACCGCGGCGGCCCGGCCGACCGGCTGGACCTGAACACGCTGGGCGCGCGGGTGCAATACACCGTCAGCGAGAAGCTCTCGGTGACGGGCGAATGGGCCGGCCAGACCGGCTCCCAGGGCCCGATCGACCACAAGGCTTTCGGCGGATACACCTACGCCACGGTCAGCGTCGATGCCGCGTCCAAGTCGTCCATTTCCGCGGGCGCGATCTGCCTGTCGGGCGACGATCCCGCCACTCCGGACAACGAGGGCTGGAACCCCCTGTTCTCGCGTTGGCCGAAATGGAGCGAATTGTACATTTATGCGCACCTGAACGAAGTGATCCGGGGCTCCACCCGGGTGGCCTATTGGACCAACATCTGGGCCCCCTACGTGTCTTACACCATGCAGTTCACGAAAAAGGCCTCGCTGAACGGGAATTTTTACCTGCTGAAGGCCTTCGATAACCGGATGATTCCCGGGGGGGGAACCGGATCCGGCCTGAACCGCGGCAAAGAGGTGCAGTTCTGGCTCCGCTATGCGTTCAATAAAAACGTCAGCGGCCACATCCTGCTCGACCAGCTCGTTCCCGGGGACTTCTACGCGTTCCCGCGCACCGCGGGACCGTTCTGCCGCGCCGAACTGTTCATCAACCTGTGACGGGCTACCGTCACGCACCAGAGGGAGCGTGCCCATGAACATGATCGTCTTCACCACCGCGGTTCTCCTCTATCTGCTCGTCATCGTTTATCTCGGCTACCGGGGTTACCGGGAGACCAAAACCGCGGCCGACTACCTGCTCGCCGGGCGCGACGTCCATCCGCTCGTGATGTCGCTCTCCTACGGGTCCACCTTCATCAGCACCTCGGCCATTGTGGGGTTCGGCGGCGCGGCCGCCGTGTACGGCATGGGGCTTCTGTACCTGACCTTTCTGAACATTTTCTTCGGCATCTTCATCGCCTTCGTCTTTTTCGGCAAGCGGACCCGGCGGATGGGCCTGAACATGAACGCCCACACGTTTCCCGAGTTTCTGGGGAACCGGTTCAATTCCCGTTTCCTGCAGGGGGCCTCGGGACTGATCATCTTCATCTTCATGCCGCTCTACGCCGGCGTCGTGCTCATGGGCGGGGCCCAGTTCGTCGCCCAGGCCTTCGGCATTCCATACAGCACCGCGCTCTTCTTTTTCACGGCCATCATCGGAATCTACGTGATCATGGGCGGGCTCAAGGGCGTCATGTACACCGACGCCTTCCAGGGCCTCCTGATGCTCCTCGGCATGACCTTCCTGCTCGTGTTCACCTATGTCAAGCTCGGCGGCGTGATCGACGCGCACCGCGCACTGACGGCCATAAAGGACCTGGTGCCGCCGCCCCTGGCCGCGAAGGGGCACACCGGCTGGACGGCCTTCCCGCCGTTCGGCACGGAGAACTGGTGGGTGCTGACGACCAGCATCATTCTCGGCGTCGGCATCGGCGTGCTGGCCCAGCCCCAGCTCGTCGTCCGCTTCATGACCGTAAAAAGCGACCGCGACCTGAACCGGGCCGTTCCGGCCGGCGGCTTCTTCATCTTCATGATGACCGGCGTCGCCTTCATCGTGGGCGCGCTCTCGAACGTATACTTCGTCAACAACCCCGCCTTCGGCAAGATCGCGTTTCTGGCGGCTGAGAAGAACGTGGACAACATCATCCCGCTCTATATCACGAACGCCCTTCCGCACTGGTTCACGGCCGTGTTTATGATCACCCTCCTGGCCGCGGCCATGTCGACCCTGAGCTCCCAGTTCCACGTCGCGGGAACGGCGGCGGGCCGCGATGTCTGGGAAAAGTGGATCAAGGGCAAGGGCGGGACGATTCTCATCACCAAGGTGGGCATTCTCATCTCCATCGTCGCGGCATTCCTGCTTGCGTGGGCGCTCCCCACCTTCTTCGAGGAGGGGACCGCCATCATCGCGCGCGGCACGGCCATTTTCTTCGGACTCTGCGCCACGGCCTTTCTGCCCATGTTCATCGGGTCCCTGTACTCCCGGTCCATCAATAAGACCGCCGCGGTCTCCGGATTCGTTGCCGGCTTCTCCGTGGCCCTGTTCATGACGCTCTTCATCCACACCAAGGAGTCGGCGCCGCTGCTGCTCTGCAACGCGCTGTTCGGCAAGGCCTCCCTCGCCCTCGGGTCCAAGTGGGAGTTCGTCGATCCCCTGGTCGTGGCCCTGCCGGTGTCTGCATTGACGACCCTGCTGGCCAACAATTTCGGGAAACGCCTGCCGCCGAAGCACGTCGAGAACTGCTTCGAGGGCATCCGCTGATCCGCCGGCATTCGCCGACGGGCCGGCAACCGAACCCGCATCCCCTCAAGGAAGGAGATCCGACATGTTGGGACTTGGAGATTTCTGGGTGTCGCTGGTGTTCGCGCTGATGATCGCCAGCGTGGCCCTCTGCGTCGCGTACGGCATCGCCCGCTGGAACAAGGACGGCGGACCCGGGCGCAAGGAGCTCGCGGAGGAGAAACGCTGGGGCCGAGAGGAAAAGAAGATCCAGAAGAAACTGTAGCGGTTTCCCGCAGGGCGCGCGTCCGCCCCTCTCCCGCGTTTTCCGGACGGGACGAACACGCGCCCGCGGGTTTCAAGGGACTGAAC
Source organism: uncultured bacterium (assembly GCA_964577095.1). Taxonomy (GTDB): domain Bacteria; phylum Zhuqueibacterota; class QNDG01; order QNDG01; family DTFT01; genus JAFGAX01. The sequence goes on along the minus strand of CAZNXX010000001.1, from coordinate 31,795 downwards.
CACTCGAAAGGCCGGATGATGCACAAGAACGAAAACCTGAGTCCGGATGCCCTGCGCGCCCTGCAGACGGAACGGCTCCAAAAGGTCACGCGGCACGTCTACGAAAACGTGAAATACTACGGCAGTGTGTTCGACAAGCTGGGCATGACGCCGGAGGACATGAAGTCCCTGGAGGACCTGCGCAGTCTTCCCCTCACCGACAAGGAAACCCTCCGGCTCCACTACCCGTTCGGGATGTTTGCGGTTCCCATGGCCGAGATCAAGGAGATCCACGCCTCCTCGGGCACGACCGGAAAACCGACGGTCGTGGCGTACACCGAAAGCGACCTGCGGGTGTGGTCCGAGGTCATGGCGAGAAGCATCGCCTGCGCCGGGGGAACGCGTGACGACATCATTCAGAATGCCTATGGGTACGGCCTCTTCACCGGCGGCCTGGGCGTCCATTACGGCGCGCTCGAACTGGGCGCGGCCGTGGTACCCATGTCCTCGGGCGGCACCCAGCGCCAGCTCCAGCTCATGCAGGACTTCGGCACCACCATCCTCACCTGCACCCCCTCCTATTCGGTCTACATGGCCGAGCAGGCCCGCTCCGCGGGCATGGACCCTCGGCAGAGCACCCTGCGCATCGGCATTTTCGGCGCCGAGCCGTGGAGCGACGGCATGCGGCGCGAGATCGAGTCGTCCTGGGACCTCAAGGCCTACGATATCTACGGCCTGTCGGAAATCATCGGACCGGGCGTGGCCGTGGAATGCCCGGGGCAGGATGGACTGCACGTCTGGGCCGACCATTTCCTGCCCGAGGTGATCGACCCGGACACGCATGAGCCCGTTCCGGACGGTTCGGACGGCATGCTGGTCATAACGACCCTCACCAAGCGGGCCACGCCCTTTCTGCGGTACGCCACGAAGGATATCGTCAGCCTCACGCACGCGCCCTGCCCGGCCTGCGGACGCACGGCACCCCGCATCAGCCGCATCAAGGGCCGCACCGACGACATGCTGATCATCCGCGGCATCAACGTCTTCCCGTCGCAGATCGAGACCGTGCTCATGGGAATCGAGGAGACCCTTCCCCATTACCAGATCATCGTCACGCGCCAGAACGCACTCGACGAGATCGAGGTGCAGGTGGAGGTGAACGAAAAGGTTTTCTCCGATGAAATCCGAGGGCTCGAGGCGCTGGGCAGGCGGATCCGCAGGGAGATCGAGAGCGTGCTCTCCATCGCGGTGAAGGTGAAACTGGTGGAACCGAAGACCCTCGCCCGTTCTGAGGGAAAGGCCAAACGCGTCATCGACAACCGGAAGATCTGACGGGACAAGGAGGACCGGCATGTTCGTCAAACAGATATCCGTGTTCATGGAAAACCGCGCGGGCCGGCTCGAGGAGATCACCGGCATCCTCGCGGAGAACAAGATCAACATTCGGGCGCTCGCCCTCGCGGACACGTCGGATTTCGGCATCCTCCGGCTGATCGTGGACTCGCCCGACCGGACCGCGGGCATTCTGCGGAAGGCGGAATTCACGGTGCGGGAGAACGAGGTCATCGCCACGGAAATCGAGGACAGGCCGGGCGGCCTGCACGACATCCTGACCCTGTTCAGCAAAGCCGGCATCAGCATCGAATATATGTACGCCTTTCTCGAGCGCAAGCACGAAGACCGCGCCGTGATGATCATCCGGGTCGAGGCGGCCGCCAAGGCCGTCAAGATTCTGCAGGACGCGGGCAAGCACCTGCTGACCGCTGCCGAGACCTATACCCTTTAGTTCCGGGGAAAGCCGCGGGCGGCCCCGTCCCGCTGTGCGGGACCAATCTACAGATGCTTGTCATTGAAGGCTGCGCGGGATCAACCTATCATATTGATGAATTATTGAAGACGGACCGCCGCGGAAAACCGACAGCGATAGACCGTCCGGGATCCACGATCACGGAGCCCGGACTCAAAGGAAGTCGACCGTGACCACCCACCGCATCTGGAATCCCGAATCCGAGACTCTGCCGCGGAACCGCCTGGCGGCGCTCCAGGCGGAACGCCTGCAGACCGTGGTGCGCACCGTCTACGAAAAGGTGCCGTTCTACCGCGACCTGTTCAAGCAGAGCGGCGTCGGCCCCTCCGACATCCGGAGCCTCGACGACATCCAAAAGCTCCCCTTCACGACCAAAGCCGACCTCCAGTCGGGCTATCCGTACGGTTTTTTCGCGGTCCCGATGAAGGACGTCGTCCGCATCCACTCGTCCTCCGGAACCACGGGCCGTCCGACCGTCGTTGGGTACACCCGCGGCGATCTGGAGCGCTGGGCGGAGCTCATCGCCCGCCTGCTGACCGCGGGCGGCGTCACGTCGGAGGACGTGGTTCAGATCGCGTTCGGCTACGGCCTGTTCACAGGCGGATTCGGCCTGCACTACGGGGCCGAGCGGGTCGGCGCAGCCGTGATCCCGGTCTCCTCCGGGAACACCCAGCGGCAGATCATGGTGATGCGCGACTTCGGGTCCACGGCCCTGGTCTGCACGCCCAGCTACGCCCTGTACCTGGCCGAGGCCATCGCGGAAAAGGGCATCGCCCGGTCGGAGCTCGCCCTGCGCACGGGGTTGTTCGGCGCCGAGCCCTGGAGCGAGAACATGCGGCGCGAAATCGAGTCGCGGCTCCAAATCAGCGCCACCGACAATTACGGGCTCTCGGAGGTCATGGGACCCGGCGTGTCCATGGAGTGCGCCTGCAAATCGGGCATGCACGTCAGCGAGGATCACTTCATCGCCGAGATCATCGATCCGGACACAGGCGAAGTCCTCCCGTCCGGCCGCACCGGGGAACTCGTTCTCACCACCCTCACGAAGGAAGCCATTCCCGTCATCCGCTACCGGACACGCGACATTACCAGCCTGGTCGAAACGCCGTGCGCCTGCGGCCGGACCTCCGCGCGCATGTCGAAACCGTCCGGCCGCACCGATGACATGCTCATCATCCGGGGCGTGAACGTGTTCCCGAGCCAGATCGAGACCGTGCTGATGGAGATGGAGGAGACCGAACCGCATTACCGCCTCATCGTCACGCGCGAGGGCGCGCTCGACGACCTCGAGGTGCAGGTCGAGGTGAATGAGAAATTCTTCTCGGACGAGATGCGGGTCATGCGGGCCATCGAGAACAAGATCGCGGCCGGCATCCGCAGCGCGCTCGGAATCACGGCCCGGGTCAAGCTCGTCGAGCCCAGAACCATCGAGCGCTCCGAGGGCAAGGCGAAACGGGTGCAGGATTTGAGGAAACCCCTGTAACGGGGAATGGAGAGGAAAGAGGGAACCCTCGAAACGGGGTTCCCTTTTTCTATGCGCCGGATATTTCAGTCGGGACCGTTTTCCGGTTGCTTGGCGCCGCCGGATATGGTAAATTACAGTGTTCCGGGTTCCGTGTTCCGAGTTCCGGGTTGATCATCATCTGAAATTTCTTTTGAACCCGGAACACGGAACTCGAAACCCGGAACCTAAAATGGAGGTATAGGCGTGAAAACCAGAAAGATCCTCAAAGTCATCAAATCCAAGCCGACGATGGAAGGCGCGGGCGTGCACCTGAAGCGGGTGTTCGGATTCAGCGAAGCGCCCCGCATGGATCCCTTCCTCATGCTCGACGACTTCCGGTCCGGGGACCCGGCCCGCTATCTCGCAGGTTTTCCGTGGCACCCGCACCGGGGCATCGAAACCATCACCTACATGCTGGAGGGGACCGTCGAGCACAAGGACAGCCTGGGCAACAGCGGCGTGATCGGCCCCGGGGACGTGCAGTGGATGACCGCGGGGAGCGGCATCGTCCACCAGGAGATGCCGAAGGCCGGCAATGGCGGCCGGATGGGCGGATTCCAGCTCTGGGCCAACCTCCCCGCCCGGTCCAAGATGATGGAGCCCCGCTACCGGGAGGTCAAGACGTCGGAAATCCCTGAAGTCCGGTCCGGGGATGCCTCGGTCCGGGTGATCAGCGGAACCGTCGAAGGCGTGCGGGGACCCGTAGCCGACGTGGTCATCGATCCCGTATACCTGGATGTGAGTATCCCCGCAGGCGGATCCTTCTCTTTTCCGGTTCCGGAAGGGCACGCGGCATTCGCCTATGTCATCGGCGGCGCGGCCGCGTTCTGCGGTCAGGACGATCCGTACGCGTACGAAGCCGAGGGGAGCGGGTATTTCGACATGAATCGCGAAGCCTTTCTCGGTGACGGGAGCCTGGCGGTTTTCGGCGAAGGGTCCGGAATACGCGCGTCCGCCGGGGACAAGCCGGCCCGGTTCCTTCTCATGGCCGGTCGTCCCATCGGCGAGCCTGTGGCCTGGTATGGTCCCATCGTGATGAACACGCAGGAGGAACTGCGGGTCGCTTTTGACGAATACCGGAACGGGACTTTTATTAAAAAGAGGAATTAAGGCTTTCATAAGCGCCCGGCACCTCCCAGGTGCCGGGCACTTGCGGAAGAAATGAAATCCTGATGGATTAATTCCTCCTTCGCCTTCTATACCGAAAAAAACCGTTGATAATCCCCCTTTAATTTCTTAACTTTTTTGAAGTTGTCATGTCCCGTCGGACCGATGATCTCCGCTGAGTCTCCCGGAGATCCGACCCGTTCAACACGAAGGATCCCCGAATGTCCGAAAAACTGACCGATCGATTTTTCGAAAAAGGCCGCGAATTCCTCGGCGTCCGCTTCCCCTTCATCGCGGGCGCCATGACCTGGGTCAGCGACCCGAAGCTGGTTTCCGCCGTGTGCAACGCTGGCGGGTTCGGCTGTCTCGCGGGCGGCAACGCGCCCGCCGCCGTTCTGGAAAAGCAGATACAGGAAACGCGCGAGCGGACGGACAAGCCGTTCGGCGTGAACCTCATCACCATCGCGCCGGAATACCCGAAGCATCTGGAACTGGTGGGGCGTCTCCATCTCCCCTTCGTGATTTTCGCGGGCTCCTTTCCGCGCCGGAAGGAAGTGCAGAAGGCAAAGGACACGGGGGCCCGCGTTCTGTGCTTCGCGTCGGAACTCTCCATCGCGGAACGCATGATCGATTACGGGGCGGACGGCCTGATTCTCGAAGGTTCGGAAGCCGGCGGTCACGTCGGGTACGTCAGTCTGGTCGTCCTCCTTCAGCAGGTTCTCTTTCACGTCACGCAGGTCCCGGTTTTCGCGGGCGGCGGCATCGCCTCGGGCCGGATGGCCGCCCACCTCCTGCTCATGGGCGCGGCAGGGGTGCAGATGGGCACGCGATTCGCCGTGACCGAGGAGAGCTGCGCGCATCCCCTTTTCAAACAGCGTTTTCTGAAGGCCAAGGCGCGCGAGGCGATGTCCACGCCGCAGTACGATTCCCGTCTGCACGTGGTGGCCGTACGCGCCATTAAAAACAAGGCCCACGAAGCGTTCGGCCGGCTTCAGCTCGACCTGATCCGCCAGATCGACGACGGCCGGCTGGCGCCGCAGGACGCCCAGTATCGAGTCGAGGAGTTCTGGGTGGGCGCGCTCCGCCGCGCCGTAGTGGACGGGGATGTGGACGAGGGTTCGCTCATGGCCGGCCAGTCGGTGGGGCTTGTGGACAGGATCCAGAGCGTGTCCGGATTGATGGAAGAGCTGGTGCGGGAAACGGAAGAGGAACTGGAACGGGTCAGGACAACCCTGGGTTGAGGGGAGTCAGGCTCCGGTTCGAATCCATGCCTGTCGTGGAACTGCCCACCAGGCAGTCGCCCTGAGGTCCGCTCGCCTGCTACGCCTCCGAAGAGCCTCTTCAAGGCCGAAGACCCGTCTCAGAATTCGGACGCCGGCACCTCTTCCATGGATTAAAATCAGATACAGGAAGCCCGAATGGAAAAAATCAGGAAATTCTTTCAGGACAACGACCGGCTGGCCCGGACCCTGGGGTTCGAGCTGCTCGAAATCGGAGAGGGCACGGCCAGGGCGCGGATGACAGTCGGCCCCATGCATCTGAACGCGGCCTCTTCCGGGCACGGGGGCGCGACATTCTCTCTCGCGGATTTCGCGTTCGCGGCCGCGGTCAATTCGCACGGCCGGCTGGCCGTGGCCATTCAAACCAGTATTTCCTTTGTGAAGGCTCCGCTCGAGGGAGACGTGCTCACAGCCGAGGCCCGGGAAATCTCGCTCCACGCCAAAATCGCGGTCTGCGATGTCGCCGTGCGGGACCAGGCCGGCGACCTTGTGGCGTCGTTCCAGGGGATGGCGTACAGGAAGAGCCGGGAGCTGCCGATCTGAGACCCCGGGGTCCCCTTGATTTCGTTTCTCGGAAAGCCGGCTGAATCGATCCACGGATCCAAGAGACCCCGGGGTCTGATACTCGTTCCAGGGAACGGCGTACCGGAAGAGCCGGGAGCTGCCGCTGGAGGAGAAATGCCCTTAATTCATATATCGGGTAGCCGCAGGCTTCAGCCTGCGATGGAAAAAAAAGAGCGCAACCTAAAGGTTGCGGCTACCCACTGCCTTCGACCGCCCATTCTTCGAACTTCCACACGAGGATGAAATGACCCGTTTCGCCCGCTCCGTCGAATCCCTCCGGTCCTCCGCTGTGCGCGAACTCATGAAAGCCGCCTCGAATCCGGACATGATCTCCTTCTCGGGCGGAATGCCTAATCCGGACCTGTTCCCGGTGCGGGAACTGGATGCAATTCATTCCACGCTGCCGCTCCGCTCGAAACAGGACGGTTTCCAGTACGGCCCCACACCGGGCTATCCCCCGCTCCTCGAATCCCTCTCCGGTTACCTGCGATCCAAGGGCCTGCCCGTGGAGGACAATGGCCTGATCGTCACGGCAGGTTCCCTGCAGGCCATCCATCTCGTGACTAAAGTATTCGTCGATCCCGGGGACGCGGTTGTGGCCGAGACGCCCTGTTTCGTGGGCGCCATCCCGGTATTCCGCTACTTTCAGGCCGTGCTCCGCGGCGTGCCGCTCGACGGCGACGGCCCGGTGCTCGGCGATCTGGAGCAGGCGCTCGAAGAGGAGAAGCCCAAACTCCTGTATCTCACGCCCTATTTCCACAACCCGGCCGGCATCGTCTACTCCGCCGAACGCAAGGCGGCCGTGATGAATCTGCTGAAAGGACGGGGCATCCCCCTGCTCGAAGACGACGCCTACGGCGAGCTGTATTTCGAGGAAAGGGACAAACCCCTGACCGTTCCCATGAAAGCGGCTGCGGATCCCGCGGTCCCGATCTGCTATACGGGGTCCTTCTCGAAAATATTCGGACCCGGCATGCGCCTGGGATGGCTGCTCGGGCCGAAGGACGTGGTGGCCAAATGCGAACTCGCCAAACAGGGCGTGGACGCATGCTCGTCGACCTACACCCAGGTTCTGGCCGACGCCTTTCTCCGCGGCGGCTACCTGCCGGCCTATCTGGAAGGCCTGCGCAAAGCCTATGCCCGCCGCTGCCGGATCATGACCGAAGCCCTGAAATCCAGCATGCCGGAAGGCGTGAAATGGAACGCGCCGAAAGGCGGGTTCTATCTCTGGCTGCAGCTTCCGGAAGGCATGAACGCCACTGCCCTGCTCGAGATGACAGCCGCACGCGGCGCCGTGTTCGTGGTCGGCCGGGCCTTTGACCCCGAGGGACGGAAGGACGACTGCCTGCGCCTCTCCTTCTCGCACACGCCCGAGGACCGCATCGAAGCCGGCGTGACGATACTCGCGGAATCCATGGCACTGCTGTCACGAAAAAGCAGCCGCTGAACCCCTCCCGGCGCGCGTGAGCCGGACCTGAACCGAAACCGAATTGTGAAAAGGACGCCCCCATGCGCAACCTCCGCATCCTGCCCTCAGCCGCGATATTCCTCCTGCTCGCGTTCCGCCTCGAAGCATCGCTGTTCATCAACGAATTCGGCGCCTCCAACGTGCTTTCCTACAGGAATGCGGACGGGAACTGGGAGGACTGGATCGAGATCTACAACTCCGGGCCGGCCGCGATCGACCTGGCGGGCTATTCCCTGTCGGATGATCCGGCCCTTGCCTCCGCCTGGAGGATTCTCCCGGGACAGCCGTCCCGCACGACTGTTCCGGCCCGCGGCTTTCTCGTGCTTGTCGCGGACGGCGAGCCGGACCTGGGCTCGGGCCATCTCGGTTTCCGGCTGGCGCGGGACTCCGGACGCATCGCCCTCATCGCGCCGGACGGCGCCGCGGTCGTTGACGACGTGACGTACGGCCGCCAGTCCGCGGACGTGTCGTACGGACGGGTTCCGGACGGAACCGCCGCATGGCAGTTCATGAGTCCGCCCACGCCCGGCGCGTCCAATCAGAACGGCTATTCCGGAGTCTGCGCCGAACCGGTCATTGAAACAACGTCCGGTTTTTACAGCGGGACCGTGAACGTCACGGTCGGGCCGGTGACGGCCGGGGAAACCGTCCGATACACGCTGGACGGACAGGATCCGGGCGAATCCTCGCTCGTTGTCTCCGGCCCCGTGGCCGTGAACCGGACCTGCGTGTTCCGGGCCCGCGGCTTCAAAACCGGATTCCTCCCCGGCCCCATCGCGACGGCCTCCTATCTCATCGGCGAATCCTCCGCCCTCCCGGTCGTGTCCCTGGTCATCGACCCGGACGATTTGTACGATCCGGACACCGGGATCTACGTTCATCCCGGGGACGAAGACACGGATGTCGGGCACGACGGCCGCGCATGGGAACGCCGCGCTTTCATCGAATTCTTTCCGGACCGTTCGAACGGATTCCGGATGCCCGGCGGTCTGCGCACGCAGGGCAACAGCAGTCCGGACGATTACGCCAAGCAGTCGTACCGCATCCACTTTCGGGACGGGTACGGGGACGGACGGCTCGAATACCCGCTGTTCCCCGGCGACACGGTGGAATCATTTAAAAACCTGGTGTTCCGGGCGGGTTACGACGACGGCCTGGATCCGGGCGAGGCCAACAACCGATCCGGCACGCTGATACGCGATCCGCTCCTGACTGAATTGTGGCGAAAAACCGGCAACCTGGTTTCCCGGGACCGGCTCTCCAACCTGTTCCTCAACGGCGGCTATCACGGCATCTTCGACCTCAAGCAGAGCGTTGACGAAAACTTCGTCAAGGATCATCTCGGATACGAAGACCTGGACATGATGCGGACACGGTGGGATTCGACCGAACTGGTTTACGGAACGCGGGACGAATGGCGGAGCCTCATCGCGTTTTTCGACGCCAACACGTTTGAATCCGACGCCATGCTCGCGGAGGCCGAGGCGCGCATGGACCTGGACAATTACGCCACCCTGCACGCCCTGTCGCACGCCACGGTCTTCTACAGCTGGGCCTACGGCACGTTCATGATCCGGGAGAAAAAACCGGGCGCCCGCTGGACGTGGACGGTCTGGGACGGGGACCGGATTTTCACCAGAACGGACTGGAATCTGTTCACCGGCACCTACAGCCCGATCGAATCGTACCTGCGGTCGCACATCACGGACAAACTGCTCCAGAACGCTTCGTACCGGACGCGATACATCAACCGGACCGCGGATCTGCTGAACACGATCTGCGCGCCGGCCGCGATGCGGGCCGTCATCGACTCGCTGACCGCCGTCATCCGTTCCGATGTCGGCCGGGACGCGGAGAAGTGGGGAACCACGACGGAGGCGTGGGAGGCGAACGTGCAGGCGATGCGCGATTACGCGGACCGCCAGCCCGGCATCGTCCGGTCCCAGTTCATGGAACACTTCAACCTGTCCGGTACGGCCCGCCTAGACCTCGGCGTTTCGTCCGGTTCCGGCCGCATCCGGGTGAACACCGTGACCCCCGGGACGTTCCCCTGGTCCGGTGTCTATTTCCGGGGCGTTCCCGTCACATTGACCGCCCTGCCGGATCCCGGATACCGGTTCGGCGGATGGACCGACGCTTCCCTCCCCTTCTCCGAAACCGTCACCTGGACGCCGGACGGCGACCGGTCCGTATCCGCGGTGTTCATCCCCGTGGGGCCCGTCAACTGCCAGGTCACGGCGCCTTCGCGCGTCCTTCAGGGCCGCCGGTTCCCGGTGGTCGTGCGCATCCGCGACGGAAACTGGGACATCAACCCGGTCGAACAGACTCCGGTGACCGTGCGCACCGGCGTGGCGCATCCGGACACCGTGTTCCGGATCAGCCGCGGCGCGGGCACGGGCGTGATGCTGTCTTCGGCCGCGTCCGACTTCGTCCTGTCGATCGGAAACACAGCCGTGCCTGAAAACCGCAAAACCGTTTCCGTCCCCGCCTCATGGCCGTCGGTGAACGTGTCCGGCACGCTTCCGGCCGGCGAGACTGTGTGGGACGCGTCGTCGGACCGTATCGTCACATCCGAGCTGACCGTTCCCGCCGGTTCCCGGCTCGTCATACGGCCCGGCACGTGGATCCTGATCCGAAAAAACGTCAACATCAAGATCCGGGGATCCCTGGTGGTGGAGGGCACGGAGAACGATCCGGTCCTCTTCGTCCCCGAGAACTGGTCCGAACCCTGGGGCGGTCTGGATTTCAGGGCCGCGACCGGCTCCTTCCGCTGGTGCTTCTTCGTCAACGGCGGAGGCGACGATTCCAAAAGCCAGCCCTCCGTAACTCCGTCCAGCCCCTCCTACGAATGGCACACGGGCCGCCAGCACATCCTGTACGCGAACGGCCGGTCGGACCTGAACCTGGACCACGGTTTCATTCTCAATTCCCGCGGCAAGGCGCTCGGCTCTCATTTCAGCTCGGTCACGGAGACGAACTGCGTCACATCCTTCGTGTGGCACGGCGGTGAACTGCACTGGTCCAAACTGATCTGCCGCGACAGCCATTTCATGAACCTGCCGAACGACGACGGCGTCTATACCGGGGACATCGACACGGACGGCTTCCACATCGATTTTCTGGATCCGGACCGGCCGGAGTATTCCGTCATCGATCGGTGCTTTTTCGTGACCGGCAAGGACGACGCCGTCGACCAGCACGGCGCCCGCCTGCGCATCACGAACTGCTGGATGGAGGGCTTTCAGCACGAGGCCCTCGCCGCGTCCGGCGGCGACACGGTGAAGGTGTACAACACGGTCGCGCTGAACTGCGACACGGGGTTCGAATCCGCATGGACCGAAGGCAGCGTATACAACGGGCCGCATGTGTTTGTCGACCACTGCGTGGCCGCGGGCAACCGCGTCGCGGGCCTCCGTATCGGGGACGATTATGCGTCCCGGTCCGTGTCCGAGTACCGCTGCACTCTGACGGCGACCAACACCGCCCTTTACGGGAACGGCGACAATGTCATGAACTGGATCCTCAGTTCCCGATCGTCCCTCCCCGGTGCGATGAACGTGTCCTGGTCCCTGACCAATGACCCGGATGCCGACGGTCTTGAGCACAACCTGGCGGGAGTTCCGGTGTTCGATGAGTGGTATTACCCCACGCCGGGGTCGCCGGGAACCGGGATGGGCACGGATGGAACCGACATGGGACGGCAGGATTCGACGGCCCTCGCGGCCGGATCCGTGGCGATCAACGAGATCATGTACAACGCCCCCCCGGACGGGGACACCGGCGACTGGATCGAGCTCTGCAATCCGGGAACCCGGCCCAGGGACATGACCGGCTGGACGCTGAAGGACGACGACGACGGACACGTGTACCCGATTCCGGCCGGCGTGACGATTCCGGGAAACGGGACCTGGGTGTTCTGCCGCGACCTCGCCGCGTTCCGGAGCGTGCATCCGGGAGCGGAGAACGTCTCCGGAGGCGTTGCGTTCGGTTTCGGGTCGAACGACCGGGTGCGGCTGTTCGCCCCGTCCGGACTGCTCGCGGACGCGGTGTCATACGGCAGCGGCGGCGCCTGGCCAAGGGAGGCGGACGGCGAAGGGTACAGCCTGGAACTGCTGTCCCCGTCCCGGGACAACGCGCTCGCCTCGAGCTGGGCCCGATCGATCCGCAGGGGCGGAACACCGGGAGAAACGAACCGTCTGCCGGACGCGGTGACGGACGACGGGCCCGCGATTCCGGCCGCTTTCTCACTTTCCCAGAATTATCCGAATCCGTTCAACCCATCCGCATTGATTGAATTCGCGCTCCCGAGTCAGGCGGCGGTCCGTCTCGAAGTCTTTGATGTGCGGGGCAGGCGCGCGGCAGTCGTGCTCGACGGGGAGCGCCTGAACCCGGGCGTTCATCGGGCGCGGCTGGACGGCCATGACCTGGCCGGAGGCGTTTACCTGTACCGGATGACCGCTGTTTACGAGGATGGACGGCGCGACGTCCGGATCCGAAAAATGGCGCTGATCCGCTGATAATCCATCACGGAATCTATAATAAAAGCCGCACCCCGAGCGCAGTCGAGGGGTGAATCTGATCGCTCGCTTACACCGCCGCTTGTCTTCAACAAGCAGGCATATAGTAGCTTGATCCCGCGTAGCGGGCGGCGGGGTAAGCGAGCGAATATAATATATCTTCTTCACTACAGATAGAAGATTCCCCGCGGCAAGCCGCGGGGAGCTTCAATCTGTCGGCGCTCGCTTACCCCGGCCGTCCGCTTCGCCCCGGCCCATATAAACGAAAAGGAGTACCCATGCGTTGTCCCATCGCCGTACTGGCATTCGGCCTGCTCCTGCTCGCGGCTTCAGCGGGCAGGGCCGCGGAAACCACTCATCCCTTCACCGTGCACGACCTTCTGGCCATGGACCGGATCGCATCGCCCGCCGTGTCCCCCGACGCCAAGGCTGTCGTGTTCTCGGTCCGCGTCACGGATCTGGACGCGAACAAGGGCCGCAGCGACCTTTGGATCGCGGCGACGGACGGGAAAAACGTCAGGCGCCTGACCACGCATCCATCGGGAGATTCGGACCCCTGTTGGCATCCGGCAGGCCGGACCGTTTACTTCCTCTCGGGCCGCTCCGGATCCCAGCAGGTATGGAAAATCGAAACCGGCGGCGGTGAGGCGGTTCAGGTCACGGATCTCGCCCTGGACGTGAACGCGTTCCGGCTTTCCCCGGACGGCCGAAGCCTGCTCCTGGCCATGGACGTGTTCCCCGGCTTTTCCGTCGCGGACACGAAGAAACGGCTCGATGCCGATGCGGAGAAAAAGGCCACCGGCCGGCTGTACGAAAGCCTGTTCGTCCGGCACTGGGACACCTGGAGCGATGGCCGCAGAACGCATCTCCTGGTCCTCCCCGCGGACGGGAAGGGAACGCCGGTCGACATCATGGCTTCCATGAACGCCGATTCGCCGTCCAGGCCTTTCGGCGGCATCGAAGAAACCGCGTTCACGCCCGATTCCAGATCCGTCGTGTTCTCCGCCAGGGACGCGGGCCGCGAGGAGGCCTGGTCCACGAATTTCGACCTCTTCCTGGCACCGGGGGACGGATCCCGTCCTCCCGTATCGCTGACCGCAACCAACAAAGCCTGGGACACGTCGCCGGTTTTTTCGCCGGACGGAAAAACCCTGGCGTATCTGGCCATGTCGCGGCCCGGATACGAAGCGGACCGGTTCCGCGTGGTTCTGAAATCCTGGCCGGACGGGCCGGAGCGCGTCCTGACTGAATCATGGGACCGTTCCCCATCCGAGATATTCTGGTCCGCGGACAGCCGAACGATTTACGCGGTCGCGGAAAATGTGGGACAGCGCAGCCTGTTCGCGGTGAACGTCAAAACCGGCGCCGTGTCCTCCGTGGTCTCGAAAGGGTATGTCCGCTCCCCGCAATTGTGCGGCAAGCGGATTCTCTTCGGGCTGGACCACCTGAAATCGCCGGTGGAGCTGTACACGGCGAAGCCGGACGGCGGAGATGTCCGGGAAATCACGGACATCAACCGGGACAAGCTGGCCGCGGTCCGCTTCGGCGAACCGGAGCAGTTCTCCTTCGCGGGATGGAACGGCGAGACCGTGCACGGCTACATCGTCCGCCCCGCGGATTTCAACCCCGCGAAGAAATACCCGGTGGCCTTTCTGATTCACGGCGGGCCCCAGGGTTCGTTCGGAAACGACTTCCATTACCGCTGGAACCCGCAGGTGTACGCGGGCGCGGGCTACGCGGTCGTGATGGTGGACTTTCACGGTTCGACCGGATACGGACAGGCGTTCACGGACGCCATCCGCGGGGACTGGGGCGGCAAACCGCTGGAGGATCTGCGGAAAGGCCTGCAGGCCGCGCTCGACGGTCATTCATGGATGGATGGGGACCGGGTCGGCGCCCTGGGCGCGTCATACGGCGGGTACATGGTCAACTGGATCGCGGGCGCGTGGCCGGACCGGTTCCGCTGTCTGGTCACCCACGACGGGAACCTGGACGAACGCATGGCCTATTTCGACACTGAAGAGCTCTGGTTCCCGGAATGGGACCACATGGGAACGCCCTGGACGAATCCGAAGGGTTACGAGGAGCACAACCCCGTGAATCTCGTGAAAAACTGGAAGACGCCGATGCTGGTCGTGCACGGGGGACAGGATTTCCGCGTCGTGGAGACGCAGGGTCTCTCGACATTCAACGCGCTCCAGCGGCTGGGCATACCGAGCCGGTTTCTCTACTTTCCGGACGAAAACCACTGGGTGCTGAAGCCGGCCAATTCGATTCTCTGGCACGACACTGTTCTGGGCTGGCTGGACAAGTGGCTGAAGGGGCAATAGGATAAAATGTTGCTGTGAGTCATCCCCGAAATCTTCTGTCGGGGATCTCTATTTCCACCCTCCGGGAGGCTCAAACCCTCCCGGAGGTTTTTATTGTCGTCCTGAGCTCCGCCTCCCGGAGGAGTGATCGCGCCAGGGTTCCACCCTGGCGCGCAGCCTTCTCGGACCCTTCTGTTTTTCTCCCCGCTGTCCTTCGACCTGTCGTCCTGAGCTCCGCCTCCCGGAGGATTTTCGTCTGTCGTCCTGAGCACCGCCTCCCGGAGGGTTTTCGTCTGTCGTCCTGAGCTCCGCCTCCCTGCTTTACCCCCGAAGGACCTTGTTACGGGTTAAACCCTCCTTCAAATCATTAAAACTGAAAATTCCCCTTGCTTTTTTAAATTCCAATATGTATTATATTCCAACTTCAATAAAGTCCTTCTGTTACCCATCAAGCACTTCAACGGAAGGGGGGAGATTATGTCCAGCGGAAAGAATCCCGTTCGGACGTTCCTTTTCGAAGAAACCGCAGAGCGCGGTCTCCCTTGCCTTCTGTCTTCAAATCATCCATTTACCTTGTCTCAGGCAATGGATCCCGTTACTCCATGCGATTCACGAAGAAAATCCTGCCCGGAAACCGGGTTCATAAAAAAACTTAAGGGAATATGATAACCGCCCGGTCTGCAGGCGGTACAGGTATGACTCCGAAATGCGTGAGAAGACGAAAACCGTAGAAATTCTTGTGGACAGGCAGACCTGGGCGCCGAATGCGACCGCCCAGCCGCCGAATAAGCGGGTCGCGCTTCGCATCGGGTTCAACGAAACATACCTGAGAAAACTGGTCAAGTGTTCAGGCGGTAAATGGGATCCTGAAAGCAAGGTTTGGATGGTTCCAATCAGTGAAGTGAAAGCATTGGGATTGGAAAACAGGATGATTGACAAAAATGACTGATACAGGAAATGGCAAAATCGCAAGGAAATGTATTTATAGAGAAACTAAAAATGCCTTGTATCAGGCATTCGGTCAAATTCTTCCTCTATTAACCAAGAAATTTCCGTATAGAGATATTTAGTTTTTAGTGGGATTTTCCATCTAATAATAGGTTATGTTGAATAAATAATGAGTCACTAAAATGAATAACGATATCAATTCGAAAATATTTGCTAACTTTCAAAAAGCTTTAAATAATCATGGATACGGTTTTCAATATAAAATATTAAAAGAGGCATCTGGTCTTTCTGAAAATGATTCTCCATGGAAATTTGAAGTAAGTGAGTTTCCTGTAAATACTATAAATCATAGCACTCGGATAGATTTTATTTTATTAAATAATAAATATTCACTATGTTTAATCTGCGAATGCAAGAGAGCAAATCCTGCCATTCAAAATTGGTGTTTTACACGTGCTCCATTCATTCACAAAGATCAAATTAATCTTTCAAAAATATCTTTTGAGAGAATAATTCATGATTCAAGAGACCAATTCATTTCAGAGCCATATGAATTTATTAATCAAACGAAGGATGCTTACCATTTATCAATAGAGATAAAAACTGGTCAAAAGGGCGATGAACATTCTGGAAGTAGAGGCGCTATTGAAGAAGCATCAACTCAAGTTATGATAGGATTAAATGGTTTTGTGAATTTTCTTGTTGATAATAAAATCAATTTAATACCGGTAAGAGATTGGATTGATATTATTCCTGTTATATTTACGTCTGCGAACTTGTGGATAAGTAATGTGGAATTAACGAAAGCGAATTTAAATACTGGTTTAATTGATTTTAAAGATAGTGATTTTAAAAAAGTAGATTGGTTATGGTATCAATACCACGTGTCACCGATTTTAAAACACAGTGTGTACAGTCGAATTATTCCTGAAGAAATCTATCAAGCGTTGGATCAGCGTTATGCACGATCAATAGCTATTGTTAATCCGGATGGCTTGAAGGACTTTTTGTCAAGATTACATAATGATGCTCGATCTATCAAAAGACCTTTATAATTATTATAAAATGCAACATAACCCATCAATTGTGCGGACGGTGCCCTAGTCAGTCTTGACTTCTTGGGCGGGCGTGCAATCCGAGAAATCCCTTTGCCGCCCGCACATCATTTTGTTACCATACGGTTAGATGAGATTACTATAAACTATTTTAAAAAAGTTAGCTGATGAAATTGATGTGCGCTATCAGACATTACTCAATCTTTATCTAAGAGATTGTGCTGCTACTAATCGAAAACTATCCTTAAAATGGCGACCGGCCGGTTAATTTTCTCGGCCAACCCCAGATCCAATTATGTCATTCGTTGAACCATACTGTGGAGCGAATCAATGCTAAAAGAACATCCAAGAGGGTTACTTGTCGCATTCATCGCCAACATGGGCGAACGCTTTGGCTTTTACACCATGATGGCCATTCTGGTGCTGTTCCTGCAGGCCAAATATGGTCTCAGCGAAAGAGAAGCAGGAAGTTACTACAGCTGGTTCTATTTCGGTATTTACGCGCTGGCGCTGTTTGGCGGCACGATAGCTGATTGGAGCAAAAAGTACAAGCTGGTCATTCTGGTCGGTTTGCTCGTCATGTTCTCCGGCTACATCATCATGAGTCTGCCGGGCAACACCCTTGCCATGACGCTGATCGGTCTATTTATCATTGCATTTGGCAATGGTTTGTTTAAAGGCAACCTCCAGGCGGTGGTCGGTCAGATGTACGACAACCCGCAGTACTCAAAAGTCCGCGACTCCGCATACATGATTTTCTACATGGGCATAAACGTCGGCGCTTTTTTCGCACCGTTTGCCGCCACAGCAGTCCGCGACTGGTTTTTAAAGACACAAGGGCTGCTCCACGACGGCAGTATGCCTGCCATGTGTCATGCCTTCATGCGCGGAGAAATGAGCGATATCGGAAAATTTCAGGCGCTCGCCGACAAAGTCTCCGGGCAAACGGTTACAAATCCGGGCGTATTTGCACAGCATTATATCGATGTTTTCTCCAGGGGTTACAATTATGCCTTTGCGCTCGCGGCAGTGGCGATGATTCTTTCCACCCTGGTTTTCGTCATTTTCAATAAACATTTGCCAAACAAAGAAAATTCGGCCGTCAAGGAGAAAGTGGGTAAGGGATCGCTGTCTTTTGTCTTGGCGCTGATCGCCGCAGCGGCATCAGCCGGTTTGGCATACCTCGCCTCCGGCAATGTGGACATATCGTTCGCTATCGGTCTTTTCATCGGGTTTGTAACATGGATCGTGCAGATTTCCACCAAAGAAGAACGACCGCGCATCGTCGCCCTGCTAATGGTATTCCTAGTGGTCATCTTCTTCTGGATGTCATTCCACCAGAATGGGCTCACGCTCACCTTCTTCGCCCGCGATTATACGGTCAAGGAAGTCGGTCCTTTCACCAACATTTTCTTCGATCTCACATCCATGCTGGTATTTATCGGAGCGGTGGCCGGATTTTTCCTGTTCCTGCTGAACAAGAAATCGTTGGGCAAATTGATCGGCGGAGTCATGTTGGCTGGTTTAGGCTATTTAACCTATTACTTTGTCTCGCGGAATCAGACTTTAAATCCCATCGCCCCCGAAGTATTTCAGTCATTCAATCCGCTCTTCATTGTTGCGCTAACTTTTCCGGTGATGGCCATTTTCGCCTGGTTGAATCGAAAAAATATTGAGCCTTCAACGCCGAAAAAGATCGGCATCGGCATGATCATCGCATCCATCGGCTTTCTCATCGTGCTGGTCGCCTCCCTCAAGCTGGTGTCGCCGCACATGCTGCAATACGTCGACGAATTCGGCAAGCAGGCGTACAATCCGGTGCCGGATACATCGCGGGTCTCGCCCTACTGGCTGATCCACAGTTACCTCATCCTCACCATCGCAGAACTATTCCTCAGTCCGATGGGATTGTCTTTTGTGTCGAAAGTTGCGCCAGTTCGTTTCCAGGGCGTGATGCAGGGGGGCTGGCTGCTGGCGACGGCCGTTGGCAACAAACTCCTGGTCGTCGGCAGTTACTTCTGGGGTAAACTGGATCTCTCGCAGCTTTGGGGTATTTTTATCATCTGCTGTTTATTGTCGGCTGGATTCATTTTTTCAATCATGAAAAGGCTAGAGCAATCCACGAAAAGCTGAGTGGGTTGTGTAATAATGGCGGCCTCTAAATTCGAGTTTCAGGCCGATTCCGACGGGTGGCCTTGTTAATGAGTGAAATATTTGAAACCTGTGTGGCAAGGCCCCCCGATCAAGTCGGGGGCAAGCATTCGGGCCGTGCGATCTGTCTGTCAGATTAAAAAGTGGCACTGCCTGGAGGCAGTGCCACACGGTGCAAATAACTTGTCAGGCCACCTCCCCGCCGTTGGGGCGCAAACACAGGAGGACTAGATGAGAAATCGATGGTTTCTCATCTTCGTTGCGTGTATCTGTTTGATGCCGATTTGTCTCCAGGGCCGGGATTTCTTGGTAACTGGAAGAGTCTTCCGAGTAGACGGGAAACCATGTGCGTCAGCTAAAATTACGATCGAGCCCACTCGTGATGCGAATACGGTTCTGGCTGATTCTATGGGCGTGTTCCGGCTTGTCCTATCCCGGACTGAGCCAAGGAACTTGTACGTTTCTGAACAGTCAGGACATATCTGCTGCATTCCAATGATGACGAATCTGGACGATTCTGTTTTCATCGACGTAAGGCTTGATACCCTGAACCAGGGAACTTTCCTTTTCAATCCCTCCAACTCTTCTACGTCGCGGTTTGCTCATTTGCATACTGATCTGGCGAAGCAATACATGGCATTCGTCGACGGGCAACAAGCGATAGGGCAGGCTGATGCTGAGTTAAAATCATTTTATGCCGCCTGGGCAGATTCAGCGAACCAGTTGACGCAGTCCTGTGCCGCTGAACAGCAACCGATCCTGCGCGGTGAGTATCTTCTGCGCTACTATCGCCTGACCACTATCCACAGACCCTACTTCGATTCTCTGTTTTTCTTCACCCATCTTGCGGACATACCGGCAATCTCACCATTATGGTTCTTCAATAATTATGAAGCTTTCGATCAAAGGCATCTCAGACGTGACGGAGAGGCGTTCTTCGATAGTTTGCTTCACTATCATCCCAGCAGGGAGCTCAGAGCGTTTCTCCTTTTCGAGTCTGCAATGGTTGCACAATCAGCGATGAATCAGCACGATGTATTGCATTACTATACGCAGTTGAAGGCCGAGTTCGCAGACATCTTCTGGGCGAAAATCGCAGATCAATGGATCATGCCCGTAGATAGGATTCGTGCGGGGATGAGAATCCCCGATTTTTGCCTGAGAGACCTCGATGACTCTACGCGGCAGTATACCAATACGACACTCTTAGGGAGGTACTACCTTCTGGACTTCTGGGCCACGTGGTGTGTGAATTGTATCAATGAGATTCCGTACCTACAACGCGCATATGATAAGTTCCATCTGAAAGGACTTGAAATCATCTCAGTCTCATCCGATTTAAAGAAGTCTGACATTGTCAGATTCAGGTCTTCCAGGTTCAAAATGCCATGGAAGCATGTATGGCTGTTCCCGGAAGAATTCGAGCTGATACGCGACACCTTTGCAGTGACGGGAATTCCCAAACCGATCCTCGTCGATCCTAACGGGAATATTGTTGGCGTTGGAACGGATCTACGTGGAGATCTACTTGAGAAAGCACTTTCAAAGATCCTTCCTCGGTAGCTATATGGTCGTGATGGATACGATGTTTGCGCACTAACATGAAGCTGCACCTGACGCCACGTCGGGGTTTGTGGTGTAAGTCACTGCAGTCGTCCCGCTGATAGGCGCGGGACGATAAATATCGCGTCTGCCAAGTTTGGTGCGTGGAGTTGGCTGTTCGTTTTCAAGGAGACTGTACGTTACGCGGCGCAGGTGAGCCGTCACCGTTAACCATAAAGATAATTAATGAATATCGAGGGAGGTCGTCATGAAAACCAGTTTTCTTTGTAAAGGCATTTTGGGAATACTGATTATTTTAAGTTTATTTTTGCAGTGTAAAAGTCAGTCCGAATACGGCTTGTTAACAGACATGATTAAAAATGAATCAAATGCAGAGAAATTGAAAGCATTGGAGGATATTAAAAATATTTATATTAACTCGAAGTTTCACAATAGACGTATCTTCGAATGTGCATTGATAGTTAATCGGAGCTACACTAATATTGGATCAATTGTTAAAGCAGCGGATTACATTTCAAAGATAGGATATAATACAACCGTTTTCATAGGCCTCGCTCAAATCGGGTCAATTTGTGGTTTTGAAAATCCAACTATTGATAAATTATTGGATCTGGCTGTATTATCAAAAGGATCAGGTGGTCAGAAAATTATTCAACTGGGTATGAAATCATGCCTTCAGCTTTCCTTGGAAGATCAGCATAATCTCCAAATTGAGATTGACAAGTTAACAAAAGATGCAGATTTCAAGACTCTTGATGAAGCTTTCAAAGATTCAAAGAAATAAAGTGGCTAACCTGATGATTCTCGGGACGGTGCACTACTCAGTTCTTACTCCTTGAAGGCTGTGCAATCCGCAATAGATGGTGTACGCCCCGCGATAATCACGTTAACCGCTAATAAAAATAAGGAGAAATGTAATGAGAAGAATGAATAGAATATCCTTGACATTATCTGCGATTTTTTCATTGACATTATTTAATTCATGTACATCAAACAAGCCAATTTCAACAGTAACAATAGAAGGGCATATTGACAATTTTGAGAAATACGCCGATCAGTACGTAACAGTTCAGATTTATATCAATGATTTATCAAGTGGCACTCAACTTAGCCATTCTGGTTTCATCGATAAAGATGGCACATATCAAATTGATTTTGAAAAGTATTATCCACAAGATATCTATTTTAGATATGGAAACAGGGGGATTACTATTTTTGTTGATCCAGGCGATAAATTAATTACTAATATTAATGCTGATCAGTTCATTAACAGAGAAGCGAATAATGCAATATTTTTCTCGGGAGATAACAAAATAACAAATGAGAATATATACCTCTATCAGACAAGGTATTATAATGAAATTCCACAACAATATCGCGGCGATCCTGATTTCCACGCCCAAAAACTCACACCAGAAAAATACAAAGACTATCTTTATAACAGAAAGAAAGTACATACAGATTACTTAAATAAATTTATTGCTCAGAACGATGTATCCAAAGCTTTTATAAAATGGGCGAAATATGATATTGAGTATAATTGCGCGGAAGCACTTATTGATTATTATCGTCAACAAAGACAAGTTAGAATCAGGAACAATGTTCCTGAGGCATCGATTTATGATACAGATAGCTTGTATTATGATTTTTTCACTGAATTTAAGCTTGATAATCCTTCAGCAAATATCTGCTCTGCGTATTTTTATTATCTAATTGGTTACAATGAATATCATATTCAAAAGTTATTTCAAAAATATGGGCTTGAAGATGTGGACGACTTATATCAAGCAAGATTTAAACAGATTATTGATACATGCCATGGATTTTGCAAGGAGGTCCTTTTAACCCAATTATTCAGCAATGTTCTTGAAACACGAGTTTCCGATGCATTGGATGAAAATTATCAATTGTACTTGGCCAATGTATCAACCGATTATCTTAGAAATCATGTAATAAAAAAGTATCAATTGATACATGGAAATAAGAAAGTTACAAAAGCTCCAGATAATGCCTTTTTGACTGATCTGACCGATATATATGAAGCCGATAAAATATTAGATACTATATCAAATAAACATAATGGGAAAGTTATTTATATTGATTGTTGGGCAACATGGTGCCCGCACTGCCTGGAGGAGATGCCACTCTCAATGAAACTTCAAGAATACTTTAATAAGCAAGATGTTGGTTTTGTTTATTTATGCATGGATTCCCCAAAACCAATCTGGAAAGATACTGTTTCAAAATTGAAATTGAAAGGCGATCACTATTTCTTGGATAACAAGCAGTCTGAAATTATTAAACCTCTATTGAATGTAGTCAGTTTTCCACATTACGTACTCATTGGAAAAAATGGAATAATTCTAAAAATAGGTGCTGAACGACCTAGTGTCCCACTTCAGAATCAATTAAATCAGAATCTAATAAATCAAATATCCGAGTTACTTAAAGGTTGATTCTTTAATAAATCCGGCTGACAACATGCTGAAATGGATTGAAAAGCGCACTATCTTTATGGTTCGCAATATTTTCGCGAAAAACTTGTTTCATCCTGATTTCACTTGGCTTCTCAATCATTTAGAATTACCGTTATACTGAATTGTTAAAGGGATGTAAATTGAATAAATATCAAATGTTATCATTTTTAGTGGTAGTATCCATTTTAGGTTTTAAATGTAGTACGAAAAAAGACAATGAGATAACCATACACTTAAAAAAGAGTACTTTGAATGAAAATTCATTAGACAATGCAGTTGGTTATTCAGGTTCAAGGTTATTGGAAAAGGTGCCAAATGCACCAGCCATTAAGGATAGTAATCATTATAAATATGCAAGACTTGTGTGGAGAGAATTACCCGATACAGTACTTATCGTTTTAAACTCTGGGAATGAATACAGATCTGACCACAAATTATACATAAAAACCAACTCATTTAAATACATTAAAAGTTTCAGGTTTAATTCTATTGATACCAGCTCAACTCAAACAAAGTTGACATATTCGACAGATCTTGTCATTAATCACAGAAAAAGAAAACTTGGTTTTATTCTCTTTCCTGATGGAAATTTCTACATTTATCGTTTTGAAGATCTACGTGTCGGGACTCTCAATCTAAATTCCGAATCATTTAAAATTGCAGTGATTATGCAATTCGAAGGTTGGAATTATAATGATATTACCACAAAAAATATCCTTCTTGATCTGGATCACAATGGCACGTTTACTCTTCAATCTGAAGTAGATTCGACCGGTATATTATTTTCGAATGAAAATTTTGAATCAGATATTCCATTCCCTGTAAGTGGAAAACATTATAAAGCATTTAAAATTGAAAACGATGGCACAAAGTTATCCTTAGAAAAAGTTATTGAAGACACATTGCCTTCAATAGGTTTTCACGCGCCGGATTTTTCTCTAATATCAATTGATGGTGATACCCTCCGAAACTTCAAAGACAAGATAATTGTATTGCATTTCTGGGCAATAACATGTCCTCCATGCGAGATCGTTCGCCCAGAACTGAATGTTTTGCATGAGAAATACTCAAACGAAAATAACGTTTTATTCTATTCTGCTGCTATGGAGGACCAAGAAAGAGTAAAGGAATTTCTTAAATCTCACCCTTTCAGTTACAAAATCGCGTCTATTGATGATAAATTGAAGTGCGCCTATAATATCAATGCTTATCCTCGAGATATTATTATTGACAAAAATGGTATCATTATATTTGACGAAACAGGTGGTATTAAAGGGCGAGGAGATGTTTTATATAAGGTCATCGAAAATGCATTATAAAAAAGCAGTATAACAATTACATCGAGAGGGAATCTTGCCGGCTGTTTTTTATGAGATTTGGAAGGGGGGCTGGAATTGCTGGCGATCTTCAGGGCTGCCGTTTTGGCAAGATCCCCTCATGTACACCGTTCGATGCGCCATCAAGATACGTCGCAATTTTAAAACCCTAAAGAGCATAAAAGGCTGAAGCCTGAACTCCATGGGATTCAGGTCCCGCTCTCTCGGGATCAAGCAACAGATGTAGTCTATTACAGACTTGAGACTTTCATCTTCCCTCATTCACTTTCCGTCTCATCCCCCGGCCGCTTTCCGCAGCACCTCCGCGGACGCCTCCAGAGACGCCTGTTCCTCCGGCGCCAGCCGGCCCTCCACCACCCGGACCACGCCCTCCCGGCTGACCATGGCCGGCACGCTGAGCGACACGCCGCGGATTCCGTATTCTCCCTCCAATTCCGTGGACACGGTCAGCACGCTGTTCTGACCGCGCAGGATGGCGGCCGAAATGCGGGTCAGCGCCTGGCCGACCGCGAAATAAGTGGCGCCCTTGTACCCGATGACGTGGTAGGCGGAATCCCTCACCGCCTGTTCGATCTTGCACCGCTCGGCCTTCCAGTCCCTGCACCGGCCGCAGGCGGGGCAGTATTCCTCCATGGACATGCCCGCGATGTGGGTCATGGACCATGCGGCGAACTCGCTGTCCCCGTGCTCGCCGAGCACATAGGCGTGCACGTTGTGGATGTCCACCTTGCAGTGCCGGCTCAGCAGGTGCCGCAGGCGGGCGCTGTCGAGCACGGTTCCGGAGCCGATGACGCGTCCCCTCGGCAGTCCGGCGCGCCGCGCGGCCGCGTGCGTCAGGCCGTCCACCGGATTCGTGACCACGAGTATCACCCCGCCGGTTCCACGGGCGACCGCCTCGTCGACGATTCCGCCGACGATCTCCGAGTTCCGGCTCAGGAGATCCAGCCGCTTTTCCCCGGGTTTCTGCGGCGCGCCCGCGGTGACGACGATGAGCCCGGCGTCCGTGAAATCCCCGGGTCCGCCGACACGGATGGACACGGTCGGGAAGAAGGCCTGGCCGTGCGCCAGATCCATGACCTGGCCCCTCGCGAGATCCTCGTTTTTATCCATGAGCACGATTTCATCGGCCAGTCCGCTCTGGGCAAGCGCGTAGGCGTACACGGATCCGACGAAACCCGCGCCCACGATCACCACTTTACGTTGAACCCCGGTATTCATATCTATTCCGTTCATATGGCCTCCCGGACGGAATTCCGCCCTGTTGCCTGATTCTGATCCGGGTCCGCTCTTCTAATCCGGATAAGATTATATTCCGGCCGGAGTTTCTTTGTTCCCGTAAAACCGCAGACGCCGTTAGGCCGGCATTGCAGGCAGGCCCCCAGGGGCGGGAGCCTCCCGCGATGCGGGACCAAGTAATTATGTTCATTCAGTAATGAAGGCCTGCGGGGAAAGAAATGTCAAGACCAGGTTCAAATGTCCGATATGCCCCGCAAACAGACGCGGGTGCCGCAAAGCGGCATATCGGACCTACAACTGAATTCCATGGATTTCAGGTCCCGCTCTCTCGGGATCAAGCAACAGATGCAGGCAATTGCAGACTTCAGCCTTTCATCTTCATTTCTTCCCCGGAAAATCCAGCTCGAACCGCCCGTTCGTGAAGTCGAGGCGCATGACCCCGTTCTTCGCCGCGTCACTCCCCAGAATCCCGTCCAAAACGAAGAAGGACGCGAAATCCGCCTTGCCGCGCCGGATTTTCCGGAATGTCACCGCCTGGCCGCCGATCTGAAACGCCGCCACAGGGACTTCCTGGGCCATGGCGGTTTCGATCCGGCCGCCGGCGCCGCCGGTTCTCGTCTTTTTCATCTTCACGCCGGCCGTATCGACCTTTGAAAGACCGGCATTGGAAACATGCGTCGTGTTCGCGCCCGTGTCCAGTCCGAAATGGAACGGCAGACCGGAGGCGGTCGAAGCCTTGACGATCGGGTACCCCAGCCAGAAAAAGTTCGGCTCCCCGCGGTCGGACGGAACCGGCTTTCGGATGACAACCCGTTTCTCCCTGTAATCGAGCGTCATGTCCATCCGGCTGATCGCATTCCAGCCGATGATGCCGTCTATCTTCAGAATGCGGATGAATCCCAGTATTTTTATCTCCAGATCCCGGCGATCGATGATGATGCATGGGTGGTTCTGTATCGTCAGTCCGCCCAGTTTCATCTCTCTGATCACCGCGGGCCGTATCGGCACCCGGACGCTGGTGGAAGTGCCGGCTTCGGCTTTCTCGTCGCCGGCCGCTTGCACGCCGGAGGCCTCGGCGAAATCGGATGCGATCACCGTGAATCCGGCGCCTGTATCGATAAGGAACCGTTTTTGAACCCCGTTAACCGATACCTCGATTTCAGGCGTTCCCGGCAGTCCGATTCTGGCCGGCAGATCGACCGGGGCGTCCGGGAAATGAAGGGTTTCCGGTTCAGCCGCGGCCCAGGCGCGGGCCAGCGCGAGCGCGTCCGCGATGCCCGGACCTTCGGCTGCGCGGCCCTTCGATTCCGCGATTTCAAGCCACTTCGACTGCTGCATCAGGACGTCAATGCGGCAGGCCGCCGCGTGTAAGGCCTCGACGGAGTCCCCGGGGTTTGAGACCAAAGCGGAAAACAGCCGGCCGGCCTCGTTGAACCGTCCTTCCAGGACATTTTTAAGGGCCCGGACGAATTCCGGATGACGCCGCTCCCATCCGCTCTCCCACGCGGTTTCGAAATCGAAACCGCGGATGACCTCCCACCCGCCCGGTGACGCGGACGGGTCAGTCCCTTCGGCAGGAGGATTCCCGCTCCGGGGATAGGCTTTTAAAGGGTCCGGGCAGGTCGAGACACACAATCCCAGCAGAACAATGGACGAAACCGATCGGATGCTGCGGATGCTCATTTTTCCTCCCGGTTGTTTTCTGCGAGAGACCACGCTTTTAAATACCGCATCATGAATGTGCGACGCACTTCTCAAGTGCGTCGCACATAAACACATCAAAATAAAACCTGCCGGGTCGTGAAACCCGGCAGGTCCGCATGTCAAACAAGTGCCGGGCACATCCAAGGTGCCCGGCACTTCATATCCGCGTTTCTCAAGCCCGATTGCGGGCGCCGCTTCAGACCTTCGGAATACGCAGCTGCTGTCCGGGATAGATGAGGTCCGGGTTCTTGATGACTTCCTTGTTGGCCTCGAAAATCTTGGGCCACTTGTTGCCGTCGCCCATCAGTTTCTTGGCGATCTTGGACAGGGAGTCGCCGCTCACCACCGTGTAGAACTGGGTTTCCTCCTCTTTCGGCGGGGAGGTCAGCTTGTCGTCGACCTTGGTGACGCCCGTCACGTTGCCGGCCAGCAGAATGGCCTTTTCACGCGTGGCATAGGTGTCGCAGGCGCCGGCCAGGGTCACGGTCCCGTCATTGAACTCGGCCTTCAGGTTCTGGATCTTGCCGGGCAGGTCCTTGTTGATCAGATCCTCGACCGCCTCGGCCTCTTTCTTACCCTTGCCGAAAATCTTGGCGCCGACGGTTCCCAAAAAATCGAATACGCCCATGACGACCTCCGTTAATAAATGAGACAGAAATGAAACTCTTCGACGATCGGCCTCACGCGGCCGGCGGGAACCGGACGGTCAGTGATGCTCGGCCGCCACCGCTTCCGCCCGGGTCTTGTGAACAGTACCCTCCGGATGGTTCGGGGGGGAATAAATGGTGTACAGTTTCAGGGTCCCGGAGGACGAGGCATTGACGACGTTGTGTCGCGTGCCCGCTGCCACCACCACGGCCTCGTTCTCCCGGACGACGTGCTCCTCGCTGCCGTTGAAGATGAAGCGGGCCTCGCCCTGTTCGACGCGGAAAAACTGGTCGACATGATCGTGCACTTCCTCTCCGATCTCCTCCCCCGGCTTCAGGCACATCACCACAAGCTGGCAGTGCGCCCCCGTGAACAGAACCTTGCGGAAAAACCCATTCTCCAGGGTCTGCTTCTCGATCGGTCCGACATAGCCTTTCATCGTTTCATCCTTTCACGTTTCCAGAAACATTCCGCGCACGACATCCGGACCGTCCGTTCACTCCATCTGCTCCACCAGGTAGTTCTGCAGGCCGATCTGTTCGATCTGGCCGAGTTGCGACTCGATCCAGTCGAGGTGATTCTCCTCATCCTTGAGAATGGATTCCAGGAGGGTTTTGGTGCCGTTGTCCCCGGCGTCCGCGACCGTCCTGATGTCGGCGTTGTAGTCCCTGATCGCCCCTTCTTCCGCGACCAGGTCTTTCCGGTGCTGGGCTTCCACGTTCGCGCCGATATCGATTTTGGACAATTTGCTGACGACCGGCGTGCCCTCCAGGAACAGGATGCGGCCGATGAGGGTTTCGGCGTGCTTCATTTCCTCGATGGCGCGTTTCTCGATGGTCTTGTGCAGTTTCTCGTATCCCCAGTCCGCGCACATCTCGGAGTGGACCATATACTGGTTGATGGCCGCGAGTTCGTCGGCCAGCCTGGCGTTCAAACATTCGATCACCTTGGCATTCCCCTTCATGGACTCCTCCGTCTGAATGAATGGTCAGAATTGATTGCAATGCAGTCAAACACGGTTCCGTCCGGGCCGGAACACGTGATATCTCAGTTTGGTATTTCGGAGAGCCGGAGCCGGCGCATTCGGCGAGGGAAATCCTCCCGTCTTTGATAATTTAGCAAGTTCGGCAAGAAATGCAAGAATTTAATGCGGAAACCGTCGCCGTGGTTCCGGGAAAAACAGTTTGCATATCGGGCATAAATTCGATAAATTTCGAATCTACCAAAACAGGCAATAAGTTCATGAAAATGACCAAATTGGACATTCTTCGAAAGCGCCTTCTGGATTTGGACCGCATCGCGGTCGCTTATTCCGGAGGCGTGGATTCGACCTTTCTCCTGTCCGTTGCCAAGGAAGTGCTGGGAACGAACCGTGTCCTGGCCGTGACCGCGTCTTCGGACATCCATTCTCATGCGGAAATCAAGGACGCGAAAAAATTCACCCGCATGATCGGGGTTCGTCATCTGGTCTTCGACCCCGGAAGCATGAAAAACAGGTCGTTTCTGGCCAACCCGCCGGATCGCTGCTACATCTGCAAGAAAAGCGTATTTATCGCTGTGCGGAAGCTGGCCGCCGAGAATGGAATGAAATCCGTCGCCGACGGCACGAACGCGGACGACGCTTCGGATTACCGGCCCGGCCGCAGGGCGCTGAAGGAACTGGGGATCGTCAGCCCCCTGGCGGAAGCGGGGCTGACCAAGCGGGAAATCCGGTCCCTGTCCAGAAAGAGGGGACTGCCCACCTGGAACCGGCCCGCGCTCGCCTGTCTGGCGACGCGCGTCCCCTACGGCGACCGGATCACGTCCGGGGCGCTGAAACGCATCGACACTGCTGAAACCGCTCTCCGGGCCATGGGATTCATCCAGGTGCGCGTTCGCGACCACGGCGAAATGGCCCGCATCGAAATCGCGCCCGCTGAAATGAACCGGGTTCTGAAACCCGGTCTGTTCCCGAAAATCGTGAAACGGTTCAAGGCCGCCGGGTACCGGACTGTCGCGCTCGATCTCGAGGGCTACCGGACGGGCAGTCTGAACGAAGCATTGAGGAATCGGTCATGAACAAGGAACCCATCCGCAACCTGCTGGAGGACGTCCGGAACGGGCGCGTTCCGGTGGAAGACGCCATGGACCGTCTCCGGTCCTTCCCGTACGACGACATCGGATACGCCAAGATCGACACGCACCGGGCGCTCCGCAAGGGATTCCCTGAAGTGATTTTCTGCCAGGGCAAGACCGTGGAACAGATCGCCGGCATCGTCCTGAAGATGAAGGAACACGGCGGATCGATTCTCGGGATGCGGGCCTGGCCCGAGGCCTTCGACGCGGTGCGGGCCGTGACGGACCGCGCGCAGTATTTCCCCGAGGCCCGCGCCATTCTGGTGGGCGGGAAACCCCCGGTGACGAGCAAGGGCACGGTCGTCGTCGTATCCGCGGGCACGGCCGACATCCCGGTCGCCGAGGAGGCCGCGCTGACGGCCGAGGTCCTGGGATGCCGCGTGGAGAAACTGTTCGATGTAGGCGTGGCGGGCCTGCACCGTCTTCTGGACCGCAGGGACGTCCTGTTCAAGGCCAGCGTACTGATCGTGGTCGCGGGCATGGAAGGCGCCCTGCCCAGCGTGGTCGGCGGCCTGGTGGACAAGCCGCTGATCGCCGTACCCACCAGCGTCGGGTACGGCGCCAGCCTCGGAGGGCTGTCCGCGCTCATGACCATGCTGACCAGCTGTGTCCCGGGAATCGGCGTGGTGAACATCGACAACGGATTCGGCGCCGGATACCTCGCGGCGCTGATCAACAGGCTGGGGGACGAGCAAGTTCATGGTTCATAGTTCATAGTTCATGGTTCATAGTTAAAGAGAAAAGGCATTGATTGCGTGATTGTCATCCATGGTGGGGGGATGTGGTAACTATGAACTATGAACCATGAACTATGAACTGTTAGTAAAAATCAACCCAATCGGGAACAGTCAATGAAGATCGCCTACTTCGATTGCTTCTCCGGCGCCAGCGGCGACATGATTCTCGGCGCGCTTCTGGACGCGGGCCTGAAACCGGACCTTCTCCGCGGGGAGCTGGACAAACTCCACCTGCACGAATTCGAGCTCCGCGTTTCCAAAACCATCAAGTCCGGCATTTCCGCGACCAAATTCGACGTCCTGCTCATGGACGGAGGCCGGCCGGAACGCGCCCCGGATAATTCAGCGCAACCGGATCATCATCATGATCATCCTCATCACGATCACGATCACGATCACGATCACGATCACGAGCATGAGCATGAACACGATCACGGCCACACCCTCGGACACGGGCACGGGGATCACGGACACGACCACGGACACCCGCATCCTGATCCGCATCACACCCATGGATCCGGCACGCGCGGGCACGGGCATGCGCACCCCGGCGGCCGCCGCGGTCTCTCGGATGTCGCGGCCATCATCGACAACAGCGGCCTGTCTTCCACTGTGAAGGAAACGAGCAAGGCCGTTTTCCGCCGCCTGGCCGAAGCGGAGGCCAAAGTGCACGCCTGCGGCGTGGACGAAATCCATTTTCACGAGGTGGGCGCGGTCGACGCGATCGTGGATATTGTCGGCGCCGTGATCGGGCTTGAGGCTCTCGGCGTGGAGGAAATCCGCGCCTCGAGTCTGCATCTCGGCTCCGGCTTCGTGGACTGCGCCCACGGCCGCCTGCCCGTGCCGCCGCCCGCTGTCACGGAACTGCTCCGGGGCGTGCCGTGTTATTCGACGGACGTGGAAGGCGAACTGGTCACGCCCACGGGCGCGGCCATACTCTCCACTCTGGCTTCCTCCTTCGGCCCCTTCCCGGCCATGACCGTGGAGCGGACCGGGTACGGCGCGGGTTTCCGCGACCTGGCCATCCCCAACCTGCTCCGGGTGGTGATCGGCGAAACGTCCGCGAAGAAGACGGAGGACCGGATACGGCTCATCGAGACCAACATCGACGACATGAACCCCCAGTTCTACGACCACATCATGGACCGTCTCTTCGCCGCGGGCGCGAAGGACGTCTTTCTCACGCCCATCATCATGAAGAAAAGCCGGCCCGGACTCATCCTCAGCGTGATCGCGGCCGAGGAGCGGACGGAACCGCTCGTGTCGATTCTCCTGCGCGAGACCACGAC